>NZ_JAFCJI010000005.1 GCF_018131105.1 Bradyrhizobium manausense | reverse complement strand
GCGTACCGCCCGTGGCAGTGCTTGAACTTCCAACGGAAGTAAAATTGCGGAGTAGTTTCAACAGCCTGCAGTCCTGCCACGGGCGCTGTCAATCTTTTGTCGAGAACCCTGCGCCTTCTTCTGTGCATCTTGGGCTGATGGAGTGCCCTTGCTCTCCCAGAGTCTCTGATGCGTTTCGGATTGGCCCCAGTGTCTCGGACCCCGCAGCTAGCTCGAACACATCGTCGGGCTTCGTCTTGGGTGCGGGGTAGCTTTAGCGTTTTGGGGTGCGGGTAGCGACCGGGAGTTTCACCGGGGAAATTGGGGCAGCCCTTCAGTGGTGCGTACGATCATACTTGCCGCCTGAGGTCGTTGCTATGGTCGCTCGGACGGTGATGAGGCCGAAAGCCCATTAGAAAAATGGCTGGCTTGATGGCGTTCTATACATGCAGACCTGCATGGCAAGACTGTTCGTCTGCAGTGCCGAGCAGGACTAAATAGCAGCGACAATCCCGGTAGCCCTACAACCTGGCTGCCCAGCATCGGCATCTCAACCGGTGCACCATCACTCGCATTATCGACTTGGCGTGGTCTATCTCGACGCCCTGTTACGTCTGGCGTGAGACGGAATACAGAATGTTCGGCGAGAACAAACCCAAGCAACAACTCAAAGCAAAGGCCTTGGCCCGAGCACGATGAGGGCAACGCAACGCTGCGACCCTCGAGGATGTAGACGTCGACCAATTGGCTCTACAGACTAGCGTTGGAACTGAACGTAAACGGGAGATCGCTCAACCGCCCCGTACCAGCAATGGTGATTCAAATTGGTGTGTGACGGGGCTATATGCAAGCTTCTCGATCGTGCTTTGGCCGTCGTCGGCTGAAGTGTGATTGAAGGCAACTGCAAGATAGACCACGGTACTTGATCATAGATTTAGATTCCAACATCAAAGCCACGAACGTAGTGAGTATCGTCCGTAGGACGATTGTTGACGGTTAGATGATGGTGACGGTGATGGTGACCGATGTTGCTTCGGTCGCCGAGGTGAACGACCGGCCGCCAATTACACAGAAGCCAATAAGAGCTTCGCAGCGGCTTCGCCGCTTACACCATGGTGATGGTTCGGCTGAACGATTGATTGAAGGTCTACCGCAGGATTGTACCTTGGCACTTGGGTCTTGATGACTCGTCGTTCCAATTAGAACACCTGGCCCTAGCGGCCCCGAACGCAGCGAGCATCGCCCGGAAGGACGATCTGGTTTGGATCGGTCGCTTCCATTGGCGATAGAGCCTGGTGCAACGCGGTGTGACACCCGTCGCACCGAGCGGGTTAGTTGGCTGCCGGCCTGGAGGCGGGATATGGATAAGTGTCATCACAGCTTCTAAGTGCACTCAGGTTTTGAGTCTGACTGCCGCCCTCCAGCGCCCGATACTTTAGTTGCATTGCGAGTATAGCGCTCGAAACGATTGAAGATCGCACACGAATCAAGCGAGTTTAGAGCAACAAGCGCCAGATTGTGGTTACAGCAAATGCTCAATCAAATTCTCTATGGCCCGCCAGGAACAGGCAAGACATTTGCCGTCATTGAGCTAGCGCTCGACATCTTGGATCCGGCCTACCTGGAAGCAAATCGGTCCAATCGGACCGCCTTGAAGAGGCGATTTGACGAATTGTCATCAGACGGAGAGGTTCGCTTCGTTACCTTCCATCAAAGCTTTAGCTACGAAGATTTCGTTGAGGGTCTTCGGGCTGATCATGATGCTGACGGGCAGATTCGATATGCCGTGGAGGACGGCATATTCAAAATACTCTGTGACACCGCTGCTGCCAAGGTAACACAGCAGGCAACGGCCCCTGTGTCCATCGAGGGGCGCCGCATATGGAAAATGTCATTGGGCAACACTCTGGCGAGCGATGCGTACATCTACGATGAATGCGTCGAGAATAACTACATTCTTCTAGGGTATGGAGGTGATACAGATTTCACCGGCTGCAAAAGTCGAGACGAGGTATTTGATCGCTCACAGAAGGCGGGAAAATCTGACGAAGCGGATTCCTATGCTATTACAGCTGTGACCAATTTTCTGCTCAAGATGAAGAAGGGCGACCTCGTGGTCGTCTCCGACGGCAATACAAAGTTCAGAGCCATAGCCGAGGTAACTGGCGACTACCGCCAAATAGCACGAGAACCTCAAGGAGATGGTGATGACAAGTATGGGCAATGCCGCAATGTAAAATGGCTGCGGGTCTATTCACCGTCCCTACCGTACGAACAGCTTATGCAAAATCAATTCAGTCAAATGACTCTGTATGAGCTGAAGTCACACTCGATCGACAGAACGAAGCTCGCCGGCCTCCTGAGCAACACCGGCAATCACGCTTCTACGATCGCTAGTGCGGCTCAGGCATTCCGCATCGGAGACACGTTTGGCAGTGGGTACGAAGTTGTTTATGCGTCCAGAGACGTTCTCGAGCTGATCAAGCCAAACAAAAAGCGCCTCCCCATCGGAATGAGCTTGATTCGAGACCTAGCTGACTGTGTGAGAGACGGAAAGCTTACTGTTGCAAACATTCGGCAAAAGGAAGTGTTCGAGAAGATGCCGGGTTCTCTGTTAGAGCCGTACCTCGTCAATGGGTATGAAAACATACTATCGGTTCTTGTAGAGCGCTATCTTGGCTTCGCAAGTCCCACATCGGTCGATGCACCCGCAGTCAGTCGTCCGAAGGTGCTGATCATTGATGAAATCAATCGTGGGAATGTCTCAAAGATATTCGGAGAGCTCATTACACTAATTGAGCCGTCGAAGCGAAAGGATGCGGAAGAAGCGCTGGAGGTGATTCTTCCTTACTCTAAGTCACGATTCAGCGTGCCCGCCAACGTTCACATCATCGGGACGATGAACACCGCTGATAGGTCTCTAACCAGCTTAGACATTGCATTGCGAAGACGGTTTCATTTCAGAGAGATGCTCCCTCGCCCAGACCTATTAAGAGAAATCGAGCTGCAAGGGCTCAATGTAGGGCAAATGCTGTCGGTCATGAACGAGCGGATCGAGGTGCTGTTGGACCGAGATCATCGCCTTGGCCACGCATACTTCCTCCCCCTGCGTGAGGACAAAAGTATCGAGTTGCTCGGCTCTATATTCCGCCAGCAGATTATCCCTCTGCTGCAAGAGTATTTTTTCGACGACTGGGAGCGCATTCAGATCGTGCTAAATGATTCTCGGAAGGCGCCTGAGAACCGGTTCCTACACAAGCCAGACGTTAATATCTCAGCGCTCTTTGGGGACGACGTGTCTGTCGCCGAGCGAACTAGCCGCTGGATGATCAACGACCTCGCCTTCGGTCGGATCGAAGCTTACCTTGGCATAGTCGATCATCAGCTAAAGCCTGTGGCGTTGACGACAGAACGGGAGGCCACTCACGGCCCTTATACGATAAGGCAGCTGTCCAGCGGCACGATCGAAGTGTGGAATAGCGGCCAAAAGGAAGAAGTTGCGAAGAAGCCCCTGCTCGACATTGCGAGAAAATTGGGAATACCCATGACATGGACGACGGGTGCGACCATGAATACTCGGCACTTGGGAAAGAAGGTCATTGAGGCGCTTGGGAAAGCCAATCGGTGACCACTCTCATCACGGTTCGTGAGTATGCCCGGCTGACATCCAGTATGCTGGCCGAGCCATCGCTCGATCGACAGCAAGTGTCTCAGTCTGCATTCGATTGGCTTTGCAAGTTGAGTTCCAAGCTCAGCAAATCGGGCGCCTCGCTTATTGAGTTGGAGGACCGGAAGTGGCTACGTCTCGACAACTACGTAGGCGTGATTGAGACGCCCTGCGGGACTCGTATTGAGATCCTCCCAAAGCATCTTGAGGAGGGTGAAAGCCTCGACACAGCGAGATCTCTCCTCGTTAAAATGCTAAGCACGGTGCTCGATCTGCCTGTAAGGGAGGTTGGAGTGTCGAGTTTGCAGAAATTCGATGCTCCTCTCAATGAATGGATCATGAGGCAATTCCTAGTCTCGCTAGACCGCCTAGTTAAGCGAGGAATTAGGTGCGAGTATCAGTTGGTGGAAGAGGAGCAGCGCTTCCTCCGTGGTCAATTGAGCCGTGCTAAGCAGATGAGGCAGCGGCTGGATCGCCAACACTTCTTCCACATTCGACACGACGTGTTCTCCGCCAATCGATCCGAGAACCGATTGCTCAAGCTTGCGGTCGAGCAAGTCTGCCGAGCAGCTCAAGTGCCTTCAAATTGGAGGCTCGCTCATGAACTAAGGGAGTGTCTATCTGACGTTGATGCCAGCCGGAACGTCGCTGATGATTTCGAAAGATGGCAAGACGACAGATTGATGGCGCATTACAAAGATATCAAGCCCTGGTGCGAGCTAGTCCTCGGCAAAGAGATGCCCACATCTGTGGTTGGGGCTTGGGAAGGTGTTAGCCTTCTCCTCCCCATGGAAAAGCTCTTTGAGAGGTACGTAGCAAGATGTCTGGGGCGAGCGCTGCGGCCCGATACGAGACTGCGCACGCAACCTAAGCAACATTTCCTTTGCGAGCACGACGATCGCCGCTTGTTTTGTCTTCAACCCGACATCGTCATTGACTGCGGAACAGCCAGATGGGTGCTCGATACTAAGTGGAAACTAGTCGATGCCGCCAACTCACAAGACAACTACAACCTCAAACAAGCAGATTTCTATCAGCTACTGGCCTATGGCAAAACGTACTTGCGAGAATCGACACAGGGCGTCCTTGTGCTGGTCTACCCACAGCGGCAAGCGTTCAAATCGGCGCTCCAAAAGTTCACGTTGGCAGACAAGCTCGACCTGTGGGTACTTCCGTTCGACTTGAATAGCGGCACCTTGATTAACACGGAATTATGCGATCTTCCGGTGAGTATTCGTCATTTTTAGGAATTTAGAACGACATTGCAACCCCAATGATATTCGACGTTTCGCCATCTCAAATTGAAAGTCTTGACCAGAACGAGCTTGTCCAATTGCTCGGAAGACTTCTGCATGCGGAAGCGCAGAATGCAGGTATCGCCTTGCGTGGAATTACTGTGCCTATGCAGATCACGGTCGCTGACGGCGGCGAGGATGGCCGTATCAGCTGGAGTGGAGGGCTCCCTAGAACGGACTATATCCCAAGTAGATTTGCGGTATTCCAATCGAAGGCCACCGACCCGGGCGCAGCTGGTTGGAAGAAAGAAGCCTGGACAAAGGCTACACAGAAAAAGGGGGCAGTTCGGAAGCTCAATGCCGCCCTGACGAAGGCGATTCGTGAGCGAGGATCGTATTTAGGATTTACATCAGCTGCTTTAGTGGGCGAAAAGCTCGACCAAAGAATCGAAGCAATTCGAGCTGGCATTTCAGAGACCGGTGCCGATCCTGATCGTTTGGCAGTATTGGACATCTATGACGCGAACAAGATCGCTGAATGGTCGTCCCGACATCCCGCTGTCGCGGTCTGGCTAAATGAGCATCGATCAGGGCTAACTCTTGGTGGCTTCCAAACGGTGGACAGTTTCGGAAAGCTGGCTGAGGTTGGCTCAATACAGTATGTTCCAGATACAGATCTGCGATACTCACTTGGGTCTGCACAGGATGCCGACGGTAGGGCGACCAAAGCTATCGACGGCAATACGCTAACGTCGGATCAGGCTAAAGAACGAATCTACGACCACCTATGCGAGCCGCGGCGCTCTGTCCGGCTTATAGGTCCATCAGGACTCGGCAAGACACGGTTTGTGTTTGAACTACTCCGAGACATATCCACCATCGTGAAGCAGTCACGATCCGTATCTGCACTATTTTGCGACTATCGTACGTTGGGTCAACAATTGCTGCCCGTCGTGCAACGGATGGCCGAACGAGGAAGTCCTACCCTTCTTGTCGTGGACGAATGCAGCCGAGAATCCGCTCTGCAGCTTAGCGCAATCGTGTCGAACGCCGGTAGCGTTCTGCGGCTTCTGACCATCGATATAGATGATCGCCCCCTGCAGCATGAATACTGCTTGAACATCTCTTTAAAACCAAGCGGTTCGAACCTGGTGGAAGGCATCATAAAGCAGCGCCTTCCCCAGGCCAGCGCAGTAGAGGTATCCTATATAAGCAATCTTTGCGGCGGGTTCCCCAAAATAGCTGTGCTGGCGACGCACAATTACGCACAGAACACACCAGTCTTGAGATCAATCGAAGATGTGGTGAGCCGGGTGCTGTCCGGAGCGGGAATACGAGATCGAAATCAGGTCAAGGCAATAGAATGCCTAGCGCTCTTTGAGCGACTTGGAAGCGATGATGATTTCGCGGAGGAGTTTGATCTGATCGCCAACGCTCTTTGTTCGCTAGCTGGGGACGAGATGCATGAGCATCTCGCAAGAGCGGCTTCGCACGACATTGTAGACCGGCGCGGACGTTTCTTTTCTGCGCAACCAATTCCGATAGCGGCCTATCTAGGTGCCCGCCGATTGGAAGTCCTTCGTGTGAAAACACTTTTGTCTTTTATATCGACTGCCTCCCCTTCCGCACTGACATCGTTCTTCGCACAGTGGCGGTACTTTGATACGAGTAAAACTGCAAGGGAAGTCGCACGGCGACTGCTCGGCCCTGGGGGAATGTTCGCCTCCCTTGAAACGCTGAACACAGAGCATGGTTCGAAATGCTTTGACGCTTTGGTCCATGTTGATCCTGACGCTGCGACAGATGCACTGAAGCACGTACTCGGCGATTTGTCGCTTGACGATCTTAAGCGGTTACGTGACGGAAGGAGACATATCGTCTGGGCTTTGGAAAAGCTCGTCTTTCGTCACGAATCATTCGCGATCGCCGCTCGGCTATTGATGCGGCTGGGCGCTGCCGAGACGGAACGCTTCTCAAATAACGCCTCCGGGCTGTTCATACAACTTTTTCAGCTCCATTTGAGCGGTACTGAAGCAGAGCCAGCAGAACGCTTTGCAGTGTTGGACGAAGGCTTAGCGAGCAACGATGAGCAAATGGTCGACCTGTGCATCGGTGCACTGGAGAAGACGCTTAGACAAAGTCATTTTACCCGATCGGGGTCCGCTCAACAAATCGGCACTCGCCCGCCGTTGAGCGATTGGCACGCCAAGATTTGGGGCGAGGTATTCGACTTTCATAGAAACGGCATGAACCGTCTTCTAGCTCTCCGATCTCGGAAGGAGCTCTCAACGAGATGCGAACGCATAGTTGCGAGTCACCTCCGAGAGCTGATGGGCGAAAATCTATTCTCAGATATTGAAGCCGCCGTTAAGACGGTGGCGAGTGAGAAAGGCCTGTGGTTGGAAGCATTAGAGTCGCTCGGTGATTGGCTCTACTACGATAGGCGAGCTGCGCCAGAAGAGTTGGCTAGAAAGGTGAGAGAGCTATACAACCTACTTCTTCCAACTGATTTGGTAGACCTCGCACTGCTCTATACAAAGTTCTGGGCCGCGGACATTCGAGATCCGGATCTAAACTACGACTACAATGCCAGCAGTACTAAAGATTTCGAGTACTCTACTCGCATGGCGCAAGCCATAGCTCGTGAAATCGCTAGAACCCCAGAAGCCGTTCGCCGAGCCATCCAGGTGATGGCGATTGAAGAATTGCACAACGGCTTTCCATTCGCTCGGGAGCTAGCTCAATATGTTGGTGATCCTATAATTCACTTCAAAGAGGCCGTTTCAATTTACGAGAGATCTGAAGAACGCCATGGGGCGCAATTTATTCGAGGCTTCTTGAATGGGGTTGACGGTAGGAGCGTAGAGCTGGGAGATCAGTGTGTAGCAATTGCACTTGGTTCGAGCGCACTTAGTAAGCAGGCAATAAACGTGTACACCGCGGTTGGCGTGACGCCTGAACGATTAGACGATGTTATTGCGAGCCTCCGTCGTAACGAAATTTCGGCCCGGGATTGTGCCTATCTGTCTTATGGTAGGGGAATCGACCATCTCCCTCCGCCGGTAATCTTGCCACTACTTAGCGAACTTGCCACCAATCATGGCGCTGAGGGAAATTGGACTTCTCTTGAAATCATATCGATGTATCAGCACAGCCGTGCTGAACTAGACGCTTCTCTGGCTGAAATGATAGAGACTTTGCTGACCTCGCCGAAGCTGCTCGAAAAAGTTGGCAGCAACAACCGAGATTCCTATCTTTTTGAGCAAAGTGCTGACCTGCTGGTTCGTTCGGGGAGAGCAGGATCACACTTTATTTCGGCGATGGGGGACCAACTTTCACGTATTTGCCAGTCGAGCGACTCGGACGTGATTTTTGCACTGGACGGACCAATCAGGAAAACAGTCAAGAAGCTTCTGGCGATTGACGCATCGGCAATGTGGACATCAGTCTCTCGGTTTTACGAGATCGCCACTGCCACCGAGCGGTACTGGCTCGAACGTATCGTGGGCCCTCCGAACTACAGATTTGACGGCGAGGGACACAATGAAGAAGGCATTCTATTCGCAGTTCCCCACGCGGAATTGGAATCGTGGGCGAAGATAGATCCAACAAATAGGGCAGCATTCCTCTGCGACTTCTACCCAATAATCAAAGGGAACGGATGGCATCCTGCGTTTGACTCGCTGGCCAGCAAGTTTGGTGATATTCGCGAATTCCGTGACGCCCTTAGCCGGCGGCTGTACCCCACTTCCTGGTCCGGCTCAATGGTTCCTCTTTTAGAGGTCTATCTCTCACCATTGCAGTCCTGGTTTGGCCATCCAATTCCAAAGCTTGCGCTCTGGGCAAGAGAATCCCACCGCTCGCTTGAGAAAAGGATAGCTGCGGAACGTCGGGATGACGAGGAAGAGTAGCCTACGGAAGCGCCATCAGTCATTGACGCTTCCGTAGTGCAGTCAAGCGATCTTCCGAGTGGGCACCGATCTCGGTCCCTTGCCTTCGCTCAGCTGAGGGTCAAGCTCGCCCGCCCGCACGGCCTTGATGAGCGAATCGATCACCGCAGGCAGCTTCTCCAGCGAGCCTACAGCGATGGCCGCCTTACCCTTCTCGAACTCGATGCGCTTCGAGCCGACCTTCATTGTCATGACCACGCTGCCGCTCGGGTCCTGTTGCCACCACTTGCTCGCACGGAGCGGCTTCTCGACGAGCACCTTCTCCCCGTCTTCCCTCTTTTCCCAACGCTTGATACGCCGCTGGTAGGTCGGATCGGCGAGCAGCTTCTTTTGATCTTCCAAGCGGGAAACCATGCGTTCCCGCTTGATAATCAATGGGTCAGAAATGACCTTGGGCTGCGGGACGAACGTGAGCGACTTGAGGATTGAGGTCGACATAGCGGGCTCCTGGCTGTTGGATTGCACTAACGCCAATCCGACATACAGCCTTCGATCGAACGGTCGAGCCAGAAAAGGCAGTCGGCAGCAAGCTGGTTGCCCAGATACAAGAGAAGCTTTGCTCTAGCACACGCAGGCATTTCTTTTGCTACTCTAAAGTGTGAGGAGTGCCTGCTGGTTGCTTTCGGGCCGGCTTTGGAGCCATCGGAGACGTCCGAACGAGCAACTAACTTGTCTTCTCTGACATTTCTTGGAGCGGCAAACCAAAACGAACAAGCTTGCCCTTTAAGGCGACTATGCCCGCAAGCCGGTACGCTTCCCGGAGCGAACCGAAATGGTTGATGACGCAATCTGCCGAAGGCAGTGACGGCTCCGCATTAATCAGAAGAGCCGAAATCACTCCTTTCTTCTGCACCAAGGATTTTAGGCCGGCCAGAATATCATCCGACCGGTAGTGAAGTCCGATGCGTTGATCTGGATGACGGCGTCGCCTCCCAATAGTTGGCTTGCCATCTCGCTTCCTCTTGCAAGCAGCCAACATGCGCTCCGAATGGGTTGGGACCGGTATGTCGGCAAACCTCCTTGCGTTATCGAGAGAGCCAAATCGTTTGCAGTAATAGTCAGCACTGGGTGCGGCTTCATTTTGATTAATCACATTTGCAGTTAAATACCCAGCCTTTCTGTGCAGTTTGCGCAGGGCCCGGGCCAACTCCTCCTTTGTCCAACGAACTCCTTGATAGAGTTCATCGCATCCTGCCGCCCTTCGCTGCTTCCACGCACGCTTTTGCGTTTGGCTATGAGGAACAATGGGCAAACCGGCTCGCCGGGTCGCTTCAGACAGAGTACCGAACCGTCTCCTAACAAACGCCGCGGATGGCAGATAGGCACAGCTGTCGATTAGGCGGTTCGAAACAAATCCATTGGCTGCATGAATCTTTTGCAAGCCGGCAAAGAGCGCCTTTTCGCCCCAGAACTTTCCGTTCATCCCAAACTGCTGTTTAAACTCGGGCACGTAGCCGATCGCAGCATAAGCAGCGTCGAGTGATCCATAATGATTCACCACCGTTTCGTGACACGGTGCGTTCTCCGATTGATTGATTATTAGTTCAGTAAGACGACCTTTCTCAGCAAGTAGGGTCCGCAAGGAAGCCGCTATCGATTGCTTATCCCATCGCACCGGGAGCTGAGCGAGTCGCTGTTGAGCTTTTTTGAATTGCCTGATCGAAACAACGGGCTTGAAAGCCGCGAACCTCGCCCACAGCTCCTCAGGGTTCTTCTTAGAGGGAGCCTGCAATCGCGTCGTTGTCACATTGTAGGTCATTTGACCAATGCAAAGTTCGCAAGAAAGAATATGCCGGACAGCCTGATGGCCCAATGGTTTTCCTCCGTAGCCGGGTATTCCTTTCTTAGACAGCCTCCTCGCAATCTCGGCAACCGATAGCTTTTGCTGCACAAACAGTCTGAATATCCGCCGTATTACGGCGAGCTCTTCGGATGGTCCGGGGACAATAACCACCTTGTCTGAGCTAAGGGCTTTCCTTTGTCCTGCATTTAGGATCTGTCGGGGATTACGAGAAGCGTCGACAAGAAGCCTACGAAATCCATACGTGAGGCTTCCACCTTGGCGAAAGCCTAGCAAGGCTTGCTGACGGTGAGCACGGCAGACCTTTGCAGACAGCTCACGGCTATATTCGCTGGCCATCACCCGCTTCAAATGCTTCACAATGGTGGTGGCGGGTACGACGTCGTTTTCGAATGGCTCACCGCAATAGATTACGGGAACGCCAGCTTGCCGGCAGAGAAACTCATAGTGACCGGCCTGATCTGGATTCTGAAACCGTCCCCATCGGCTAACATCGAGGACCAGAATAGCATCAAAGGGACGTCGCGGTGAAAGCGCATCGGAAAGCAGTTGCCGTAAAGCTTCCCTACCTTTTAGCGAAAGACCGCTCTTTCCAGCATCTCTGTACGATGCCACGATCTTATAACCATGCTTCTGAGCGTACTCGGCAATGGCGTTCTGCTGGTTTTCGGTAGAATAGCGTTGGACGTCGGAAGACATGCGCAGATACTGCGCCGCTCTTGTGAGATCCGGGACCTCTGGTCTATTGGTCATTGAAGGGCGCATGCGGGCATGATTTGCCGCCAACACAAGTCTAAGTAGACTACGCCCGATCGGCCAAGGCGTCTAGCAACTCTAAGCGAGCTTCTGCTCAAGCCCGGGCCTGGGGGGACCGCCTGCCTTGTGAAGCCGACCTCAAAGATTGTCGAACCTGGCTACTCCGCCGGGTGAGCCATCGTCTCAAATCATAGCGACGAAGCTGGAACTCCGAGGATCGGAGAACTCCAGGGATGGAACTTACGGCTCCAGCTGTCCCTCAAGCGCCATCAACTCACCTGCCAAACAGGCCATTCGACTGAAATGTTGGCGGAAGTCGCTGGGGGTCTAGGTGAATATCTTGTGCTCCAATTTGTCCCGTGCAGCTGTTCTAATGAATGTTACGTCGCTGGTCTCTGTCGCCAAAAAGCGGGAGTGAATAATGTTCTGTCGATGTGGGTCATTCTGGCCTCTAACACGCTTCAGCAGCTTTTGCGTAGCGTCGAGGTTGTCCTTCGAAAAGTTGGCATCGATGGCGGCAAGCACTAGAGCCACCTTCTTAGCAAAATCGAGTGTGCTGGTAACTACGGCAGCTGTCGTGCCATCAATGCCTAGCACCTTCGCTACACAGGAGTTGAGAGCTCCCTCTATGTTGGCGAAATGGAACTGAAACTCGCCCACGAGGGCAAAGGCGTTTTCACAGCCCGGCATCGATCTCGTCCTCCGAAAGTACTTCGAACTCCCCACTGAACTCTAACTCAATGCCGACCAAGACTGATAACTTCCGGCTCGCCGGCGGAAAGTCACTTCACGGATACACGTTGTTGATTTCAGCTGGGGGCGCCATGGATCAACCACATCAGTGGGCTGCGGTAGTACAGCCGAATGAACAGCACACTTCACCGTGATCCACACAGCCTGCCCGATTTTAAATGAGCGCTAAATAGTCTCGTAAGCGGCACTCCGCCGCTATGGAGACTCAAAATGAAATATGAAAGAACGGCATGGCCCGAAGAGGTGCCGGCGGCAATCAAGCTGCCGGCTATCGCCAATAAGGCCATATCCAAGCGCAGCAACCACAAACCGGTTTTCCCAACTGACCAGGACATTATCCTTTGGCTTAGCAAGAATGCACCTTCGAACTTCGACGAGCTTATCGAGATCCGCTACTCGCTCTATCACCGATGCAATGGGGGCGGATACCGTGTGAAGAGATTGGACGACGAGGAGCTCAGGATCGCAGGGCGCAATGGCTCGTTGCACATCATTAGCAATCAGGCCCGGCGATTCTTGCTTACTAAGCTGCGAGAGCTAGCAAAGGAAAGTGGATGGCGAGGCGCCTTGCCAAAGATCCGCCCCGCAAGGACAGTGCTTCAGCCTAAACCAACCAATATCTGCTAGTCTCGGTTTTATGGATGCAACCCGGGATGATTCGATGTTCAGGGGAAAAACCGCCTTTGTGATCGGTGCAGGTGCCGGCGTAGACATTTCGATGCCAACTGGTAAGGCGTTGATTGAAGAGATTGAGAAGCGGCTCACGTTCGGGCGAGCCGAGCAAGGGAGTAGGCGAGGGCTGAACGGCGAGCGTCTAAATGATGCGATACTTAGAGCATCTGCAATGCGAAAGATCGATACCAAGCAGCTTTTTGGTGCCGCTGCATCAATCGCCCAAGGGGCCCACCACATGGGCTCTATCGATACTTATATCCATGCACACGGTCATAATGAGCTAATCAAGCTCGTTGGTAAAATGGCTATCGTGGACGTGATTTTGGACTATGAGAGGAAGTGTGACGTCTTTATCGATTGGACAAAGCATCCGTTCAATTTCAAGAACGAGGAGAAGGTGCGCAAGTCCTGGCTGGCCACCTTCATGAACAGCCTGGTCCAGGGTGTGACTGTGCAAGGAAGCCTTGACAGCATTTTCAACAGCATCGCCATCATCAATTTCAACTACGACCGATGTGTCGAACAGTACCTATGGAAGTCGCTTCAACGGAGCTTCGGTGTGCCTGAGGAGAGAGCATCCGAGCTTATGTCGAAGCTGGTGATCCACCACCCTTATGGCGCAATCGCCGACTTAAAATGGAAGGGCGTCGCAAACGGGTTGCATCTTGGTGGCGATCCTCATGACGAGTACTGCGTCGATATCGACCTGCTATCGCAGGGCATCAAGACCTTTAACGAGGAAGTATCGGGTGGCGGTGCGATAGAAGAAGTGCGAACGTTCCTGGAAGAAGCCAAGCACGTCGTATTCCTTGGCTTCCACTTTCATCGGCAAAATGTTGAGCTTATTGCGCCGAAATCTCACGGCAGGAAGATCGGAGTGAAGCACGCTTACGCTTCGACATACGGACGAAGTGCCCCCGAAAAAGCTGTCATCGAGAGCCAAGTCAACGCAATGTTCCACGAGACGGCGCAGGAGGTATGGTCACATCTCGACATTCTCGAATGCGGCAAGCTATTGGCCGACTACGGCACCACATTCGCCGCATAATTTGGTAGCCGCTTTTGGCCGCCTAAACTCATCAATCGACGTCTACCGAAGTTCACCTAACGACGGTCGTCATCATCAATGGATGGCAACTTAGGTGTCCTAGTCAACAAGGCGCCAAGAAGCATTCGCTCACGGCGCTCGCTCATGTTCACTGCCGTTCACGGAATCCGTGTTTACACCACTTTGGTAAGCAGCCATTGGGCCATCAGTATCCTGTGGATACGATGGCCGTGGCCAGTCATGATGTCTACGGAAGTCATGGACCATCAATAAAGCCGAACGGCTGCTCGGCCTTTTGATGGCGACGAAACGAACGGTCCGAGGGAGCGACTAAGCGCTTGCAATCGGGTTGTGGAGTGCCTCGACGTCCAGGCAGTCCAGGAAATCCTCAAAAACTTCCTTAGTTCGAAATTTGGTCATGTAGGGGAGCCAACCGCTATCGGCCTGGGCGCAAACATGGCCATGACCATAGCCAAGTGGAGTTTGCTCCCATTGCTTTACTGCCCGTTCGGCTAGGGATTCCCCGTCCATAAACTCGGGTGGTTCGATTGCAACGTGATAATGCCATCGGCCCGATGCAGGGTGCTCCAAGATGGGAATGATTCGGAGACGTTTCTTATGATGCCGATGTGCGGCTCCGTAGACCTCCCTATTTAGAGAGTTGCAGAACCGCTTGAACGTCTTCTTGCAAGCCTGTTCGTCGACAAGAGCGAAACCGCCATTTGGCGTAGGCACTGACTGCTTCAGATTCAACGTTAGTGCGACGACCGCCCGCCAGTGCGTGGTGTCGCATACAGCCGTCAAGGCTTGTTGTTTCTCTCTGCTCTTCATTCTGCCTTGTCGGTCTTGACTTGCCATATTTATGCGGAACGGCTGCTTGCCGGCGCCGCATAAAACAGCCCTACGCACAAGCGAAGATGAAGGAGTACTCAAAGCCGATCTTTTGGGACAGACGAGCTTCAGAAGGCATCGGTTGGCCAACTCTCTGCTACCCATGATCGAACCGCCGAATGGTGCCAAGGCTCGTACCGATATTGTACTACCACGAGCTCATTAAATCGAGCTTTCGTCCTTATCACCCGACTGCTCCACAACACCCTCCGTCTCAGCAGTGCTCGGAGGATCTTCGGCAGGAGAACGTTCGCCGCTCTCGTCAGGAATGCCGTAGACATCAAATGCGGCTGCTCGGATCAACTCGAATTCCTTTTCCCGCCCGATATGTGCAAGCACGCTTTGCACCCGTTCGATGTCAGCGCTGTGGTCGATCCAGATGTCCCCAAAGGCGGCTGCAGGGTTCTTCTTGAGATAGGAGGGAGTCTCGCCGCTGTATGATTTCAGCTTCTGCCGCTTTTGGCTGACGAAATGATCAACGACCTTTCTGCCCTCCTCCCGGATGTGCTGCAGAGCGTGCTCTCGATCGGTCATGTATTTGTCCGTTGGAAACACGACTTCCATGCTGAATTCGGCGCCCATCATCTTCAGCCTGTTCCGAAACTCTTCCTCCACCTCTTTGTCGAGCGGCAAAACTGAGAGGGGCTTAAGAGCTGCGGCAAACGCTCTCGGCAGCTTTGAGACCTTCGGCTTGCCTATCTTCGGCTCTCTACGAACCTTAATCCACTGCTCCAATTCGCTCCGTCGCAATCCGCACCTCAAGATGCCGTCCTGGACAACTGCAGCAAAGTCGTCCTGGCTCAATTGCGACAGCAGATACAGTACCGTGAACTTCGGCGGGAGCTTATTGCGAATGTTTGGATCGTGGAGCCGGCAGTCCTGCCCAATCCTCACGTACTTCGAGAAACTTGGTGGCCGAAAAGGAAGATCCTTCAACAGCGCCTGTTTCTGGGCAGGGTCGAGCTGTGTCTCTGCCTTCAGACAAGCCGTTGCGGTTTCCATTATAGGTCCCAATCCGCCATTGTAAGCAGCAAATATTGCTGCTCGGTGATTGGGCACGGTGAATGATGACCAGAAGTCGTCTTCATCGCTGGTTCGATGCAACTCTCCTTCCGGTTCTGCCCCTGGCGCCACGCCACTTGGCCCGACTGCTTGAGCGGCCGTAGCGTCGACGTTTTCCTGACCCCTCTCAGCGATGCCTCGGGACTGATCCTCAGAGTACATCTTCACCGTACTCCTTCATGACTTGCACCCTCGCTCTATTTAGATCGCCAGCCTTTCCAGCCAGCTTGAGAAGGCCCTCGACCGTCTCAGGGGCGATATGTGCGACGACTTTCAGTCCGTAGAACATGCCACCTGCTTCAGTTTCCTTCAGCAGGAGCCTTTTGGCTTGTTTCTCGATCTCACAAATGCCTTGCTTCTTGGAGCGGGAGATCGAACGTTGCTGCACCTTCGATCCGCTCTCTTGAGTAGCCACAGCTCCGCCGTGGCCAGAATCGTTACCTCTGGTCATGTCAGTCCTCTGATCCGGTTGAATTGTGGTGTTGCGTCCTAACAATCACAGTGGACGATCACCATCGCCGACGAAAAGGATAAGGCGTCTCACGTAATCCGCAACCGGCCGATAGTTCGGCAAATCAGCAATAATGAAAGATCTTGACGACTAGTGGTTAGCGAGGGCCGATTTTCAGCGCCGCATTTTTGAACTCACCGGTGGCCTTCCTAAGGGCTTCTGCGACCCAATGAACTTTCTACCGCAGCCATATTCTCACGATTTTGTGATGAATGAATATTGCTTTAAAATCAACCAGAAGGGCCAAAAACTGGCGTTTGGCATGGGCGACCGAGAATATTTAGATCGAGCGAAGGATGGAGACATGGCGAGGTCCTCGTATCATCGATCTAGCTCGCCATGCGGGCGCTGTACAAAATGCCTGGCGGTCATCCTTAGTTGACATTTTACGTGGGGACATCACTTCAGAGAGACGAGCGGCAGAAGACCCAAGTGCCAAGGTACAATCCTGCGGTAGACCTTCAATCAATCGTTCAGCCGAACCATCACCATGGTGTAAGCGGCGAAGCCGCTGCGAAGCTCTTATTGGCTTCTGTGTAATTGGCGGCCGGTCGTTCACCTCGGCGACCGAAGCAACATCGGTCACCATCACCGTCACCATCATCTAACCGTCAACAATCGTCCTACGGACGATACTCACTACGTTCGTGGCTTTGATGTTGGAATCTAAATCTATGATCAAGTACCGTGGTCTATCTTGCAGTTGCCTTCAATCACACTTCAGCCGACGACGGCCAAAGCACGATCGAGAAGCTTGCATATAGCCCCGTCACACACCAATTTGAATCACCATTGCTGGTACGGGGCGGTTGAGCGATCTCCCGTTTACGTTCAGTTCCAACGCTAGTCTGTAGAGCCAATTGGTCGACGTCTACATCCTCGAGGGTCGCAGCGTTGCGTTGCCCTCATCGTGCTCGGGCCAAGGCCTTTGCTTTGAGTTGTTGCTTGGGTTTGTTCTCGCCGAACATTCTGTATTCCGTCTCACGCCAGACGTAACAGGGCGTCGAGATAGACCACGCCAAGTCGATAATGCGAGTGATGGTGCACCGGTTGAGATGCCGATGCTGGGCAGCCAGGTTGTAGGGCTACCGGGATTGTCGCTGCTATTTAGTCCTGCTCGGCACTGCAGACGAACAGTCTTGCCATGCAGGTCTGCATGTATAGAACGCCATCAAGCCAGCCATTTTTCTAATGGGCTTTCGGCCTCATCACCGTCCGAGCGACCATAGCAACGACCTCAGGCGGCAAGTATGATCGTACGCACCACTGAAGGGCTGCCCCAATTTCCCCGGTGAAACTCCCGGTCGCTACCCGCACCCCAAAACGCTAAAGCTACCCCGCACCCAAGACGAAGCCCGACGATGTGTTCGAGCTAGCTGCGGGGTCCGAGACACTGGGGCCAATCCGAAACGCATCAGAGACTCTGGGAGAGCAAGGGCACTCCATCAGCCCAAGATGCACAGAAGAAGGCGCAGGGTTCTCGACAAAAGATTGACAGCGCCCGTGGCAGGACTGCAGGCTGTTGAAACTACTCCGCAATTTTACTTCCGTTGGAAGTTCAAGCACTGCCACGGGCGGTACGCGTAATGGCGCGAGCTTGTCTCGGCGTGATGCCCCGGCTCGACTTGATCGGGGCATCTGTTACGCCACTTCATGAACCCATGCGCGATCTCTAGCTGCCGGGCGGCCGATACTTGCCCCGCAGTTCGGTCGCCTTCAGCCGAACCTGCATGATTTCGTCCTGCGTCCACAGGCGCTTGAGGGTGACGTTGTGGATCGCACCCGATGCGACCACGGTGCCCGAAATGGCCGGCGCAGCAGTGGGGTCCGGCACGTCGAAGATGACCAGCACGCCGGGGCCTTCGGCAGCTGTGCTGTACATCGAAATCAGTTTACCGCCCGCAGCTTCGATCAGAGCCTTGGCCGCCTCGTAGCGATTGGTCTTGGGATTCTCCATGATGCTGTTGAGCGATTTTGGCGTGTACTGTCCTGTCATACAGAAATGCATGATGACTTCTCCTCTCGGGAGCGAGTGATGGATGAAATGTATGCAGTCCATCCGGCGCGATGAAAAAGCGCCGGTTCAAAACAGATCAATGAAGGATTGCGTGCCCTGCCGTGGGCAAATTGCCGCTAACAATCTATCGGGCCTTCGGCACTGCCCTGTGGCGGCTGCGGCAAACGTTACATCAGTCAATCATCATGCGGAAGGGCGACGAAATGTCCCTGCGTACGCCGGCCGCCATTTGCATGCCGGCACGCTCCTTTGCGCGGTTTCGCCTCAATTCGAACTGTCGATCAAGCTCTCCAGCAACCGCTTGAGTTCGCTGGTCGACTTGTCGCCGTAGCTCTCCAGGATGTGCTCCTCCTGGTCCACCGCGAGCGAGTTGAGCTTCTTGCACAGCACCTTGCCGCGGTCGGAGATGAACATCAGCACCTTGCGGCGGTCGTTCGGATCCTGCACGCGATAGACCAGCGCGTCCGAGACCATGCGGTCGATCATCTTGGTCAGGGTCGGATGATTGAGCAGCACGGCGTCCGCGAGTTCGCCCATCGAATGACCATCGCCATCGGAGAGAACTTTCAGGATGCGCCACTGCTCGACGGGAACACCTTCCTTGCTCAACCTGAGTTCGAGTTGCCGGTTGATCTCGCGGTTAGCTTGCGCGAGCAGATAAGTAAGGTGTTCGGTGATGGGGGTGTTCGGTTTTGCCACGGCTAAGACTTCGGCTTGACCCAAATGAGTGAATGTCTTGCAATCAATGCTGCTTCTATATGCACTTCAATTGTTGAATATTCAATATTTTCAAAATAGGATGATTGCCTAACAAAAGGGCGAAGGCCGCGGTCGCCCGAAGAATATGCTTTCAGGTCTGGTGCCAGACAGGAGTTGGCGTGCGCGCGACGGTAAACTTCCCGGCTCACGACGGCCCGGCGTTGCCGCCGTCGATGCTGCTCAGGAATCTGTCGTCATCGGCGGCTGGTGGTGCGTTGTCGCCGAGCGACGACGCGCTTTTCCGACGACGCGGCACCAACAAGCTGCGGGTCGGCTGTTTCATCTGCTGCAGCGGTTCGCCCGGCATCTGGGGGCCATGCGCCACCAACACCGCGCAGCTCGCCGTCGCCGAGATCAACAAGCGCGGCGGCATTCTGGGGCGCGAGATCGAGTTGTCGATCTATGATGCCGGCGGCCCGCTTGATGGTGTCCTTGATCGTGCCGAGCAGGCGGTGGTCGACGATGAGATCGATCTCATCATCGGCATGCACACCAGCGCGGTTCGCGTCGCGCTCCGCAAGATCACCACCGAGAACCGCATCCCCTACATCTACACGCCTGTCTATGAAGGCGGCGAACTGACGCCGGGCGTCATGGCGATCGGCGAGACGCCGCGTTGGCAGAGCCGGCCATCGATCCACTGGCTGGCCGACGTCAAGAAAGCGGCGCGCTGGTACCTGATCGGCAGCGACTATGTCTGGCCCTGGCAGTCGCATCGCGCGGTGAAGCGCTACATCAAGGAAACCGGCGGACGGGTTGTGGGCGAGGAGTTTGTGCCGCTCGGCGAGGACAATCACGAGGCTCATCTGGAGCGCATCCGCGCGGCCCGACCGGACGTCGTCCTGATCTCGCTGATCGGTACCGACAGCATCACCTTCAATCGCGCGTTCGGCGAGTGCGGACTTGCGGCAACGACGCTGCGGCTCGCCGGCGCGATGGACGAGACCGTGCTGCTCGGCATCGGTGCGGACAACAGCGAGAACATGTTCTGCGCCTCCGGCTATTTCCCCGGTGTCGGTTCGCGCGCCAACGATGATTTTCAGATTCGCTACCACCAGATGTTTGGGCCGAACGCCGCGCCGATCGGCTCGCTCGGCCAGTCCAGCTATGAAGGCCTGCGCTTTCTCGAAGCGGTCGCAAACAAGGCCGGCTCGCTGTCGATGACGCCGATGCTCGCGGCCGGCCGCAACATCGTCTACGGCGGCGCGCGCGGCCCGGTCGTCATTCGCAACGGTCACGCCCGGATGCAGATGTATCTCGCCGAAGCCGACGGTCTCGACTTCAAGCTGATCAAGCCGGTCTGACTCCGGCGCGGCGATCTCGCACACGGCTCAATCCAAAACAATACTTGAAAAGGAAAATATTTCCGTTTTGAATGTTTTGGCGAGGCCCGTGTGTGCGTCGCGCCGGGCCGGCCACGCCCAATGTTCGTTTCAAGAAACTTCAGGAGAGCGCCGTGACAGTTGTCCTTCCCACGCCCGCCCAGCTTCGCGATGTCGCCAGGCAGTGCGGCCTTTCGCTCACCGACGACGATGTCGCCTCGTTCCGTGGCCTGATGCAAGGCTCCATCGAAGCCTACAATCTCGTTGGCGCGATGCCGGACGAGGTGCCGGAGGTCAAATATCCGCGCACGCCCGGCTACCAGCCGTCGGCCGAGGAGAATCCGCGCAACGCCTGGTATCGCAAGTCGACGGTGAAGGGCGCAGCCAGCGGCAAGCTCAAGGGCAAGACCGTCGCGCTGAAGGACAATATCATGCTCGCCGGCGTTCCCATGATGAACGGCTCGACGACGCTCGAGGGCTACGTTCCGGATTTCGACGCCACCATCGTCACGCGCATGCTGGACGCCGGCGCCGAGATCGCAGGCAAAGTGCATTGCGAAAACTTCTGCATGTCCGGCGGCAGTCACACCAACGCGGTCGGCGCCGTCCATAATCCCTACAAGATGGGCTATTCGGCCGGCGGCTCCTCCTCTGGCAGCGGCGTCGTCGTTGCGCTCGGCGAGGTCGACATGGCGATCGGCGGCGACCAGGGTGGCTCGATCCGCATGCCGTCCTCGTTCTGCGGCACTTACGGCATGAAGCCGACCTGGGGCCTCGTGCCCTACACCGGCATCATGCCGATCGAGATCTTCGTCGATCATACCGGCCCGATGACGGCCACCGTCGCCGACAACGCGCTGTTGCTCGAAGTGCTCGCCGGCGACGACGGTTACGATCCCCGCATCAAGGCCCCCAAGGTCGAGGAATACACCAAGGCTCTCGGCCAGGGTGTCAAGGGCATGAAGATCGGCATCCTGAAGGAAGGCTTCGAGCAGGCCACTGCGGAAGCCGCCGTCAACGAAAGCGTGCGCGAGGCCGCCAAGCGCTTCAAGGATCTCGGTGCCACCGTCGAGACCGTATCGATCCCGATGCACCTCCTCGGGCCCGCGATCTGGACGCCGATCGGCACCGAGGGCATGACCCAGACCATGATGTATGGCGACGGCTACGGCCTCTCCCGTGCCGACCTCTACTCCACCACGCTGATGGATTTCCATCGCGGCTGGCGGCGTCAGGCGGACTCGCTGTCCGAGACCACCAAGCTGTTCCTGATGCTCGGCACCTACATCAACAACACCTTCGGTCCCCGCTACTACGGCAAGGCGCTCAATATCTCGCGGCGCCTGACCGCGGCCTATGACAAGGCGTTTGGGGATTACGACCTCCTATTGCTGCCGACGACGCCAATGAAGGCAACCAAGCTGCCGGAGCCCACGGCCAGCCGCGAGGACTACATCGCCCGTGCGCTGGAGATGATCTCCAATACCGCGCCGTTCGACATCACCCATCATCCCGCGATGTCTCTGCCCTGCGGCATGGTCGACGGCTTGCCGGTCGGCCTGATGCTGGTCGGTCGCATGTTCGAGGAATCCACCATCTACCGCGCCGCCCATGCCTTCGAGCAGATCGGCGACTGGAAGAAGATGTAAGGGGCGTATTGATGCAGGCGGGGTGGGCTGCGGAGCGTTTTCGAGCGAAGTGGATGCCGGTTCGCGTCAAGAAAACGCGTCAAAACAAGAATCCAACGTATGGCTAACGCATTCGTCGCGGCCTTCGAAATCCTGAGCTTCGGCGCGATCATCGTCCTGATCGTGCTGGGGCTCGGGATCATCGCCAGCATGATGGGCATCTTCAATTTCGCGCAGGGCGAGTTCGTCCTGCTCGGGGCCTACATCACCTACCTCGCCTACGCCAACGGCCTGCCGATCTGGGCCGGCATGGTTGCTGCGCCCTTCCTTGTCGGCGCGCTCGGCTTCGTGCTGGAGGCATTGATCATCCGTCGCTTCTACGCCGCACCGATCGTGGCGATGCTCGGCACCTACGCGCTCGGCCTGATCATCCGCGAATCCGTGCGCGGCCTGATCGGCGGCTTCTATCTCACGGTGCCCGAGCCGATCGGCGGCTCGATCGACATCGGTACCATGCACATCTCGGCGTGGCGTTTCACCATCATCGTCATCACGACGCTGGTAATGGTCGGCTGCTATCTCCTGCTGTCGCGCACCAGCTTTGGCCTGCGCATGCGCGCCACGCTGGAGAACCCGTCGCTGGCACGGGCCTCGGGCATCTCCACGCCCTTGATGTATGGCGCCACCTTTGCGTTCGGCTCCGCGCTCGCGGGCCTTGCCGGCGCGCTGATCGTGCCGGTGTTCAGCCTCTACGCCGATCTCGGCATCCGCTTCCTGATCCAGGGCTTTGTCGCCGTCATGGTCGGCGGTGTCGGCTCCTTCATCGGCCCCGTCGCCGGCGCCGGCGTGATCGGCACGCTCAGCGCCGCGTTGCCGTGGATCATGGCGCCCGTGGTCGCCGACGTCCTCGTCTTCGTTCTCGCCATTGCCTTCATCAAGTTCCGGCCGCAGGGCCTCATCGCTGGAAAAGGGGTTTAATCACATGTTTGATCGCACGCAGCTTTCACGCCGCCGCTTTCTGTCCAATTTCGCTTTCGCCTCCGGCGCGGTCGCAACCGGTGTCGGCAGCTGGGTGATCCCAGCGCCCTGGGCCAATGCCGCCGAGGCTCCGATCAAGGTCGGAATCGCGACCGACCTCACCGGTCCGATCGCTTACGCCGGCAATGCCGACGCCAATGTCGCGAAAATGGTGATCAAGGAGATCAACGGCGCCGGCGGCCTGCTCGGCCGTCCGCTCGAGCTCTACATCGAGGACACCGCCTCGAACGAGTCGGTCGCGGTCGGCAACGTGCGAAAGCTGATCCAGCGCGACAAGGTCGACATGGTGCTCGGCGGCATCACCTCGTCGATGCGCAATGCGATCAAGGACCCGATCGTCGCGCGCGGCAAGACGCTCTACATCTACCCGCAGCTCTACGAAGGCAAGGAGTGCACGCCCTACCTGTTCTGCACCGGGCCGACGCCGGCGCAGCAATGCGACGAGTTCATCCCCTGGCTGGTCAAGAACGGCGGCAAGAAGTTCGCGCTGCCGAGCGCCAACTATGTCTGGCCGCACACGCTCAACGTCTATGCGCGCAAGGTGATCGAGGCGAACGGCGGCGAGGTGGTGTTCGAGGAATACTATCCGCTCGACCAGATCGACTTCTCCGCGACCGTCAACCGCATCATCTCCAACAAGGTCGACGTCGTCTTCAACACCGTCATTCCGCCCGGCGTCGGTCCGTTCTTCAAGCAGCTCTATGAAGCGGGCTTCCTCAAGAACGGCGGACGTCTTGCCTGCGTCTACTATGACGAGAACACGCTCAACATCAACCAGGCCGCCGAGATCGAGGGCCTTGCGAGCTGCCTCGACTATTTCAAGGTGCTGACCAAGGAGAACCCGTTCGACGCCAAGATCCAGACCGCCTACGAGAAGGATTTTCCGGGCAACTTCCTGTTCGCCGCCGGAAGTGCTGCGACCGGCACCTATCGCGGCCTCAAGCTGTGGGAAGCCGCCGTCAAGGAAGCCGGCAAGATCGATCGCGAGTCGGTCGCGGCGGCGCTCGACCACGCCAAGATCGCCGAAGGTCCGGGCGGGCCGGCCGAGATGGTGCCGGGCAAGCGGCACTGCAAGATGAAGATGTACACGGCGGTCGCCAAGGGCGGGAACTACGAGATCGTCGCGCGCAGCGAAGGTCTGGTCGATCCCAAGGAATGCTGAGAAGGAATGTTACGCTAGAATGCCGAAGTCGATGGGCGCAGTAAAGCAGGCGATCCCCGCCGAGATCGGCGGGGAGATGGACGTCGCAATGACTGAACACGGAGCGGCGGCGCAAGCCGTCGCGGGACGAAAAGTGTTGCCGATCGTGGAGGGCGTGGTGCTGGTCGCCGCGCTCGTCGCGCCGCTGGTGCTGCAGGATTACCTCACGGTGTTCGCGACACGCGTGATCATCCTCGCGCTGTTCGCGCTGTCGTTCGATCTGGTCTGGGGTTATGCCGGCATCATGAGCTTCGGCCAGGCCCTGTTCTTCGGCTCGGCAGGGTATGGCGTGGCGCTGCTCGCGCGCGACCTCGACATCACCAACATCCTCGTGGTGCTGCCGGCGGGGACGCTGATCGGCCTCACCTTTGCGCTGTTGCTCGGTGGATTCCTGCTGCTGGGCCGGCACCCTTCCAGCGTGATCTTCGTCTCGCTGGGGACCTTGACCGGCTCCTACGCCGCCGATCGTCTCGCGCGCGGCTGGTATTATCTCGGCGGCCAGAACGGCATCCCCTCGATCTCGTCGATGACGCTCGGGGGCTATGAATTCTCGGAAGGTCCGGTGTTCTATTATCTCGTGCTCGGCATCCTTGTCGTGGTCTACCTGCTCTGCCGCTTCCTGGTGCGCTCGCAGTTCGGCCTCGCGCTCGCCGGCCTGCGCGAGAACGAGCAGCGCATCGCCTTCTTCGGCTACAAGGCACAGCATTTGAAGGCGATCATCTTTGCGATCGGCGGCGCCATCGCAGGGCTCGCCGGCAGCCTCTATGCCTTCCACGAAGGTTTTGTCTGGCCCAACATGGTCGGCGTCGTCGTCTCGACGCAAGTGGTGCTCTACGTGCTGTTCGGCGGCTCCGGCACGCTGATCGGCGCCGTCATCGGCACCGTCATCGTCGAGGGCGTCAGCTTCTGGCTGTCGGATAATTACCGCGACGTCTGGCCGATCATTCTGGGATTGCTGCTGCTGCTCGTGATCCTGTTCCGGCCGCTCGGCCTGATCAGTTTCGTCCTCGGCGAGCGCGAGCGCGTCGGCAGCTTCGGTGCCAGGATCAAGGAGAATCGCGATGCCGCTCCTTGAGGCTGCGGGCATCTCGAAGATCTTCGGCAAGCTCACCGCGCTCGACGGCGCGGCGCTCACGGTCGGCGAGAACGAGTTTCACGGCCTGATCGGCCCGAACGGTTCCGGCAAGAGCACGCTGATGAAGTGCATCGCCGGCGCCGAGGCGCCGACGCAAGGCAAAGTCTCCTTCGTCAACGCCGACATCACCACGTTCACGCCGACCGAGCGGGCGCGCGCCGGCATGAGCCTGAAATTCCAGATCACATCAGTGCTACCGTCGCTGACGCTCTACGACAACATCCTGCTCGCGCTGCAGGCGCAGTCCTCACTGTTCGATCTCGTGTTCTCGCGCACGCGCGGTGCGCTGCACGATCAGGTCATGACCATGCTGACGCAGTTCCGCCTTGCGAATCGCGCCTTCGATGCGGCGGCTGCGCTGTCGCATGGCCAGCAGCAATGGCTGGAAATCGCGATGGCACTCGCCGGCAAACCGAAGCTGCTGCTGCTCGACGAGCCGACCGGTGGCATGAGCCTGGAGGAGCGCCGCGTCACGGGCGAGTTGCTGCAGCCGATCAAGCAGCATTGCTCGCTCGTCATCGTCGAGCACGATCTCGATTTCATCCGCGACATCTGCGATCGCTTGACCGTGCTCGACCAGGGCAAGGTGCTGGCATCGGGCACGGTGTCGGAGATCCAGGCCAACCAGTCCGTCCAGGAGATCTATCTGCGCCGTGCCTGAATTTTTGGACATCAAGCATCTCGACGCCGGCTACGGCCGCAGCCAGGTCCTGTTCGACGTCAACCTCGGCATTCCCTGGCGCGGCGGCGTCGCGGTGCTCGGGCGCAACGGCGCGGGCAAGACCACGCTGATGAAGACCATTGTCGGCGAACTGCCGGCATGGAAGGGCGAGGTCGGTTTCGACGGCCGCGACATCAGCCGCAGGCGGCCCGAGGAGCGCGTGCGCGCCGGCATCGGCTATGTGCCGCAGGAGCACTCGGTGTTCGCGCGCCTGTCGGTGCGCGACAATCTCGCGGTCGGCTCGCTCTTCAACAAGGATGCCGGCGCGGTCGACCGCGTGCTGACCATCTTCCCGAAACTCGGCCAGCGCCTCGACCAGCCCGCCGGCACGCTCTCCGGCGGCGAGCGCAAGATGCTCGCGATCGGCCGCGCCATGCTGGGCGATCCAAAACTGCTGCTGCTGGACGAGCCGACCGAAGGTGTCTGGATCGGCGTGATCGAGGAGATCACCGAACGCCTGATCGAGCTCGCCAAGACCATCGCCGTCATCATCGTCGAGCAGCACCTCGACCTTGCGCTGCGTGTCGCCGACTATGCCTATGTGCTGGATCGTGGCCGCGTCGCGCTGCAGGGCGCGGCGGGCGAGGTGAGGGGCAATCCGGAGCTGATGCGCTACCTGGCGCCGTAGCGGTTTAGCGCCGAGCGTCGGCCTATTTCACCGCGCCAAAGCGGCTGTCGAACGAGTTCGACGACACCACCGGGGCCGCGCCGGCCATCTGCGAGCCGCCAGCCGCGGCGTCGTTCGCCGGGAGCTTCGGCGCGGGACGCGTTGCGGCGACGACCTTGGTCTCGGCGGGCTTTGCCGGCTCAGCGGGCTTCGTGGCGACGGCGGGCTTGTCCTTCGCAGTATCGCGATGGATGAGGTGGCTCACTGCGGTCTTCAGCTTGGAGGCTGTGCTCGGTGCTGCGGGCGCTGGGGCGACCGAGGCGGTCGCTTGCGGCGGCGGCGTGGTCGCCGTCGTGTCGGCGGTGCCCATGCCCATCTTGCGGCTGAGATTGGAGAAGAAGCCGCCGGACTTCTCTGCAGGCGCTGCGGTCGCGACGCGGGTGTTGGTCGCGGGTGCGGCGACTGCGACGACCGGCTCTCCTTGCGGGGCGGCGGCGGTCGGCTCGAAGTTCGGCTTCGGCGGGTTGACGGTGCCGGGGATCGTGCCCGGCGCCTTCGACATCGCCAGCATCTGCAGCGTATTGCCTTCGGCGCCGTCCGACAGGCCGGTCGAGCCTTCCGGAATCTTCGCCGCGAAGACCTTGTTCATGCCGCCGTCGATGCCGGTGTTCATGCGCGCCACCGGCGTGCCCCTGGCGACGAGCTTGTTGTACTCGGCTTCGTCGCGCTGCTGCTTCTCGCGCACGGCGCTGGCGATGTCCTCGGGGACGATATAGGCCGGGCACTTGGCGGAAGCGTCGAACACGGGATCGCGCTTGGCGTCGGGGGCCTTGGCCGCGTCGAACACGTACTTCTTCTCGCAGAAATCGACCTTCGGCTCCTGCCGCGTCACCTCGAAATGATCATAGCCTTCCTTGATCATCTTCCAGAAGGCCATGTTCGGATTGTTGCGGTGCTTGGCCATGTTCACCGGCGTCATCCGGAAAGGATAGGCCTGGAACTGGAACGCCTTCTGACCGCCGAAGAAGGACTCGCGGCCGAGCGAATAGATCTCCGCGATCTGCTCGTCCGTCATCGCGTAGCAGCCGCGCGAGGAGCAATCGCCATGCACCATCAACTGCGAGCCGGTGCGTCCCAAAGCACGGTCGAACGCGTTGGGGAAACCGGTGTTGAACGAGAGGTAATAGGCCGACTGCGGATTCATCTGGCTCGGATTGATCGAGTAGAATCCTTCCGGCGCCTGGCGGTCGCCTTCGCGCACCTTCGGGCCGAGGTCGCCCGACCAGCGGCAGATCGGATAGGTCTTGAGCAAGGCGAACTGGCCGGAGCGGGTCTGCTTCCAGATCTCGAGCTCGGCTTCTGATTTGAACAGGCGGATCAGGATCGGCGAGTTCAGATCCATGTCCTTCTCGCCCATCGCAGCGACGAGCTTTGGGGGGACCGGTTGGTTGGCCTTGGCGTTGGTCGCCAGCGACACCTGATCGGTATCGCAGCCGGCAAGCACAATGCTGGCGGCAAGCGCAACCGAAGCCAAGAGCGCGCGAGCAAGCGAACGAGAATTCAAGATGGACCCCACAACGTGCCGGGCAAGGAGCGCGAACCCCAATCGTCGGGCATGGGCTGACCGGAATATCCGGACTTTGTCAGACCAAGCCCCAGCGCTTATGCCCTGAAGCCATTGATTAAAATTCTAACCTCCGGGCCTTGGGGTCGCAACCCGACCGGGGATCACGAGCCCGTTGGCCGACAGGCGTGGTCAACGAAGACTTAAACTGGGCCGGAACTTGGGCTTTGCAGCCAAACAGCTACTGAGATCGCTGATTTGGGCAAAAAAAGGGTTAATGCGGGGTTACCGGAACGGTCTGAGCAGGTCCGGTAGGGTGAGTTACGCCGACGGCGAGCCCACCCTACGGCATTAAAAACCGTCCGAATCAGCCCAGTTTCCGGCCGATATCGAGGAATTTCTGGCGGCGCTGCTTGCGGATGGCGTCGCCATCCAGGCCGCGCATCTCGTCAAAAGCCTTGGCGATCGCGTCGCCCGTCGTGGCGATCATGGCGGCGGGGTCGCGATGGGCGCCGCCGACCGGCTCCTTCAGGATGCTATCGATCACCCCGAAGCGCAGCATGTCCTGCGCGGTGATCTTCATGTTGTTGGCGGCTTCCTGCGCCTTGCTGCCGTCGCGCCACAGGATCGAGGAGGCGGCTTCCGGGGAGATCACGCTGTAGATCGCGTGCTCCAGCATCAGCACCTTGTTGGCGGTGGTGATGGCGATGGCGCCGCCCGACATGCCCTCGCCGGTGATGATGGCGACGTTCGGCACGGTCAGCGCCATGCAGGCATCGGTCGAGCGCGCGATGGCTTCAGCCTGGCCGCGCTCTTCAGCGCCGATGCCGGGATAGGCACCGGCGGAATCGGCGAGCGACAGCACCGGCAGGCCGAACCGCTCGGCCATCTCCATCAGCCGCACGCATTTGCGGTAACCTTCCGGCCGCGCCATGCCAAAGTTGTGCTTGATGCGGCTCTCGGTGGAATCGCCCTTTTCCTGGCCCATCACGCAGATGGCTTCGCCGCGGAAGCGGCCGAAGCCCGCGACCAGGGCCTCGTCCTCGCCGAACTTGCGATCGCCGGCGAGCGGGGTGAATTCGGTGATCAGGCCCTTGATGAAGTCGTTGAAATGCGGCCGCTGCGAGTGTCGCGCGACCAGCGTCTTCTGCCACGGCGTCAGGTTGAGATAGAGGTCGGCCAGCGCCTGCGCCGCCTTGTCCTCGATCTTCCCGATCTCCTCAGCGATGTCGGTGCCGTTGGCCGCAAGCGTCCTGAGCTCGTCGACCTTGGAATCGAGCTCAGCGACGGGCTTTTCGAAGTCGAGATAGCTGCGCATCTGGTCTGGCATCAACTCAATATAGGGGGACGGGGCGGAGAGGCGAAGCGAGGTTGGCTTCTCGTCAAGAAGTGTAGCTTCTTCAATGGGTTGACCTGTGCGCTCCCGGGAGCGCGCCAAATCACTGACAGGGCCACGGCTCTTTCTGCGGAGATGTGGCCGAAGTCAAGGCGGTTTCGGTTGTCTTCCCGGTTGGGATCTCGTGTCCCGGACGCGCTGCAGCGCTTCTATAGCGCTGCTGCGCAGAGCCGGGACCGCAAGCGGCATGTGCCCGGGGCACGAGACCTGCTTACTTCTCCGCCAGCGGGTGCAGGTCCCGCACCAGGCTCTTCAATCGCTCCTCGACCACATGGGTGTAGATCTGGGTGGTCGAAATGTCAGTATGGCCGAGCAGGGTCTGCACGATGCGCAAATCCGCGCCGTTGTGCAGGAGGTGGCTGGCGAACGCGTGCCGCAGCACGTGCGGGGAGACCAGGCGCGCCTGAAGCCCCGAGGCGACCGCGAGCTCCTTGAGGTCGCGGCCAAAGTGTTGCCGCGTCAGGTGCCCGCTCTCGCCGAAGGAAGGAAACAGCCATTTCGCTGTGGCGACGCTGCCCTTCTTCTCGCCCTTCGCCGCTTCTGTCGCCGCGAGATAATCCGCCATCGCCTGCCGCGAAGCTTCGTTCAGCGGCACCAGGCGTTCCTTGTCGCCCTTGCCGCGCACCACGATCATGCGGGCGTCGCGCTTCGCCGCCGAGCGCGGCAGCGACACCAGTTCGGAGACACGCAGGCCCGTGGCGTAGAGCACTTCGAGCAGGCAATAGAGCCGCAAAGCGCGCAGCCGCTGCGACGGCGAGGCGTCCGCCGCTTCACTCATTTCCTTGGCACGGCGAAGCATGCGGTCGACATCTGAAATCGACAGCACCTTGGGCAGGCCGCGGCCGCGCTTGGGGCCCGACAGGATCGCTGCGGGATCTTCGGCTCTGATGCGCTCGTTCAAGAGGAAGCGGAACAGGTGCCGCATTGCCGAGAGCCGCCGCGCGACGCTGGAGGATTTGAAGCCGCGCGCATCGAGATCACCGAGATAGTCGCGCAGGACTTGCGTTTCGGCGTCAACAAAGCCGTGGCCGGCGCGGCCGAGAAACTCCGAGAAATCGGTGAGGTCGCGGCGATAGGCGTCGAGCGTATTGGGCCCGGCACCCTGTTCCGCCGCGAGCATGTCGAGGAACAGGCCGGTAAGCTTGGCGTCGGAGGGCTTGCTGGCGGAGGATTTGCGCATGCCCCGGAGGCTAGCTCCTATTTCTTGAGAAATTTATCCGGCGGGATCGTCACCGTCATTTCTCGCGGCTTCGGATTGACGAAGTTGGCCAGCGCGAACACCGCGCCATAGACGATGCCGGCAATCACGGCGACGACCGTCAGGAAGCGGAACAGGCTGGGCATCGGGCAAGGTCTCGACGAGGTCTCAGGTTTGCAAATTAATCAATGAAATCATCCAACATGTTCGCCGTTTCGTGGCAAGAGTCCTCTGGCGAGGGCCCCGAGGGGGTCGTATAGGTGGCCGGGATGCCGCCCCTGGCGGCAGTTTGAGCGAGATCCAATCGAGCAAAATGATGTCTGACGCCGAGATGCCAGCACAAGCGAACCCGGAGGCCGACATCCTGTCGGCCCTGGGCACGCGTTCGGTCGTGCTGGTCGGCATGATGGGCGTCGGCAAGTCCACCATCGGTCGCCGCATGGCTGTCAGGCTCAAGCTGCCGTTCGTCGATGCCGACACCGAGATCGAGGCGGCGGCCGGCATGACCATACCGGAGATCTTCGAGCGCCATGGCGAGCCGCATTTCCGCGACGGCGAGGCGCGGGTGATCGCGCGCCTGCTCGACGGCGGGCCGTTGGTGCTGGCGACCGGCGGCGGCGCCTTCATGCGCGAGGAGACGCGCAGCCGCATCGCGGCCAAGGCGATCTCGATCTGGCTCAAGGCCGACCACGACGTCATCATGCGCCGCGTGCGCCGCCGCGCCGACCGTCCGCTGCTCCAGACGGCCGACCCCGAGGGCACCGTGACGCGCCTGCTCACCGAGCGCGAGCCGGTCTACAGCCATGCCGACCTCACCATCGCCTCGCGCGACGTGCCGCACGACAGAATTGTCGATGAGACCCTCGAGACGTTGCACGCGCATCTCTGCGGCGAGCCGGCCACACAATCTCCTGCCGACGTCGCGAGTGCCGTTCGATGACTGCGCCTCTGAAACATTCCGATCCCGTCAACGTCGGCGTCGCGCTGGAGAATCGCGCCTATGACATCGTCATCGGCCGCGGCGTGCTGTCGTCGCTCGGCGAACGCGTTGCCGCATTGCGCCCCGGCGTGCGCACCGCCATCGTCACCGATCGCACCGTTGCAAGATACTGGCTCGAGCCGACGGAAGCCTCGCTCGCGGCCGCCGGCATTCCGACCTCGCGTGTCGTCGTCGAGGAAGGCGAGATCTCCAAGACTTATGCGGGGCTGGAAAAAGTCAGCGAAGCCCTGATCGCGGCCAGGATCGAGCGCAACGATCTCGTCATCGCGCTCGGCGGCGGCGTGGTCGGCGATCTCGCCGGCTTTGCGGCCGCGATCCTGCGTCGCGGTGTCGATTTCGTGCAGGTACCGACATCGCTGCTGGCGCAGGTCGATTCCTCCGTTGGCGGCAAGACCGGCATCAACTCGCCGCAGGGCAAGAATTTGCTCGGTGCCTTCCACCAGCCGGTGCTTGTCGTCGCCGACACCGCTGTGCTCGACACGCTGTCGCCGCGGCAATTCCGCGCCGGCTATGCCGAGGTCGCCAAATACGGCGTGCTCGGCGACGAGGCCTTCTTCACCTGGCTGGAGAAGAACCACGCGGACATCTTCCAGGGCGGCTCTGCCCGCGAACATGCGATCGCGACCTCCTGCCGCGCCAAGGCCGGCGTCGTCTCGCGCGACGAGCGCGAGACCGGCGAGCGGGCGCTGCTCAATCTCGGCCACACCTTTGGACACGCGCTGGAAGCCGCGACCGGCTTCTCCGACCGTCTGTTCCACGGCGAAGGCGTTGCCATCGGCATGACGCTGGCGGCGCAGTTCTCGGCCAGACTCGGCATGATCGGTGAGCTCGAGGCGGTCCGCGTCGAGCGTCATCTGATCGAAGCCGGCCTTCCGACGCGCCTGCAGGACATCGCGGGCTTCGCGCAGGAAGGCCTCGCCGATGCCGACGCGCTGATGGCGCTGATGGCGCAGGACAAGAAGGTCAAGCGCGGCAAGCTCACCTTCATCCTGCTCGAGGCGGTGGGCCGCGCGGTCATCGCAAAGGACGTTGAGCCGACCCCGGTGCGCGACTTCCTCAAAGAGAAGCTCGCGCAGAAGGCCTGATGCGCTAGAGAGCGTTTCCAGGCGAAGTGGGTATCGGTTCGCGTAAAGAACACGCGTCAAGGCAAGAAATTCGAGTGGTGCATGGACTGGCTCGGCTTCACCATCGTCATCGTCTGCCTGCTGGTCTCGGGCTTCTTCGCCGCGAGCGAGACAGCGCTGACCGGCGCCTCGCGCGCCAGCATGCTGCGGCTATCCAAGCAGGGTAATCGCGATGCCGACGTGGTCTCGCAACTGCTCGACATGCGCGAGCGCCTGATCGGCGCGCTGCTGCTCGGCAACAACATCGCCAATATCAGCGCCTCGGCACTGGCTACCAGCATCTTCACGGCCTGGTTCGGCGATGTCGGCGTGCTCTACGCCACTGGCGTCATGACCGCGCTGGTCGTGATCTTCGCGGAAGTTCTGCCCAAGACCATCGCCATCAACGCGCCGGATCGCATGGCGCTCGCGGTCGCGCGCCCGATGCGGCTGACGATGTATGTGCTGGGGCCGCTGCTGCGGGTGGTGGAAGTCATCGTGCGGCTGTTGATGCGCTTGTTCGGCCTCGCCGGGGAGCACCAGGCGATCCTGTCGCCGACCGAACGCCTGCGCGGCGCGGTCGACCTGCTGCACCATGAGGGCAAGGTCGAGAAGCAGGACCGCGACATGCTCGGTGGCCTGCTGGATCTGCGCGAGCTGCAGGTCTCCGACGTCATGATTCATCGCACCGAGATGATGTTGATCAACGCCGATCTGCCGGCGGAGGATCTGGTGCGCGAAGTGCTGGCGACCGAATACACCCGCATTCCGCTCTGGCGCGAGAAGCCGGAAAACATCATTGGCGTGCTCCACGCCAAGGACCTCTTGCGCGCGATCCGCGCTTCCGACGGCGACACCTCGCGTATCGATGTCTCCACCATCGCGCTGCCGCCGTGGTTCGTGCCGGAGATGCGGCCGGTGTCCGAGCAGCTCAAGGCATTCCGCCGCCGAAAGACCCATTTCGCGCTCGTCGTCGACGAGTACGGCGAAGTTGAAGGCCTTGTGACGCTGGAAGACATTCTGGAAGAGATCGTCGGTGACATCTCCGACGAGCACGACGTGGTGGTCGCCGGCGTGCGCGCCCAGCCGGATGGCTCCGTCGTGGTCGATGGCTCGGTGCCGATCCGTGACCTCAACCGCGCCATGGACTGGCGCCTGCCTGATGGAGAGGCAACCACGGTTGCCGGCCTCGTCATTCACGAGGCGCGCTCGATCCCCGACCGCGGCCAGAGCTTCACCTTCCACGGCTTCCGCTTCCGCGTGCTCCGCCGCGAGCGCAACCGCATCACCGCGCTCCGTATTTCACCGGTCCCGCGCGATGCGGAGCTGGAAGAGGCGAAGCCGAGACGGGCCGGGACGTCGTTTTGACGCGGCGGTTGATGGCACTTTCGCCTCCACATCGTCATGGCCGGGCATAGCCGTCCGAAGGACGGCGTCGCTTCCGCTCGCCTATGACCCGGCCATCCACGTCTTACTGTTTCGAACGAAGAACGTGGATGCCCGGGACAAGCCCGGGCATGACGACCATCCTTGATGAGGTGCTGGACCCTCAACGGGAGGGTAAGCGAAGTCAGCCTTCCCCCGGCGCCTGCGCGTGGATTGCCAGCGCGTGCACGCTGCCGGAGAGTTCCGCGGCCAGAGCCGCATTTATCATGCGGTGACGGTCAACCCGGCTCTTCCCTTTGAAGGCCTGAGACACGATATAAACGCGGAAGTGCGTCTCGCCGCTCGGCCGATGGCCGGAATGGCCCTCATGCAAATGTGACTCGTCGACGACCTCGAGGCTTTCCGGTGTGAAAGCTTCCTGCAACTTGTTGCTGATAGTATCTTTGGTAGCCATGTTTGCCATTAAAGCGCGCGATCGCTCTCCGTCAATTGCCGGGGTCTCGTCCTAATTGCAATGTCAAGACTTGAAGGTTTTTGCATTGCGTAGTCAAAGTCAGCCATGCCGATCGATTCATCAAAGTTCTTCGACTCCATCCGGGTCAAGCCGCGGGGCAAGCAGCCCGAGGTGAAGCCGCGCGACACTGTGGTCGCCTGCGAATGGACCGGGTGTCAGAACAAGGGCGCGCATCGCGCACCCAAGGGCCGCGATAACCAGCGCGAGTACTGGCACTTCTGCCTGGACCACGTGCGCGAGTACAACCAGAACTACAATTTCTTCTCCGGCATGAATGCCGACGCCGTCGCGCGCTATCAGAAGGATGCGCTGACCGGTCACCGTCCGACCTGGAAGATGGGCGCCAATGGCGGCGTCAAGAAAGGCGCGGAAGCCGAGATCGACGGAGCCTTCGATCCCTTCAGCATGTTCCAGGAGCTCAACGGCCGCACCGGCTGGCGGAAGGGTCCGGAGTCCGCCCAGCCCAAGGTCGAAACGCGCAAGGTGATGAACGCCGAGCGCAAGGCGCTTCAGGTGATGGGCCTCGGTCCGAGTGCCACGCTCGCCGACGTCAAGAGCAAGTACAAGGCGCTGGTGAAGCAGCACCACCCCGACGCCAATGGCGGCGACCGCTCCACCGAGGATCGCCTGATCGAGATCATCAAGGCGTATAATTATCTGAAGACGGTGGTGCGGGAGGCGTAACGCCTCGCGCAGTATTCTCTGGTGTCGTCCCGGCGCAGGCCTGGACCCATAACCCCAGGGAGCAGTTTGGCGAAGATTCGTAGTGAAGAGTCTTCCCGCGGTACTGTCACCATCCCTTATCGATAGATCGCGCGGTATGGGTCCCGGCCTGCGCCGGGACGACAGTGGAGTATTGGCTCCGCTGTCGTGTTTTACCGAGCTACTTTGTCACGCCTCCGGCATCGCCCCCACATAGGACGAACTCGGCCGGATCAACCGTCCCGTCCGCTGCTGCTCGCGTGCATGTGCGGTCCATCCGGCGGCACGTGCCACCGCGAAGATCGGCGTGAACGCCTGTCTTGGAATTGTCAGCGAGTCGAGCAGGATCGCGGTGAAGAACTCGACATTGGTCTCCAGCGGCCGCTCCGGGTTCTTCTTGCGTAGCGCTGCGCGAATATAGGCCTCGACCTCGCCGGCAAAGGGCAGGTCGGTGCCGTTGGTCGCGAGCGCCTCGACCGCGGTCTTGAGCACGTCGGCGCGCGGATCACGCACGCGATAGACGCGATGGCCGAAGCCCATCATCCGCTCGCCGCGCGCAAGCGCCGCATCCACCCAAGGCTGGATGCGTTCGCGCGAGCCGATCGCATCGAGCATTTCCAGCACGGGCTCCGGCGCGCCGCCATGCAGCGGACCGGTCAGCGCGCAATAGCCGGCGGTAACGGCTGCGAACAGATCGGCCTGCGTCGAGGCCACCACGCGCGCGGTGAAGGTCGAGGCGTTCATGCCGTGGTCGCTGGCGGTGACGAGATAGGCGTCCAATGCGGTGACCTCGCGCGCGGCGGGTGCGCGCCCCTGCAGCATGCGCAGCGTATCGGCGGCGTGGCTCACGGTCGGATCGGGCGCGACCGGCTCGAGCCCCTTGGCACGGCGCACCAGCGCGCCTGCGATCACCGGAAACGCGCCGACGATGGTCGCTTCGTGCTCGAGGCCGTGCTCGGCGCGCAGGCCCGCGACCGCGGCACGAAACCCGTCGATGATGCCCATGCCCCGGGTCGCCGGCAGCAGTTCGGAGAGCCGCGCGAAAGCGCGCTCGCGCGCCGCGCCCAGACTCGCCCGCACATTGGCTTCCGTGAGGTTGGTCTTGCTGGCCCCATTCCAGAGCCGGGCGGTGACGCCCTCAAAGCTCGACTTCGCGGCGAGGGTACCGACGTGCTCGCCGGCGATGATCAGCTCGCCGCGCTCGCCATCTACATGGCTCAGCACGGTTTCGGCCGCGGGAACGCCGTCCAGCCCGATCTGGCTTTTCGTAAGATGGATGTTCATGGCCCGAATCTCCCTTTTGCAGTGCACCAAGGGAAAATCGGTCCTCTCGACAGATTGATCAATCTTGATTACATAAATCAATATGAAAAATTATGATGGCCTCTATCTCTCCGCCCGGGAAGCAGCGGCCGAACTCGCGATCTCGCCGGCCACGCTCTACGCCTATGTCAGCCGCGGCCTGATCCGCTCCGAGCCGACGCCGGACTCGCGCAAGAACCGCTACCGTGCCGAGGACGTCCGCGCCCTCAAGGAACGCCGGGTCCCCTCGCCGGAGCCGCGCGGCCTGCGCAGCTTCGATGCTGACCTCCCGGTCATGGACACGGAGATCTCGACGATCACCGAGGAGGGCGCGATCTATCGCGGCGTCAACTGCGTCGATCTCGCCGAGAACGACACGCTGGAGCACACCGCAACGCTGCTCTGGGACGTCTCGGACGTCGATCCGTTCGCGCCCGACAATCAGCCGAAAATCTCCGACGAGATGCGCGCGATTGCGGACGCTGCGCGCCGCGCCGCGCCGATCGACCGCGCCATCGCCGTGCTCGCGCTGGCGACGAGCGCAGATTCGCGCGCCTTCACGCGCGCGCCCGATGGCCGGGCGATGGTCGGCGGACGCATCGTCCGGCTGCTGGTCGCGACCATGCTCAATGCCGAGGCGTCGCCGGAGCCGCTGCATCAGCAGATCGCGCGCGCCTGGGCGCCTGACAACAAGCACGCGCCTGATCTCATCCGTCGCGCGCTGGTGCTGCTGGCCGATCACGAACTGAACGCCTCGACCTTCACTGCGCGTTGCGCGGCCTCGACGGGGCTCAGTCTTTACGACTCCGTCATTGCCGGCCTCGCTGCGCTGAAGGGGCCGAAGCATGGCGGCGCCGGCGTGCTGGCCTCGCAACTCGTGAAGACGCTGGTCGACCGTGACGTCGAGCCGATGGTGCGCGAGCGCGTTGCGCTCGGCGAACGCTTTCCGGGCTTTGGCCACGGCGTCTACAAGCACGGCGATCCCCGTGCGCAGTCGCTGTTGAACGCGCTGGCGCGCGCCGGTGCGCCGCGCAAATTCACCCGCGAGGTCCCGGAGCGGATCGCGGAGGCGACTGGCGAGTTCGTCAACATCGACTATGTGCTCGCCGTGCTCGTGCACGCGCTGCGTCTGCCCGCCGGCAGTGAGCTTGCGGTGTTCGCCATGGCCCGCAGCGTCGGCTGGATCGCGCATGCGAGCGAGCAGTTGCAGTTCGGCAAGCTGATCCGGCCGCGGGCGAGATATGTGGGACCGGCGCCGGGAAGAAGGGCGGGGGCTTCTTAGGCCAATCAGGCCTGCGGCTTGGCCGCTGCGACAACGCCGTTCTGCCGCCGGCGATAATACAAGACGCCCAGGCCGGCGATGATCGCCACCCCGACCACCGTCAAGATCCAGAGATGCTTGCCCGGATGCCCGTGGTGCGCCACGCCGAAATATTCGTGGAAGGCCGAGACCGCCAGCACGCCCGGCAGCACATGGGCCGGCGCCCAGACCAGGATCGCGGGGATATTGACCGCGTAGAATTTCGCCGGCGGCATATCGAGCGCACCGGCGGTCACAGGCACGAACGCGCGGATCGGCGGCACGAAGCGGGCGAAGAACACGGCCCAGGTGCCGAAGCGGTTGAAGAAGGTCTCGCTCTCCTCGATCACGCGCGGATATCTGGTCAGCGGCCAGGTGTTGAGGATTTTGCGCTGCTGCAGGTGCCCGAGCCAGTAGGCCGAGCCGTCGCCGAGCACGGCCCCGATGACGGCCGCCAGCAGCACCCATTGCAGCTTCAGGTCGCCGCCGGGAACCAATGCGCTCAGCGCCAGGATGATGGTCGAACCGGGGATGACCGACCCCACCACCGGAACCGCTTCGAGAAGCGCCGCCAGGAACAGGGTCAGGTAGGCCAGCCACGCATGGACTGAAACGAAGGAGATCAGGGGATCGAGAAAGGACGTCACGAGGTTTCTGTAGCGGGCTGGGGCTTTCGGGTTCAGACCCTTACATAAGTAGGGTGGAGCGTTGAAGGTGCCACTCGCGTGGGCACGCCACCTCATCGGCGCGAAATTTGGGCGAGATTTGCAGGGCAGCCTTCCCAAAATCGCGTTCCTTGCCTATCTAAATGAAAAGACAACGGAACTTTGATTGGGGCGCGGGCTTCTGCCGGCACGTTGTCTCTGATAGGTTCGCGACCGCACCCAGCCGCAGCCAACGTGCAAATAACTGGTCTCGGGACCGCCCGGGGCCTCGGAGGATTGATGACGACCGCCGCCATGTCCAAAGTTGAGGAAGTTTCCGGTTTGCCCGACATGAAGGTGTCGGTGCGCCAGGTGTTCGGGATCGACAGCGATCTCGAAGTGCCGGCCTATTCCGAAGTCGATCCTCACGTCCCTGAAGTCGATTCCGACTACCGTTTCGACCGCGCCACCACGCTTGCCATTCTCGCCGGCTTCGCCCGCAACCGCCGCGTGATGGTCACCGGCTATCACGGCACCGGTAAATCCACCCATATCGAGCAGGTCGCCGCCCGCCTGAACTGGCCCTGCGTGCGCGTCAACCTCGACAGCCACATCAGCCGCATCGACCTCGTCGGCAAGGACTCCATCGTGGTCCGCGACGGCAAGCAGGTCACCGAGTTTCGTGACGGCATCCTGCCCTGGGCGCTCCAGAACAATGTCGCGCTGGTGTTCGACGAATACGACGCCGGCCGCCCGGACGTGATGTTCGTGATTCAGCGCGTGCTGGAGGTCTCGGGACGCCTGACGCTGCTCGACCAGAACAAGGTGATCAAGCCGCATCCGGCGTTCCGCATGTTCTCGACCGCCAACACGGTCGGCCTCGGCGACACGTCGGGCCTCTATCACGGCACCCAGCAGATCAACCAGGGCCAGATGGACCGCTGGTCGATCGTCACGACGCTCAACTACCTCAGCCACGACGAGGAAGTGGAGATCGTGCTGGCCAAGGCCAAGCACTACCGCACCCAGGAAGGCCGCGACATCGTCAACAAGATGGTGCGCCTCGCCGATCTCACCCGTAACGCCTTCGCCAATGGCGATCTGTCGACGGTGATGAGCCCGCGCACGGTGATCACCTGGGCCGAGAACGCCGACATCTTCGGCGATATCGGCTTCGCCTTCCGCGTCACCTTCCTCAACAAGTGCGACGAGCTCGAGCGTCCCCTGGTCGCCGAGTTCTACCAGCGCTGCTTCAACGCGGAGCTGCCGGAATCGGCAGTCAACGTGGCGCTGTCCTGATCTCTCGTGGTGTGTCGTCCCGGCGAACGCCGGGACCCATACCGCGTGATGTCTCGATGAAGCGACGCCGATCGTTTTTCTGATCCAACGACGGCCGGTGGTTATGGGCCCCGGCCTCCGCCGGGGCGACGGATAGGGCGAGATGACCACCTCCAACTCCAAATTCCGCAACAGCAAGGAAGCCCCGACCGAGCCGTTCAAGCGCTCGGTGGCGTCCTGCCTGAAGGCGATCGCGAAGACGCCGGAGCTCGACGTCTCCTTCGCGGCCGAGCGCCCGGGCCTCGCGCCCGGCAAGGCCCGTTTGCCCGAGCCCGCGCGAAAAATGACCAGGCGTGATGCTGCGATCGTGCGCGGCCACGCCGATTCGATCGCGCTCAAGATCGCCTGTCACGACGCCAAACTGCATCGCAAGCTGATGCCCGGCAATCCGCAGGCGCGCGGCGTGTTCGAGGCGGTCGAGCAGGCCCGTGTCGAGGCGATCGGTGCGCGCCGCATGGCGGGCGTTGCGAAAAACCTCACCGCGATGCTCGATGATCATTTCCATCGCGGCAAGTTCGACGAGATCACCGATCGCGCCGATGCGCCGCTCGCCGACGCATTGGCGATGCTGGTGCGCGAGCGCCTCACCGGCATGGCACCGCCCGCCGCCGCGAAGAAGATGGTCGATCTCTGGCGGCCGATCCTCGAAGACAAGATCGGGAAGCGGCTCGACCGGCTCGACGGCGTGGTCGAGGACCAGACCAAGTTCAGCGACGCCGTGCATGACCTCCTGACCGCGCTCGAACTTGGCGACGAGCGCAGCGCCGACAGCGAGGATGACGAGGACAACGACGAGAACCAGGACGGCGACAACGATCAGTCCGGCGCCGAGGGCTCGCCCGATTCCGACGCCGCGCAGGAGATGAGCGCCGACCAGGCGCAGGCCTCCTCGGAAGAGATGAGCGACAGCGCGATGGAAAGCGCGCAGGCCTCGACCTCCGACACCTTCGACGACGGTGAGCTCGGCGACGACGAGACGCCGGGCGAGGCGACGCGTCCGAACTCGCACGGCAAGAACGAGCCGCGCGGGCCGGAATATCACGCCTTCGCGCCGAAATTCGACGAGGTCATCGCCGCCGAGGATCTCTGCGACCATGACGAGCTGGAGCGCCTGCGCGCCTATCTCGACAAGCAGCTCGCGCATCTGCAGGGCATCGTCGCCCGCCTCGCCAACCGCCTTCAGCGTCGCCTGATGGCGCAGCAGAACCGCGCCTGGGAGTTCGATCTCGAGGAGGGTATCCTCGATCCCGCGCGCCTGTCGCGCGTGGTCACCGATCCCTATCACCCCCTGTCCTTCATGCACGAGAAGGAGGCCACGTTCCGCGACACCGTCGTCACGCTGCTGCTCGACAATTCCGGCTCGATGCGCGGACGCCCGATCACGGTCGCCGCCACCTGCGCCGACATTCTCGCGCGCACGCTGGAGCGTTGCGGCGTCAAGGTCGAGATTCTGGGCTTCACCACGCGCGCCTGGAAGGGCGGGCAGTCGCGCGAGGCGTGGCTGGCCGCCGGCAAGCCGGCCAATCCCGGCCGCCTCAACGATCTCCGCCACATCATCTACAAATCCGCCGACGCCCCCTGGCGCCGTGCGCGGAAGAACCTCGGCCTGATGATGCGCGAGGGTCTGCTGAAAGAGAACATCGACGGCGAGGCGCTCGACTGGGCGCACAAGCGCCTGCTCGGCCGCCCCGAGCAGCGCAAGATCCTGATGATGATCTCGGATGGTGCGCCGGTCGACGATTCCACGCTGTCGGTCAATCCCGGCAACTACCTCGAGCGGCATCTGCGCCACATCATCGAGGAGATCGAGACCCGCTCGCCCGTCGAGCTGATCGCGATCGGCATCGGTCATGACGTGACGCGCTATTATCGCCGCGCGGTGACGATCGTGGACGCCGAAGAACTCGGCGGCGCCATCACCGAAAAGCTCGCCGAACTCTTCAGCGAGACCAACACGGCGCCCACGCAACCGGCCAATCGCCCGCGGCGCAAATTGCATTCGTGAGCAACCTTCGATCCCGCCGCAGCTTTCTTGGCCACGTGGCGGCGGGATTTTCCACTCTCGCTCTGCCTCGGCTCGCGCTGGCCGAACCTGCGCCCAGACCGGCGCAGCCCGAGCACGCCGTCACCGCGCCGGTCAGCATCGACGTCAATGCGCGGCAGATCCCGTCCTTCGAGCCGCGCGATCGCGCGCGCGTGCGCTTCGGCTCCTTGCAATATCGCAGCGGGCTGGTGCTGACCTCGCCGCATCGCGGCTTCGGCGGCCTCTCCGGCTTTCGCTTCCTCGACGGCAAGGGCGAGCGCTTCCTGGCGCTGTCGGATCAGGGCACCTGGTTCACAGGCGGCATCCGCTATGCCGGTGGCAAAATGGCCGGGCTCGACGACGTCGAGGCCGCGCCGATGCTCAATGCCGAGGGACGGCCGATCACCGAAAAGCGGCTCTGGTACGATACCGAGTCGCTCGCGCGCGATGGTTCGCTCGTCTATGTCGGGCTCGAACGCGTCAACCAGATCATGCGTTTCGACTTTGCCAGGGGCGGCACGCGCGCCCACGGCGAGGTGCTGCCGACGCCGTCCGCGCTGCGCAAGCTGCCCTACAACAAGGGGCTGGAGGCGCTGGTGTTCGTGCCGAAAGGCCAGCCGCTTGCCGGCACGCTGATCGCGATGTCGGAAGGCGGCATCGATGCCGACGGCAACCTGGTCGGCTTCCTGATCGGCGGGCCCTCGCCGGGCCAGTTCAGCATCAAGCGCACCGACAAGCAGTTCATCAGCGATGCCGTGCTGCTGGCCTCGGGCGAATTGCTCATCCTCGAGCGAAAATTCTCATGGTTCACCGGCATCAACATCCGCATCCGCTCGCTGCCCCTGAAGGCGATCGCGCCGGGCGCAGTGGTCGACGGCCCGGTGCTGTTCGATGCCGATCTCGGCCATGAGGTCGACAACATGGAAGGCATCGACGCCCATGTCACGACGGAGGGCGAGACCGTGCTGACCATGGTGTCGGACGATAATTTCTCGCTGCTCCAGCGGACGCTGCTGTTGCAGTTCACGCTGATGGAGTAGCCCGGCTGTCGCGGCAATCTCCGCTGTCGTCCCGGACAAGCGAAGCGCAGATCCGGGATCCATGACCACAGGGAGTGGTTTGGCGAGGACTCGGGGTGACCGGTTTTGCGCAACAACTCCTCCCTGGGGGTATGGGTCCCGGCTCCCGTGCGCAATTGCGCACCAGGCCGGGACGACGGCTGTGGGTCTGGCCCCCATCACATGACGACCACAATGCATGACCCCGCGCGCCGCCATGCTCCCCGTGCGGCTGGCAATTCGCCGTCGGGACACTAAACTTCATGCAATCGCTTCCATTCCTCCATTCCCGGATCCCCGCATGAGCGCCCTGTTTTCCCCGATCAAGCTGCGCGGCCTGACGCTGAAGAACCGTCTGGTGGTGTCGCCGATGTGCCAGTATTCGGCCGAAGACGGTGTTCCCACCGATTGGCATTTCACACACATCAACAATCTGGCGCTGTCGGGCGCGGCGATGTTCTGCATCGAAGCGACCCATGTCGAGGCGATCGGCCGCATCACGCCGGGCTGCCTCGGGCTCTACAGCGACGCCGCCGAGGCCGCGCTGAAGCAGATCCTGAGCTCGGCCCGCAAGCATTCGAGCACCGCGATTGCGATGCAGCTCGCCCATGCCGGTCGCAAGGCCTCCAGCGCGCGGCCCTGGGACGGCGGCCAGCTCATTCCGATCGGCGAAGGCGGCTGGCAGACGGTGGCGCCGTCGGCCATTCCGCACAAGGAGGGCGAGGCCGCCCCCCTCGCGCTCGATGCCGCCGGCCTGAAGCGCATCCGCGAGGCTTTTGTCGACAGCGCGAAGCGCGCGGAGCGCATCGGCATCGACGCGATCGAGCTGCACGGCGCGCATGGTTATCTCATGCATCAATTCCTGTCGCCGATCTCGAACAGGCGCACCGACGAATATGGCGGCTCGCTCGAAAATCGCATGCGCTTCCCGCTCGAGATCTTCGACGCGGTGCGCGCCGTGTTCCCGCATGACAAGCCCGTCGGCATGCGGGTGTCGTCGACCGATTGGGTCGAGGGCGGCTGGGACCTCGCGCAGACCATCGAATTCGCGAGAGCCTTGAAGGCGCGCGGCGTCGACTGGATCGATGCCTCCTCCGGCGGCGTCTCGCCGCTGCAGAAGATCGCGCTCGGCCCCGGCTATCAGGTGCAGTTCGCGGACAGCATCAAGCGCGAGACCGGCTTGCCTGTTATCGCGGTGGGCCTGATCACCGAAGGCAGGCAGGCCGAGGAGATCGTCGCCTCCGGCAAGGCCGACATGGTCGCGCTCGCCCGCGGCATGCTCTACGACCCGCGCTGGGGCTGGCACGCCGCCGCCGAACTCGGCGGCGAAGTCGAAGCCCCCCCGCAATTCTGGCGCTCGCAGCCGTCCACGCAAAAGGCGCTGTTCGGCAAGACCACGTTCGGGGCGCGGTAGCCCAGGCGCATTCTGTCGCACGTGTGGCGCGATGACCGCGCCGCAATCGTATTGTCGTCCCGGCGAAGGCCGGGACCCATAACCACAGGAAGTGGTTTGGCGAAGACCTTCAGTTGCTCTGCGCGATAGCAACACGCACCGTGCTCCCTCGATGAATCACGCGGTATGGGTCCCGGCCTTCGCCGGGACGACGGCGGAAAATGTGGCGAGGCCATCGTCTCCCTCGCCGCCCGCCCACCTCACGCATCCGTAAAACCACTCACCTTCCACCGGTGGCAAATCTGGCCTAACCTCTGACCTATCCGAGGCATCACGGAGGTCCGCCATGCGGTTTCGTGTTCGCAAGACAGCCCACCTGCTGGAGCGCGTGGGCCTCGCGATGGCAGGCGCCGCGTGCGGGCTGTTCGTCGGCGCCTATGTCGGATCGGCGATCCCCTCGCTCACGACGCAGGGCTTCCTGCTGCTGATGATGCTGCTCGGCGTCGTCGGCTTCTACCTCGGCATCGACACGCCGCAGCTCCCCTTCGACGACGCGCACAGCGAGATCGACGCCGCCGAGTTCCTGAGCTCCGCCGGCACCCTCTGCGCCACGCTCGCCGCCCTTGCATCCGTCGCCGTCATCGTGCTCCGCCTCGAGCCGCACGACGCGCTGACCTGGCTGGTGCTGCTCGCCTGGATCGCCGGCGTCGCCATGCAGATCGTCGCGGGCGCGAAGGCCAGGATGCGGGCGTAGGGGCGGTAGTTGTAAACGACGATCGCACCGCAAATGCGATGCGTTCCTTCCCCTGCAAGGGGGGAGGGAGCCGAGTGGTGTGCTTGGCTAAGTTATCAGGCTCACATTGATGCTTTCGAAAAAGCAGCTCGCGTTCGGTTCGATCAAAACACCACGCCCACCTTCGTCCCGCGCTTCCACGCCACGCGGCAGCGCTTCTTGGTGTTCACGTGCAGCAGTTCGAAGCGATCGGGGATCTTCACCTGCCCGCCGAGATCGACACAGGCCCCGCCGGGCGAATAGTCGATCAGCGTGCAGACGATGACAGGCGCGCGCGGGTCGGTGATGATCTTGGCCTGGCGGGACACCAGGCCTGACGGCTTCACCCGGGCATGTCGACGCGGATGCATTGGCACTCTCCTCCAATACCGCGGACAACGCGGTGGCAGGGTTCCAATGATGGCGGAGCAGGTGATGCGAACAGGCTAAGGCGGGCCGGAGAATTTTAATGAAAAGTAGCGGCGATTGGAGAAAGCGAAGGTAGTGGGGTGGGGGCGGGTGGTGATGTGTTGCTACGCTCTCGCCTCACCGTCGTCCTGGCCTAGTGCGCAATTGCGCACGGGAGCCAAGACCCATTACCCCAGGGCGGAGTTTGGCGAAGATTGGCTGTTCGGGATTAGTACCGCCCACAATCGGCACATCACGCGGTATGGGTCCTGGCTTTCGCCAGGACGACGCTGGTGGTGTCGCGCAAGCCTGCCTCCTCACACTCCGTCATTGCGAGGAGCGAAGCGACGAAGCAATCCAGACTGCCTCCACGGAAAAAGTCTGGATTGCTTCGCTGCGCTCGCAATGACGCGCGGAGAGACTGCGGCATTCACGCCCGCCGCCCTCACACCCCCTCCATCACCCCATCCCGATCCCCGCCCGCCGCCAGGTCCACCCCCGGCGGTACCGGCATCGGCACGGTCACGAAGTCCTTCGGCATGTTCACCGGCCGATAGTCCGGCTCCACCGCCATGCGCTTCAGCACGCTCTCATGCACATGCGCGCCCTCGGGGATGACGCGCGGCTCGCAATCCGGAATGTAGAATCCCGCAACCACCTTCCGCTCCGGCCATTCCTTGTACGTCGCGCTCTTCGGCAGATATTCCAGCACGCGCCAGGCCGCGCTCATCGAATCGTGCAGCTGGCCCGCCGTGCCGGTGTAGGCGGGTGGGACGTACTGGAACGGCGAGGCCTTGCGCTGGATGCCCCAGGCGAGCTGGTTCACGGTGCGCGGGTTGAAGTTCAGCCCGGCCTTTGTTGCCTCGTCGATGATCCAGATCAGCGGATATTTGGACTCGCCGCTCTCCGCTTCCGGATAGCCGCCGCCGACGTCGCTGTGCACGCCGGCGAACCACACCTGCAGGATGTCCTGCGGCACTTTCTTCTCGTCGGGCACGTAGCGGTTGCTCCAGTACTCCTGCGGCTCCTCATACGCCTTCAGGCGGAACATGCAGCGCCGCTCGTCGATCGCCATCGCCTGGCGGAAGATGTTGACGCTGGGATTGCGCAGCGTGAAGGCAAGCTCCTCCAGGCTCGGCCAGAACAGGCGGTCGGCGCGCGGCACGATCACGCTCGCCACCGTGTCCCACACGCCGATGAAGTGGATGGTCGGCCAGCGCGTGGAGGTGATGCGCGCGAACTGCGCGGCGAGGTCGAATGCGTCCTTCGGCAGCGGCCCCTGCTCGTCGACATCGAAATCCAGGTCGGAGATCGCGTTGCCGTGCCCGGTCCCGGAATATTGCTTGTAGGCGATCAGGCCCGAGCCGGCGAGGTTCGCCTGCTCCGGCGAGATCAGCCCGACCTTGTGGATCAGCCCCGCCAGCACGCGCACCGTGTAGGCGCCGCGCGAAAAACCGAACAGATAGATCTTGTCGCCCGGCGCATAATGCTCGACCAGGAAGCAATAGGCCGAGAGCACGTTGTCATCGAGCCCGTAGCCGGTGGCGAGCCCCAGCACCAGCTTGATGTTGGACTTCCACCTGTTCCAGGTCGACGGCTCCGTCACCGTGCCGACCCCGGGATCGTAGAACACCATCTGCCGCGGCTGCGTCCTGTCGGTCTTGCGCAGGCAGCGATAGAGCTTCAGGACGTTGGAGATGTTCTCCGAGATCTCGTTGCCGGTGCCGTCACAGCAGATGACGAGGTTTTTCGGTGCGGTGTTGGCCGAGTGCTCCACGGGATGCCCCTCCGGGTGATGCTACCGGGGCGAGTATAGCAGAACAAATCGATGGTCGCATGCGAAGCACGCGGTGGACGAAGATCAACCAGTGATTGCGATGTCGTGTCGTTATTCATAGACTGTCAGTTTCTGGCTCAATCCGTTGCAGGCAAGATGACACGAAATAATGGTGGCTACGACGAAGGTTATTCGTCGAGCGATTGCTTTTGGGGAGCTTCTCCCGGCTCACTAGTCAAGACGTTTCTAAAAGAGCAGCCCGATCTGCAAGGTGTCCGTGTACTCGATTTGGGCTGCGGGGAAGGAAAGAATGCCGCTGCTTTTGCAAGATGTGGCGCAAGTGTCACGGCAGTTGATTGCTCTGCCAAGGCTATCGAAAATGGGCGGCGGGCATTTCAAGACCTGCGGATTGAATGGCTCGTCCTAGATGGGAGGGCTTATCTTTCTAGGATTGAATTGTTTGACGTGATTGTGCTCTACGGCTTGGCGCACTGTCTTGGTTCGTCGGAGGAAATATTCTCACTAATCCAAACTGCACTACAGAGGACGCGAAATGGCGGGTTTCATTTCCTTGTTTCATTTAACGATGGGCCGCACGATTTGTCGGCGCATCCAAATTTTTCACCAACGCTACTGCCTCATTCGTTTTACGTAGATCAGTACCAAGGCCACACGATCCTCACTGAATCGGACTCAATTATTCACGAGACGCATCCTCACAACAACATTCCACATTTTCACAGTCTTACTCGGCTGTTGGTGAAGAAGGTTTCATGACCTGTCCCCCTGATCTTCGAAGATTGTATCGTGATAGGCGTGTGGTCCCGTTTATTGGCGCGGGAGCTTCTATATCAGTCAGTTGGGACGGCGGTAAGAAGCGAGGGCCGTCTTGGGAAGCTATGGTAGATCAAGCCGCCAAGCTGATTGGCTGTAACGAAGAGAACCTACTGCGGATGCGAGGAAGTGATCTTCAAATACTGGAATACTTTAAGATTATGAACCGCGAGCTCGCGCCGCTAACTAACTGGCTCTCACGGCAATTTGCAGAGGCGACCGATGCTGATATTCTTGCTTCGCCCATTCATTCAGAGTTGGTCAAGCTAGATCGCTGCAGCCTTTATTATACGACGAACTATGATGACTTTATCGAACGAGCTTTAAAAAGGAGCGGACGTAGTACGCACATTGTTTCCGGCGAACACACTATCGCACATGATAGGACAGTCGTTGAAGTCGTAAAGTTTCACGGTGACTTCAACAACCCGCTGCAGATGGTGGTGACCGAGTCGGAATACATGGACAGGATGCGACTGGAAAGTCCAATGGACTTCAAGTTGCGCGGCGACATTCTCGGGAGGGCCGTTCTATTCATCGGATACAGTTTCCGCGACCCCAATGTGAACTACATCTTTCACGTCGTGAATCGCCTATTTTCTGATCTGCCAAACTCTTCCAGCGGAAGAAGAGCATACATCGTTCTCCCGGAGCCATCGGAGTTCGAGCGTCGGCTCTTTAGTGAACGTAACATCGAGGTCATACCGGTTGGGGCCGAGGAGATATCGAAGAATGTAGCTGAAGTGCTCCATGGGATGAGGATCTAGTGATGAGTGCCTCTCCCATACAGATCGCTTATTGTTCTTGGAGTAATTTCAAGAAGGAAGAATGGGCGTTAGCGAAGGACGCGATTGAGCTTGACGGTACCGGCAAGAAGCTCGGCGAGCTCTTCGATATTCGCTTTATAAGAGCTAAAACAACCGAGCCGCTGTTGTGCGATCTCGAAGCCATGGTGAAGTTCAAGGTTGGGTCTGCGTATCGACAGATTCAAATTCCCTGCATTGTTGAGCATGCTGGGCTTATTCTAGAGGGGTTCGAAGATAAATCGTTTCCAGGCGGCCTCACTCAGCCTATGTGGGACTCGCTTGCGCCAGAGCAATTTGTAACGGCTTGCTCGACGCTCTCAAGTAGAGCTGTGGCGCGAGCTGTAGTCGGGTATTGTGATGGCCTAAACGTTCATACCTTTGTTGGGGAGATGCGAGGCGCTCTGAGCAATTCTCCAAGAGGGACTCGGGATTTCTATTGGGACACCATTTTTTGTCCTGACGGATTTGGTGGCCAGACCTACGCTGAGATCGTGAAGGATGATCGTTCTGGTCTCGGAAAAAAGCTAGCGGTGTCCCAATCAATCAAGGCGCTTAAGGCATTCATGCGGCATCGCTTAGGCGCTGAACCGTCGTTGTTTCCAGCACTATGAACGCATCTTTGGCAATAGCTCGTCTAGCGTTCGCCGAAAGGCCTCCATTCCAAACGAATTATAGATGTACGCGTTTGCTTGGCGCCCGAGGCTCGAAATTTCGCCCTCGACTGGCGCGTCATATACTTTGAGAAAGTCGCGATAGCTAAATTTGAGCGTCCCTGCTTCTCTGGCGCGATACATGTCGAAGGCGACGTCGGGTGGAGTTTGCACAAAGAGCAAACCAACGCTGCTGTCACACTTTCGTTCTAAGTGCTCAAACGTGTCGAGATTTCGAATTCCATCAACAATTGTACGATTGCCTTCCCCGCAAGCGATTTGGCTTGCGATCGCGTCGGCTAGCTTCTTGGTGCCACCTTCTGAGCTTATGAATTCGTATGCTCGAGTTTGAAATGCCTCACGCCCAATCTCCGAGATCGGAGGTGACGCCATCAATTCACGAACTAAGTCGCCGGTCTTGATCAAAGAACAATGCAAGCGCTGGCTTAGGTAATTGGCGGTTTCTGACTTTCCTGATCCAATTCGGCCTGCGACGACCAGGATGCGGTCGCTAGCGAGGCGAGAGTTATTTACGATCTCGAATCTTGCCCGCGTGAACAGAGTCGACGGATAGAAGCGCCGCAAGCAGAGTTGTGACCAATATTCGAAGTCCGTTATGTCGACCTTGTCCTTTGAAAGATCGATCCATCCGAGCCCTTTGATTGACGAGTCGCCCTTTTGAAGTTTTTTGGCCGTGTTCCAGTCCGGGAGCCAGGCGCGATAAACAACGGCAACGTGTCGTCGCCCGACTTCCGAAGAATCGTCGTTGAGGACCCCAAGACACTCTAATGGGACACCCTGGAAAAGATCGATAGTGGCTTTGTCTGTAAGGTTTGCCTCAGTCGAAATCTTGCGATTTCGTCGAGGGCGGTCCGGCAAAAAAAGCTCTTCCGCGAGCTCTCTGCGACCGCAAGCCGACAAGCCAAAGTCTGCCCGCGAAAGCATATCGAGGTCAGCAGCGCTGACATGGCCGCCGAATCCGATGCACTTTGATCCTCTCAGAAATTCGGCCGCTCGGCTGAGATAGGACCGCTTGAAGAACAGTAAGCGCTGGCCGCACTGAACTAGGACGTACGTTATGAATTGCTTGGCGTCATTGTTGACCTCGGCCTCAGCCCGGCCGACGTAGGTGGTGTTCTCCTCGCTAAGGAGTTGCCCAAGTATTGGGGGTGTGTCGGTGTCGATACCCTGAAAGGTGAGGACATCGCGAAATGCTGACTCCGGAACGCATAGGACTTCTTCTTTCGGTGTACGAAGGACACGGCGCTCAGCGACATATTCAGATTGAACGTCGGCAATGGTGTTGTCCTGCTCACTGACTGACGTGCCTAGAGAGGTGCGTAACGTAAAGCGTCCGCGACCAGTGCGCACAAATTGTGAGTCAGTCTTTCCGTGCAGGATGTCCATGCTGAGCCGTGCTTGCATGGATTTTTGGGGAGTGCGGCCCATGGTGTGGTCGCCAAAGAGTCCTTGCTCGATCCCTCGATCAACGATCTCGCCAGCGCTAAGGGGGACCCGAGACTTGCTCAACACAATCTCCGCGACACGAAGAAAGGTTTGTCGTTCACCTTCGACGTGCTCGTCGGTGTGAGTCTGCACGGTAACCGTTTGTTTTTGGTAACTATGCATTAGGGCGATGTGCTTCCGCTGGCCGAATGCTCAAAGGCTAACTCGGTCTGAGCCGCGCAAGAGGTGCAGTGCGGCCGCCGCTTGTGAGGCTCCCAAAAGGTTCAGTCGATTGATGACCTTAGCGTAGTTTAATCCGAGCGACGCGGCGACATAGACATTTGCACCACAAAACAAAAACGGCCGGATCTTTCGATCCGGCCGCAACGCAAACTCTACTTGGCTAAGCCTACGCCACGCAACCTAGCCCCCGCCCAACTCTGAAATCTTAGCTGGCCTTCTTGACCGGCGCGTCGCCGACCTTCTTCTGGATGGCGCGCTTCAGCTCGAGGGCGCGCGGCGACAGGACGTCGGCCTTGGCCTTGAGCAGGAAGGCGTCGAGGCCGCCATTGTGGTCGACGCTCTTCACCGCATTGGTGGAGACGCGCAGGCGCACGTTGCGCTCCAGGGCTTCGCTGATGAAGGTCACGTTGACCAGGTTCGGCAGGAAGCGGCGCTTGGTCTTGATGTTGGAGTGGCTGACCTTGTGGCCGACGAGGGGGCCCTTGGCCGTCAGTTCGCAGCGGCGAGACATGGTAGAAATCCTTAAAGCTGATCCCCCAACGGGTGCGGCCGCCATTCTGGGCGCCACGGGGGCTAATTCTTTCGTCCTTGCAGGGAGCGGGCGGACGTATAGGGGGGAAGGGGCGGGACGTCAAGGTTTTGGCCGGTCTTTTCGCCTCTCCCCGCGTGCGGGGAGAGGCCGGAATGCGCGCGATTAGCGCGGATTCCGGGTGATGGGGAGTCTCCGCGGGAGTGGGGCAGCAGTTAGCGCCCCCCAGAGGAGAAAGCCCTCACCCGCGCTGCGCGCGATCTCTCCCGAAAGCGGGAGAGGTATCCGGGCCCGGGCTCCTCAATCACAAAAACGGCAGTGTTTAAAACGCCTTACCATCACATAAAGGGCGCAATCGCCCCCGAATAGTCCGGTGAGTTCCCGGCTTGTGACGCCTGGATGCATTGCTTGCGGCTGTAACAGGCTTAAATAACAATCACTCGCTTCCGGATTGGACCGTCTCGTGCACACGTCTTTCCCCTTTCCGCCCCGGTTGCGTTCAACCGGCAGGCTGGCGCTGGCCGCTCTCGGCGGGCTGGTCCTGGCGTGGGGGGCTGCGCCGGCGGCCGCGCAGGGCAAGCTCGAGGCGCAATATGAGGCCTCGCTGGCGGGCATTCCGGTCGGCCGCGGCGCCTGGAACATCGACATCCAGGACGACGTGTTCTCGGCGGCGGCCTCCGGCGGCACCACCGGTATTCTGAAATCGTTCGCGGGCGGGTCCGGCACCGGCGCCTCGCAGGGGCGCGTCGTCAACGGCGCGCTGGTCGCGACCGCCTACCACGCCTCCACCACCACCTCGAAGAAGACCGAAGAGATCCACATCACCCTCGACAAGGGCAATGTGAAGGAGTTCGGCATCGTTCCGGAGCCGCCTGTTGATGCCGACCGCATCGTCGTCACCGACGCGCATCGCCGCGGCGTGTTCGATCCGATGACGGCCTCGCTGGTCCGCGTCCCCGGCAACGGCGAGGTGCTGTCGCCGGAGGCCTGCCACGGCAGCGCGTCCGTGTTCGACGGCCGCATGCGCTACGAGCTCAAGCTCGATTTCAAGCGCATGGAGACCGTGAAGGCCGAGAAGGGCTACAAGGGCCCGGTCGTGGTCTGCGCGCTCTATTTCGTGCCGGTCGCCGGCTACATCCCCGACCGCCCCGTGATCAAATACCTCGCCGCCCAGCGCAACATCGAGATCGCGCTCGCGCCGGTCGCGGGGACCCGGATCCTGGTCCCGTTCTGGCTGAAAGTGCCGACGCCGCTGGGCCCTGCGATGCTCGAAGCGACCAGCTTCATCACCACCGCCCAGCCGCCGCGGGTGGCGAAGACGCAGTAAGGCGCCGCTGCTGAACGCCCCCAGTCATATCAATGGCTTGGCTACTGTGCATGGGGTTGTTTTCGCTGATATGAGCTGGGTGGTCGGCTTTTTCCGGAATCCATTTGACTCCCCGCCGATTCTGATTCGACTCCGCGTCGTCCCCAACTTAACCAAATCCGTCACCCCATCGCCGCTTGTGCGGCGACCCAAAACTCCATCTAGTGCGCAGGAAACAAGAGTCCCGCGACATGTTGCGTGAACGGAACAGGACTCCGAAGGGAGTCAGCGATTCGGCCGCGATTCGTTCTAGAGTCGTTCCGAAGCTTAAAACGAACGGGAAAAGCGTCGCAAAGTGAGACAGTTGCGCGAGGATTTCTGCTCCCACGCCGAGCGGGCAGGCCACGGCGTGCCGGATGCCCCGGTCAAGCCGGGGCATGACGGCGGCGCACCCCATTGCCTCAAACAGCACTGACATTCGCCCCATTCGCCACTACCTAATCATTTAGACATGGCTTTCTCTTCCTCCTCCTTCGCTTCCGAGCGCGCGCCTTCCGATCGAGTGCCCGGCGCCGGCGTCACTGCGGTGCTCGGGCCGACCAACACCGGCAAGACCCATCTCGCCATCGAACGGATGCTCGCGCATTCCTCGGGCGTGATCGGCCTGCCGCTGCGGCTGCTCGCGCGCGAGGTCTACAACAAGATCGTCGCCCGCGTCGGCCCCGAGGCGGTCGCGCTCGTGACCGGCGAGGAGAAGATCAAGCCGAGAAATCCGCGCTATTGGGTCTCCACCGTCGAGGCGATGCCGCGCGACCTGGATGTCTCCTTCCTCGCCGTCGACGAGATCCAGATCGCTTCCGATCTGGAACGCGGCCACGTCTTCACCGACCGCATCCTCAACCGCCGCGGCCGCGACGAGACGCTGCTGCTGGGCGCCGCGACCATGCGCCCGATCATCGAGCGGCTGCTGCCCGGCGTCTCCATGATCACCCGTCCGCGCCTGTCGCAGCTGGAATTCGCCGGCGACCGCAAGATCACGCGCCAGCCGCGCCGCACCGCGATCGTCGCGTTCTCGGCCGACGAGGTCTACGCCATCGCCGAGCTGATCAAGCGCCAGCATGGCGGCGCGGCCGTGGTGCTGGGCTCGCTGTCGCCGCGCACGCGCAATGCGCAGGTCGAGATGTTCCAGAACGGCGACGTCGACTACCTCGTCGCCACCGACGCTGTCGGCATGGGCCTCAATCTCGACGTCGACCACGTCGCCTTCGCCTCCGACCGCAAGTTCGACGGCTACCAGTTCCGCCGCCTGACGCCGGCCGAATTCGCGCAGATCGCCGGCCGTGCGGGGCGCGCCACGCGCAACGGCACCTTCGGGACGACAGGCCGCTGCGGCCCGTTCGAGCCCGAGCTGGTGAATGCGCTCCAGAACCACATCTTCGATCCCGTCAAGATGCTGCAATGGCGCAACTCGAAGCTGGATTTCTCCTCCCTCGGCGCGCTCCAGGTCTCACTGAACCTCGCGCCCGGCCACGAGACGCTGACGCGGGCGCCGATCGCCGAAGACATGCGCGTGCTCGACCACGCCGCCCGCGACGTCGATGTGCGCGATATCGCGCATGGCAAGGCCGCCGTGGAGCGGCTCTGGGACGCCTGCCAGGTCCCGGACTACCGGAAACTGTCGCCGGCCGCCCATGCCGAACTGGTCACCACGCTGTATGGCTTCCTGATGCAGAAGGGCTGCATCCCCGATTCCTGGTTCGCGGCCCAGATCGACCAGGCCGACCGCATCGACGGCGATATCGACACGCTGTCGGCCCGGATCGCGCAAATTCGCACCTGGACCTTCGTCGCCAACCGCCCGGACTGGCTGAAAGACCCCGAACGCTGGCAGGGAATCGCCCGCGAGGTCGAAAATAAATTATCGGATGCGCTCCATGAACGCTTGACTGAGCGTTTCGTTGATCGCCGGACCAGTGTATTGATGCGCCGCCTGCGGGAGAACACGAGCTTGAATACGGAAATCGGCAAGACCGGCGAAGTCATCGTCGAAGGCCATGTCATCGGCCGCCTCGATGGCTTCACCTTTGCACCGGATGCGGCGGAAGCCGGCTCCGATGCGAAAGCCTTGCAGGCTGCCGCGCAAGCGGTGCTCGCCGGCGAGATCAATGCGCGCGCCGAAAAACTGGGCAACGCGCCGGACGACCAGTTCGTGCTGACCTCGGACGGCACCATCCGCTGGACCGGCGACGCCGTGGCCCGGCTGACCGCCGCAGAGGAGGCGCTGCATCCGCGCATCCGCATCATCTCGGACGAGCGGCTCACCGGTGGCCCGCGTGAGAAGGTGCAGGCGCGGCTCGACCTCTGGCTCAAGACGCATATCGAAAAGCTGCTCGGGCCGATGTTCGAGCTGTCGAAGGCCGAGGACGTCACGGGTATCGCCCGCGGCATCGCCTATCAGCTCGTCGAGGCGCTCGGCGTGCTCGAGCGTCCGAAGATCGCCAATGAGCTGAAGGATCTCGACCAGCCCTCGCGCGCGACGCTGCGCAAATACGGCGTCCGCTTCGGCGCCTATCACATCTATTTCCCCGGCATCCTGAAGCCCGCCGCGCGTGCGCTCGCAGCACTTTTGTGGGCGCTGAAGCAGGACAATGTCGATCTGTCGGCGCTGTCGGGCGCGCAGCATCTGGCCTCGTCCGGCCGCACCTCGTTCCCGGTCGACAAGAGCCTGCCGCGCGATGCCTATCGCGTGCTCGGCTACAAGCAGGCCGGCGAGCGCGCCGTTCGCGTCGACATTCTGGAACGCCTGGCCGACCTGATCCGCCCGGCGCTGGCCTGGCGCGAGAATTCGCCCGGAGAAAAGCCCGCCGGTGCATTCGACGGCCGCGGCTTCGTGGTGACGCAGGCGATGACCTCGCTCACCGGCTCCGCCGGCGAGGACTTTGCCTCGGTCCTGCGCGCGCTCGGCTATCGCATGGAGAAGCGTGCGCCGCTGCCGCCAAAGCCGGCTGCGCCTGCTGCCGCGGAGACGCCGGCTGTTGAGGCTTCTGCCGAGGCGCCTGCGACCGAGGAGACTGCGGCGCCCGCAGATGCCGCGATCGAAGCTGTCACTGTCGAAGACGCGCCCGGCATGGAGCAGCACGACGAGCCCGTTCACGAAGAGCCGGCGCTCGAGGCCTCGCCTGAAGCGCCCGTCACGCCCGAAGATGCCCCGGGCATCGCGCCGCCGGCGGAAGAGGCTGCTGCGCCCGCTGAGAGTGCTGCTGAAGCGGCTCCTGCCGAAACCGCGGCTGTGGAAGCCGCCGCCTCTCCCGATGCCGCTGCGCCCGTTGAAGCTGCTGCCGCGCCCGCCGAGCCTGAGCTCGTCGAAGTCTGGCGCCCCGGTGGCCGTCACGAGGATCGCAAGCCGCGCCACGAGCGCCACCGTCATCAGCGCCACAACAACCAGCGTCCGCAGGCCGGTGCTGAGGCTGGCGCTGCACCTGCCGACGGCGAGGCCGCGCAGGCCGCTGATGGCGAGAAGCGCGGTGAGCGCCATCGTCACGGCGGTCATCGTCGCGACGGCGGCCGAGATTTCCGCAAGCCGCGCGAAGGTGGCGAGGGCGCACCGCGCCAGGAAGGGCGCGACGATCGCAATCGCAGCTTCCAGGGCAAGGACCGCGACAACAAGGATCGCGATCGCAATCGCGACAACAAGAAGTTCGGCGGCGATCGTGACAAGGGTCGCGACAATCGTGGCCGCGACCGCGACAAGGGCCGCGACCGTCAGGGCGGGCCGTCGCTGCGTCCCTACGCTTCGAGCGCGAATCCGCGTGAGCGCGATCGTCCCGCTGACCCGAACTCGCCGTTCGCCAAGCTTGCCGCGCTGAAAGAGCAACTCGCCGGTCGGAAGGAGTGATCCCACGACCACCGAGCGGCAGCGCCTCGACAAATGGCTGTGGCACGCGCGGGTCGTGAAGGCGCGCACCTCAGCGGCTGAACTCGTCGAGTCCGGACACGTCCGGATCAACGGCACGCGCGAGAAGTCGCCGGGGCACGCGATCAAGATCGGCGACGTCATCACCGTCGCGCTCGATCGCACGGTGCGCGTGTTGAAGGTGATTGATTTCAGCGAGCGCCGCGGCGATGCGGCTTCGGCGCGCGTGCTCTACGAGGAGCTCGGCGCGAAGAGCTCGGCGACGTAAAGCGCAATTAGTTGCGCTTCGCATTCATTTCTTGGTCGATCAACCACATAAAGCCGTCATGATCGGGGCTTCCCGACCTTGCAGCGCGGGGCCATCCGCGCTACGCAAGCCGCGACTTTTAAAAGAGCTTTTCGGAGCGTTGGATGACTTACGTCGTCACTGAAAACTGCATCAAGTGCAAGTACACCGACTGCGTCGAGGTCTGCCCGGTCGACTGCTTCTACGAGGGTGACAACATGCTCGTCATCCACCCGGACGAGTGCATCGATTGCGGCGTGTGCGAGCCGGAATGCCCCGCCGACGCCATCAAGCCGGACACGGAACCGGGCCTGGAAAAGTGGCTGGAAGTGAACACCCAGTACGCCAAGAGCTGGCCGAACATCACCCAGAAGAAAGAATCACCCGAGGACGCCAAGGAATTCGACGGCATGGAAGGGAAGTTCGAGAAATATTTTTCTCCGAACCCCGGCTCCGGAGACTAAATTCCGGCGTAAACTTAACCCTAATACCGTCGTCAGCGTCGAAAACCAGCCCTCAAGACCCCTAAATCATTGATTTTTGCGGGAAATGTGCTATATTGGGCACATTAAGCTGAACCCCCGTCAGCCCAGTTGGCCCCGTTGGGTTCCCGTGAAACCAAATGTCGAACAGGGGCGTGGCAGTTTCCGCGCGCAGGCTGTGTCACAGAAAACGCGTAAAAAGAGTACTTCAGCGAGGGCTTCCCATAAGGAGGCCAAAAAAGTCGCCGCGGCCAGCCGTAGCGCATCCAAGGGTCGGGCCGCTGCCAAGGCGCCGCCGGCTGCAAAGTCCTCGAAGAACAAAAGAAGCGCAATGCCTAACAAGACTGCCAAACCGGCCGCGAAAGCGACCGTTGCCAAGCCTGCTGCTGCCAAGGCTCCCGCTGCCAAGCCCGTTGCTCCGAAGGCCTCTGCTCCTGCCGCCCCTGCCAAGGCCCCCGTTGTTGCGGCCAAGCCGGCTGTGAAGGCCGCCGCGCCCGCGCCGAAGGTCGAGGAAAAGAAGGTCGTGACCCAGCGTCAGGGCTTCAAAGCCAATGAATTCGTCGTCTATCCCGCTCACGGCGTCGGCCAGATCCTGGCCATCGAGGAGCAGGAGATCGCCGGCGCGAAGCTCGAACTGTTCGTCATCAACTTCATCAAGGACAAGATGACGCTGCGCGTTCCGACCGCGAAGGTCGCCAACGTCGGCATGCGCAAGCTGTCCGAGCCCGCGCTGGTGAAGAAGGCGCTCGAGACCCTCAAGGGTCGCGCCCGCGTCAAGCGCACCATGTGGTCGCGCCGCGCCCAGGAATACGAAGCGAAGATCAATTCGGGCGACATCGTCGCGATCGCGGAAGTCGTGCGCGACCTCTATCGTTCCGAGTCGCAGCCGGAGCAGTCGTACTCTGAACGTCAGCTCTATGAAGCGGCGCTTGATCGTCTGTCCCGCGAGATCGCGGTGGTGCAGCACTCGACCGAGACCGAAGCGGTCAAGGAGATCGAGGCCCAGCTCGCCAAGAGCCCGCGCCGCAACGCCAAGGCAGAAGCCGCCGAAGGCGAGGGCGATACGGATGCCGACGGCGACACCGACGAGACCGATGGCGACGGCAGCACCGTCGCCGACGAGGCCGCGTAAGCGCCTCGTAGCGTCGATCGCAAGCAATCAAAGCCCGGCCGATCGGCCGGGCTTTTTGTTTTGGATGTCCCGACATCGCAGCGGTTTAGGTTGAGCGGCGCGCTACGAGCCGCGCGGCTGGGTCCAGATCAGGATCGGTTGCTGAATCCCGCGGATGGCCTGCGGCTCCCGCGCGGTGAGTGGCCGGAACGTTTCGGCCGCGCCGCCAAGCTCGGCCTTTGCACGGCTGACGAGATCGTCGCTGGCCACCAGCGCGCAATCAAGCATTCGGGTCAATGCCTCGAGGCGACTTGCGGCATTGACGGTCGCACCGATCACTGCAAATTCCAAACAGGTCTTCCCGAGATCGCCAAGCACCGCCGGCCCGTAATGCAGGCCAAAGCTCACTCGCAGTGGCGGCTCACCGGCTGCACTTCTTCGCTCGTTCCAATCGTCCGCCGCGGTGATCATTGCCTGGGCGCACCGAAGCGCATTGCTGGCGTCGTGCGCCCCGTTGAAAGGGGTTCCGAACGTCGCCATCAATCCGTCACCGAGATATTTGTCGAGCGTGCCGCTGTGGCGAAACACCTCCTGCTCCATCGATCCGTGGAACTCGCGCAACGTCCGCACGACCTCCTCCGGCGTTCGCGTATCGGCAAACGCCGTGAACCCGACGATGTCGACGAACAGCACCGCGACGTTTTGCGTCCGCACCTGCTTCAGCGGCTCGTCCTGCTTCGATAATTCCGTCACGACATTCGGTGAGAAGTAGCGCGCAAGATTGCCGCGTTCTCGCTCAACCGCGGCATGCCTGATCAACAGGTCGTTGCTGCGGCGGACCGCGAGAGCCAAGGTCGCGGCGACGATCATGAAGACGACGATCTCCTGGATGCGAACGCCGAATTCGATGGCATCGGGCGATATCAGCGCAAACAACCGGTGATCGCTACCCACCGCGGCTGCGATGCTGGCAGTCAGCGCAGGATTGCGATCGGGTTGCCACCACACCCAGGCCATACCGATCATCCAGAGCAAGGCGGTCCACGTTCCGACCGCAATTACGGTTCTCCAGGAATAGGCCAGTACAGCGCCTGCGAGCAGGACGAAGAAATAGATGAAGTTACCGAAATGGTACTGCATTGCGACCGGCCAGTGCGTGGTCGCGAACGGATTCGGGACCACGATGATGAACGTGAGCAACGCCAGGTCGCAAAACATGAGCGCCAACTCCGACCGTGACACGCCTACTCGCCCAACCCTGACCTGGGCCCAGCCGATCAGAGCGAACAGGCCGAGCAGCACCACGTAGTAAAGTTGCTCCCAGACGGGATTGATCACGATGAGCAGGCAGGCGATGACGGCGAGGGCGACATGGCGCGCCCGCACCGCGAGTTGCAGGCCTTCGCGCTTGGCGGATGCAAGCGCGGTCTTTGCGAATTGAACCGTTTCGGCGTCGCGCTGGTTTCGCGCGGGCGAAAGTGCCGCGGACCAGTTGAACCGATCGATAAGCATCGTCACGGGGAGCTCCTCGCTAAGGCGCTTGCAGCACAGCGACGGCAATGAGCCGCTGCGACCGGCAGCTTAGCGGCGGCTGTCTGCGAGGTCATCCGCCACGCCGGACAATTTGCCCCGCGCAAGCCTTGCCTACTTCACCGGCCGCTTCTCGAGTTTCCTCGCCAGCGTGCGGCGATGCATGCCCAGCCGCCTTGCGGCCTCCGAAATGTTGAAATCCGTCTCGATCAATGTCTGGTGGATGCGCTCCCATTCCAGCGTCTTGATCGAGGTCGGCCGCGTGTCCAGCGCGACGTCGGCGTTGCCTTCGGCCTTGGTGAAGGCGGCTTCGATATCATCGGTGTTGGAAGGCTTGGCGAGGTAGTGGCAGGCGCCGAGCTTGATGGCCTCCACCGCGGTCGAGATGCTGGCAAAGCCCGTCAGCACCACGATCAGCATCTCCTCGTCATGTGCATGCAGCAGCTCGACGCAGGCAAGCCCGGAGGCGCCACCGAGCTTGAGGTCGACCACGGCGTAGCCGAAGGATCGGTCCCCCAGAACCTTCCGGACCTCCTCGATCGAGGCGGCAAGCACGACCTCGTAGCCGCGGCGCTCGAATGAGCGCTTCAGCGTGCGCGCAAAACCTTCGTCGTCCTCGACGACGATGAGCGAACGGTCAGGTGTCAAAGCTGCCTCCGATCGCGAGCGTGGCGAGTGGCAGTGTCAAGCGGACGGTGGCGCCGCGCTTTCTGTGGTTCTCGGCGGTTACCCTGCCGCCCAACTTGCGCACCACGTTCACCACCAGGAACAGGCCGAGCCCGCCGCCGGCGCGGCCCTTGCTCGACTGATAGGGCTTTCCGAGCTGCGCCAGCATTTCCGGCGCGAAGCCCGGGCCCCGGTCGCTGATTGCCAGCACGAGATTGTCGCCTTCGCGTTCGGCGACCAGTTCGACCCAGTCGCGCGAGACCTCATAGGCGTTGTCGAGCACGTTGAAGATCACCTGCTTGAGCGCAATGTCGGAGACGATCGCGACATCCTCCCCGAAGGTGTTGACGAAATAGAGCGTCCGCGCCGAACGGGCATCACGCCATTCATCGACCAGCGCGGTGACGAAGGCCGTCACCGTCGTCGGCGACGATCCCTCGCCGCGCGCTTCGCCGGCCGACACCAGGATGCCCGTCACGATGGACTTGCAGCGTTGCAGCGAGGTCTCCATCTCGGTGAGGTCCTCGGCCAGTTCCTGGTCGGCGGCGAGATCGGGCATGCGGCGCCAGTCGCTCAGGATGACGGAGAGCGAAGCGAGTGGCGTGCCGAGCTCATGCGCCGCGCCGGAAGCGAGCACCCCCATGCGAACGATGTGATCCTGTTCGGCGGCGTGCTGGCGCAGCGCCGCCAGATGGGCGTCGCGCTGGCGCAAGTTCCTGTTGATGCGGGTGACGAACACGACCAGCAGCACGGCGTTGAGGACGAAGCCGAGCAGCATGCCGGTCACGGTGAGAGTGTAGGTCTCGCTCAGCGGGTTCGGCGGCAGCTCGAGCGGCCGGTAAGCCATCGTGAGCCACACAAAGCTTGCGCAGGTCAACGCCACCAGCGACCAGGTCGAGCGGGCATCGAGCAGCACCGCGCCAAGCGTGACCTGGAGCAGGAACAGCGAAGTGAAGGGATTGGTGGCTCCGCCGCTCAGGTAAAGCTGCGCGGTCAGCGCCGCGACGTCGAGCATCAGCGCGACCAGGAGCTCGTTGTTGGTGATGGCGGCGCGATGGCGCACCCAGACCAGGCTCGAGACATTGAGTAGCACCAGCGCGCCGATCACCGCGCCCATACGAGACAATGGCAGGGGAATGCCAAGCCAGAAATGCACACCGCCAATGGTCACGATCTGACCGACTACCGCTGTCCAGCGCAGCTGGATCAGCAGCGCCATGTTCTTGCGATTGGTCTCGTCGTCGGTGGGGGCCGCGCCGATCAGCTCGCCGCGCGCGTCCGCCTGCGATTGCAGCGTGACCGCGAGCTCGCCGTAAGTATTCCCGTCGTCAGGTCGGTTCGACGATCGTTCCAGCATCTGATCCCGTCATGCGGACGGGGGCATCGGAGCCACCGGCCGGTTCGTGGACGAAGCGTTTGCGGCGGAACAGCCCGCCGCCGAATGTGACGAGAAGTTTACCGGCCAGCATGAAAGCCAGGGCAAACCAAGTCAGCGCGTAGATCAGGTGGTTATTGGGAAAGCGGACCACGGTCAATCCGCCGATAGGACCGCCGGCGGATTGTGATCCGGCATCGGCATCGACAAAGAAAGGCGCGACGTTCTGGAGATCGCGCGCGGCCGCGATCGCGGCGACATCCCGCGAGTACCAGCGGTTGTGCTGAGGTACGTTGTCCCTGAGGAAACCACCCTTCGGCTCGGTGATGCGCAAGAGGCCGCTAATCTCGACCTGGCCGTCGGGATTGGCGTTCTGTCGCGTCGATGCATCGCGCCGCTCGGACGGCACGAAACCGCGGTTGATCAGGACCGTCGTGCCGTCGTTGCGTCGGAGCGGCGTCAGCACCCAATAGCCGGGGCCTTCCTCAGTGACCGCCTGAACCAGTGTTTCGCGGTCATGCAGGAAGCGGCCGGAGACGCTGACATGCCGGTATTCGTCGTTGGCGGCGGAGACCGTAGCCCATGAAGCGGGTGCGGGAATCGGCCGCGCCGGCGCATGGACGCGCTGCTCAACGCGGTCGATGAGCGCCAGCTTCCAGGCGCGTCGTTCGACCTGCCAGATGCCGAGGGCCATCAAGGCAACGAATGTGGCGAGCGAGAGAGCCGTGAGCCACAGGTGCGGGCGCGCGGCTCCTGCGTGGCCGCGCGGTTCGCTATCCTCTGGTCTCACGAGATGGCTCACTTCATTCCCGTCATCTCGTGGATCGGCATCATGTTGCTGTTGAGGTGATTCATCACCCACAGCGAACCTGACAGCGCGATGACCACCATCACGATGGTGAAGATCAGGGCCATCATGCTCCAGCCGTTCTCGGACTTCGGACTCATGTGCAGGAAGTAGATCATGTGCACGACGATCTGCACGACCGCGAAGGCCATGATGACCAGCGCCGTGATCTGCTTGCTCGGCAGCGTACCGCTCATCACCAGCCAGAACGGGATTGCGGTGAGCACCACCGAGAGCACGAAACCGAGCATGTAGCCCGAGAACGTGCTGTGAGCGTGGCCGGCATCGTGGTGATGGTCGTCCGCGTGGGCGGCGTGGATGTCGGTGTTCATCGCAGAACTCCCAAGAGATAGACGAAGGTGAAGACGCCGATCCAGACCACGTCGAGGAAGTGCCAGAACATCGACAGGCACATCAGGCGACGGCGGTTGGCCTCGATCAGGCCGTAATGCCAGACCTGCACCATCAAGGTCACCAGCCAGATCAGGCCGCAGGAGACGTGCAGGCCATGGGTCCCGACCAGGGTGAAGAAGGCGGACAGGAAGGCGCTGCGCTGCGGCGTGGCGCCTTCATGGATCATGTGGGCGAACTCGGTGAGCTCGATGCCGATGAAGGCGGCGCCGAACAGGCCAGTGATCAGGAGCCACATCTGTGTCTGCGCGATCTTGTTCTGCTGCATCGTCAGCATGGCAAAACCGTAAGTGATCGAGGACAGCAGCAGCATCGAGGTGTTCACCGCGACCAGGTCGAGGTCGAACAAATCCTTCGGCGCGGGCCCGGCAGCGTAGTTGGCACCGAGCACGCCGAAGGTGGCGAACAGCATCGCGAAGATGAGACAATCGCTCATCAGATAGATCCAGAAGCCGAGCGAGGTGCTGTAGCCTTCCGGATGCGGATGCTCGTCGGCGAGATAGAAGACCGGCTCGCCGGTCTGGGCGGGGTTGACGGCGACAGTCATTTACTGGGCTCCGGCGAGCAGTTTGGTGCGCGCGTCCTCGGCCCGGATGACGTCGTCAGCCGGAATGTCGAAGTCGCGATGATAGTTGAAGGTGTGACCGATCCCGACGACGAGCATCGCGATGAAGCTCGCAGCCGCCAGCCACCAGATGTACCAGATCAGACCGAAGCCCATCGCAGTGGCGAAGCCGGCGAGGATGATGCCGGTGCCGGTGCTGCTGGGCATATGGATCGGCTTGAATCCGGTCAGCGGGCGCTGGTAGCCGCGCTTCTTCATGTCCCACCACGCGTCGTTGTCGTGAACGACGGGGGTGAAGGCGAAGTTGTAGTCCGGCGGCGGCGAGGAGGTCGCCCATTCCAGCGTGCGCGCATCCCAGGGATCGCCGGTGACGTCCTTGAGCTGCTCGCGCTTGAGGAAGCTGACCGCGAACTGCATCAGCATCGAGAGGATGCCGAGAAAGACGAGGCCGGCGCCGATGGCGGCGATGACGAACCAGATCTGGAGCGAGGGATCGTCGAACACGCGCAGGCGGCGGGTCACGCCCATCAGGCCGAGCACATAGAGCGGCATGAAGGCCATGTAGAATCCGGTGACCCAGAACCAGAACGACAGCTTGCCCCAGAACGGATCGAGCCTGAAGCCGAACGCCTTGGGGAACCAGTAGTTGATGCCGGCGAATGCGCCGAACACCACGCCGCCGATGATCACGTTGTGGAAGTGCGCGATCAGGAACAGGCTGTTGTGCAGGACGAAGTCGGCCGGTGGCACTGCGAGCAGCACGCCGGTCATGCCGCCGAGCACGAAGGTCAGCATGAAGGCGATGGTCCACAGCATCGGCAGCTCGTAGCGGATACGGCCGCGATACATCGTGAACAGCCAGTTGAACATCTTCGCGCCCGTCGGGATCGAGATGATCATCGTGGTGATGCCGAAGAACGAGTTGACGCTGGCGCCCGAGCCCATCGTGAAGAAGTGGTGCAGCCAGACCAGGTACGACAGGATGGTGATGACGACCGTGGCGTAAACCATCGAGGTGTAGCCGAACAGCCGCTTGCCGGAGAACGTCGAGGTTACTTCCGAGAAGATGCCGAAGGCCGGGAGAACCAGGATGTAGACTTCAGGGTGGCCCCAGATCCAGATCAGGTTCACGTACATCATCGGGCTGCCGCCGAAATCGTTCGTGAAGAAGTTGGTGCCGACGTAGCGATCGAGCGAGAGCAGCGCGAGCACCACGGTCAGGACCGGGAAGGAGGCGACGATCAGGATGTTGGTGCAGAGCGAGGTCCAGGTGAACACCGGCATCCGCATCATGGTCATGCCGGGGCAACGCAGCTTGACGATGGTGCAGATCAGGTTGATGCCGGATAGCGTCGTTCCGACGCCGGCGACCTGCAATCCCCATATGTAATAGTCGACGCCGACGTCTGGACTGTAGCCGATGTTGGACAGCGGCGGATAAGCCAGCCAGCCGGTGCGGGCGAATTCACCGATGAACAGCGAGAGCATCACCAGCACCGCACCGCCGACCGTCATCCAGAAGCTGAAATTGTTCAGGAACGGGAACGACACGTCGCGCGCGCCGATCTGCAGCGGCACCACGAAGTTCATCAGGCCCGTCACCAGCGGCATCGCCACGAAGAAGATCATGATCACGCCGTGGGCGGTGAAGACCTGGTCGTAATGATGGGCCGGGAGGAAGCCTTCGGAGCCGTTGAATGCGAGCGCCTGTTGCGCGCGCATCATCAGCGCGTCGGCGAAGCCACGCAGCAGCATCACGATGCCGAGGATCATGTACATGACGCCGATGCGCTTGTGGTCCACGCTGGTGAACCATTCGCGCCAGAGATAACCCCAGAGACGGAAATAGGTCAGGCCGGCGAGCAGCGTGACGCCGCCGAGTGCGACCACTGCGAAGGTGCCGACGAGGATCGGCTCGTGCAGCGGCAGCGAATCGATGCCGAGACGGCCGAAGATGAGCTTGAGAAGATCAGGAGACATGCGAGCTCTCTTTAGGAGTCTGACTTCAGGAGTCCGACTTGGGACGTTGTCCCAGGAAGAAGGACGAGGACTTCAGCGGCGTGAAGGTCGGACGCTTCAGGCCCGCCCCGAGCAGCGGCGCGGTATCGAGCGGGGCCTTGATCGAAGCCGTGGTCTGGCCTTGTGGTGCATCCGGCGTGCAGGTGCCGGCGACGAAGCTCGGCTCGGGACCGAACGCGGTGCCGCGACGGGCATATTTGTCGTAGGAGAGCGGAAGGGTGTTGTTCAGACCCTCATGGCCGTTGCCGCCCTTGGCGTCGATCGCCATCATCTCGCTCTGGCACATCTTGCCGGTCTCGACGCACATGTTGAGGATCAGGCGGTAGAGATCGGAATCGATGGTGCCCCAGCGGCGCACCGGTTCGTTCTCGCTCGGCTTTTCGAGCTGGAGATATTCAGTGCGGCCGAGCGATCCGCCGGCCGATTTGGCCTGCGCGACCCAGGCGTCAAAGCCCTTGTCGTCGAGGCCCTGGAAGTTGAAGTGCATGCCGGAGAAGCCGGCACCGCTGTAGTTCGCCGAAAAACCCTTGTACGTGCCGGCGTGGTTCACGACGGCGTGGAGCTTGGTCTCCATGCCCGGCATCGCATAGATCTGGCCGGCGAGGGCGGGGATGTAGAACGAGTTCATCACCGAGGAGGCGGTGATGCGGAAATTGATCGGGCGATCGACGGGCGCTGCGAGATCGTTGACGGTGGCGATGCCGTAGTCGGGATAGATAAAGAGCCACTTCCAGTCGAGCGCGACGACATCGACCTCGAGCGGAGCCTTGGACTGGTCGATCGCGCGGTCGGCATGGATGCGGCCGAGCGTGCGATAGGGGTCGAGCAGATGCGTGCCCATCCAGGTCAGCGCGCCCAGGCAAACGATGATCAGCAGCGGCGCCGACCAGATCACCAGTTCGAGGCTGGTCGAATGGTCCCATTCCGGCTCGTAGCGGGCCGAGGTGTTGGACTGGCGGTAGCGCCAAGCGAACAGCACCGTCAGCGCCATCACGGGGACGACGATCAGGAGCATCAGGACGGTGGAGATGATGACGAGGTCGCGCTGTTGCGCTGCGATATCGCCGGCCGGCGCCAGCACGACGTAGTTGCAGCCGCTGAGCGCAATTGCCAGAGGTAGCAGCGCCAGGATCTTGAGACGGGACACGGGCCGAGCCTTTGAGAATGAGTTTCCTTTGCGGGGCCAATGGGTAGCTGCGGCGCAGCAATTCGGACATTGGACAATTTGTCCAATGTTGCAGTGCGGGATGTTGGGTCAAACAGGTCCGGATTTCCTGGCGTCCCGCCGGGTGGTCGGCTTTGGTTTTCAGGACGTTAGGGCGCACGCATGGCGACGGCACAGACCCCCGCAATGGTAGATCTCCACTCGGGCGAGCACGGCCATGACCAGGCCAGTCCCGGCGAGATCGCCATCGGCGTCATCATCGGCCGCACCTCGGAATTCTTCGACTTTTTCGTTTACGCGATCGCCTCGGTGATCGTGTTCCCGCGCCTGGTTTTCCCGTTCACCAGCGAACTGACCGGCACCCTCTATTCATTCATGATCTTCGCGCTGGCGTTCATCGCCCGGCCGATCGGAACCGTCATTTTCATGACGGTCGACCGGGAGTACGGCAAGACGGCCAAGCTGGTCTCGGCGCTGTTCCTGCTTGGCACCGCGACCGTGGCGCTGGCGTTCCTGCCCGGCTATCAGGACATCGGCGCTGCCGCGATCTGGCTGCTGGCGCTGGCGCGTCTCGCGCAGGGTCTGGCCTGGGGTGGTGCCTGGGACGGTATGGCCTCGCTGCTGGCGCTGAACGCGCCGGCCTCCAAGCGTGGCTGGTACGCGATGGTGCCGCAGCTCGGCGCCCCGCTCGGCCTGATCGTCGCCAGCGCGCTGTTCGCCTATTTCGCCGGCAACCTCTCGGCCGACGATTTCTTCGACTGGGGCTGGCGCTATCCGTTCTTCGTCGCCTTCGCCATCAACGTCGTGGCGCTGTTCGCGCGCCTGCGCATGGTGACGACGGAGGAATATTCCTCGCTGTTCGAGACCCGTGAACTGCAGCCCGCGCGCATCTCCGACACGGTTGCCCGCGAAGGCCAGAACATCATGCTCGGTGCGTTCGCGCCGCTCGCGAGCTTCGCGCTGTTTCACATGGTCACGGTGTTTCCGCTGTCCTGGGTGTTTCTGTTCACCCGCGAAAGCCCGGTGCGCTTCTTGATCATCGAGATCGTCGCTGCCGTGTTCGGCGTCGCCGCGATCGTGACCTCCGGCATCATCGCCGACCGGGTCGGTCGCAAATCGCTGCTGATGGGATCGGCGATCGCGATCGCGATCTACAGCGGCTTCGCTCCGCAGTTGCTCGACGCCGGCACGTTCGGTGAGACCATCTACATGGTGATCGGCTTCATCCTGCTCGGCCTCTCCTTCGGCCAGTCCTCGGGCGCGATCGCCTCCAACTTCAAGCAGGCCTATCGCTACACCGCCTCGGCGCTGACCTCCGACATGGCCTGGTTGTTCGGCGCCGGCTTTGCTCCGCTGGTCGCGCTGCTGCTCGCCACCAATCTCGGCGTCATCGCCTCGGGTGCGTACCTGCTGTCAGGCGCGTTCTGGACCCTGCTCGCACTCTGGCTGAGCGGCCAGCGCGAGGCGGGTGACATGGACGCGGGCGAACCGTCGAACTGACGTCCCCGGGGGCGACGTAACGGCGGCTAACCGCGTGAAACGTCGTCCCTTTGCAGACTCCTGTCGACGCTGAGATTGGCCAGAAGCCCGGACAGCCGCTTCGTGAGCTGTTTCACATCGGAATCGTCCAACCCGTCGCGAACGCAGACGACCGCGCGCGACGGGGGCAGCTTGGGCAAATAATAGTCTCTCGACTTGACGAGATCTGCGGCAGCCAGTGCGCCCGGCATGGCGGACAGGCCGAGGCCGGCGCGGACGGCGCTCGTGCGCACAGCGGAATCCGAGCTTCGCAACACGATCCGGTAGGCAATGCCGCTCCGGTCCAGCGGCCCGATCATCCAATTGTCTTCGGGGAGCGTGATGATCGGGATCGGTGCGCCGGGCCGCGCCACGAAATCCCTCGCCTTGATCCAGTTCGTCTCGAACTGAAATTCGCCGACGATCCGGTTTTCGAGTTCTTGCCCGAAGCTCTCGAGCAAGAACAGACACGCGACATCGATGAATCCTTCGAGGAGTCCGCGTCGAATTTCGCTGGAATGCTCGGCGAAAACGAACACGCCCGAGAGATTCTCCCGGCTGAATTCGTCGAACAGGCTTTGCGCGAGCAGCTGGCTGATGCCGAGCCGCCGCATGGAGGATCGGTCCGATCCTCCCAACCTGAGAAGTTGGTCGTTGGCATCGATGATCCGGCGCGCTTGCTGAAGTGCGAGCTTGCCGAGCTCGGTCAGCGCGGTCCCGTTCGCCGTTCGCGTGAAGAGCTCACCGCCGATGAGGCCCTGTAGTCGCTTGATCTGGGCGCTGATCGCGGGCTGGCTGAGGCTGAGTTTGTCTGCGGCTTTGGACATGCTGCCCGTCTCGGCGATCGCCACGACGGTTCGCATGATCTCCATGGGAATGTTTTGTATCTGCTGTCGAAGCATCCGGGCTCCTTCGGGCAGGCAAGATCAAAAAAATCTATTCCCCTATCGACTCGCATTCTTTTGATTTAGCGCAACGTCTCGCGGTTCTACGAAACAGGGGCCGGGCGTTGCATCGCTTTCCGTATTCAATTTCGATGCTATCAACAGAATCTATATGTCTATTCGCATACATAGCGACTTCAACTAATACGTGCATGGCAGTCCATACAATGTAAATGCGCCTCTCTCAAGCTTTTCGAAGAAGCTCGGGAAAAAGAGGCAGGCTCATATGCACTTTACACGACATGAGGGCGGAGCCACGGCGGTCGAATTCGCCATGATGCTCCCGATCTTTCTGACGTTGATTTTCGGCATCGTGGTGTTCGGCTCCTATTTCGCGATGATCCACGGCGTTCAACAGCTTGCGGCGGAAGCCGCACGGACGTCGGTCGCGGGCCTCAGCGACACGGAACGCAACAGCCTCGCCCAGTCCTACGTCACGACCAGCGTGGCCGATTATCCGCTGCTCGATGCGACAAAAGTGAACGTCGTAGCGGCCCCGTCGAGCTCCGATCCGAACGTCTATGTCGTGACAGTCAATTACGACGCTTCGTCCAGTTTCATCTTCACGCTTCCCTTCGTTCCTGTGTTGCCGCCGTCGATCTCACGATCGGCGGTTATCCCCTATGGAGGGTTCTGACATGTGGGCGACGACGCTAATTCGCCGCTTCATCACGGACCGGTCGGGCAATTTCACCATCATGGGTGCGGGATTGATGACCCTGGTCATTGGGTGTACCGCGCTCGGCGTCGATGTCGGATCGATCTTTGCCGACAGGCGGAAGGCGCAGAGCGCCGCGGACCTTGCCGCCATCGTGGCTGCCAGCAATCTGAACAACGCGTTCAATGCCGCGTCCGCGACGGTGGTGAAGAACAACTACCCGGCCAACTCGCTGGTCGGCGTGGATATCGGCACCTACACGCCCAATCCGGCGGCGGCGCCACAAGCGCGCTTCGTGACACCCGCCGCGGGATCCGCAAATGCTGCGCGCGTCACGCTAAGGACGCAGACCCCGCTCTACTTCGCACGATACATCACCGGCAGCAGCCAGTTCACGATCAATACCCAGGCGACCGCTTCGAGCACGGCCCTCGCTTCCTTCGCGATCGGGTCGCGCCTGGTTTCGATCAATGGAGGACTCCTCAACGCCATTCTGGGCGGCATGCTGGGGACCAGCATTTCGCTGACGGCGATGGACTACCAGTCGCTGATCAATGCAAGGATCGACGCTTTCGATTTTCTCTCGGCTCTGGCAACCCGTGCAAATCTCACCAGTGTGACCTACAACGATCTGCTGACGGGCAATGCGAGATTGCCCGATGTTGTTGCCGCGGCTCTGGCGGCACAGCAGGCGACCAACGGCCCCAGTTCAGCCACCACCGCACTGTCCAAGATATCGCAGGCGGTATCTAGTCTCTCGACCAGGATCAATCTTGGCTCGGTGATCGATCTGGGGCCCTATAATGGGATGATCACCGGCCAGAAGCCGAAGGTCGGCGTCAGCGTGTCGGTCTTAAGCCTGCTTTCCGCGGTGGCGGAAGTCGCGAACGGCACGCACCAGATCACGGCTCCGGTCAATTTGGGGCTGCCCGGCATCGTCGCCGCCAGCCTGGTGGTGACGGTCGGCGAACGTCCCGTCGGCTCGGGCTGGGTCGCTGTCGGCACGCAAGGTGCAAGCGTTCACACCGCCCAGACGCGGATCCTGCTCACGGTCCAGATCGGCGGCAGCGGCATCGTTCCGGCGATCAACCTGCCGCTTTATGTCGAAATTGCCCAAGGTACGGCCACGCTCAACGCCATTTCGTGCAATCACGCGAATATAACGAACTCGACAGTGACGCTGGGCGTTACGCCGGGGCTGGTGGATGCCTGGATCGGCAATGTCTCGCTGGCGGACATGACGAATTTCGCGACCAAACCGAATCCGCCTGCGGCCGTGCTTGTCAATGTCGGCGGGATCAACGTCTCCGGTCGCGCCCATGCGGCGATCGGGAATACGTCGCCGACCTCGGTCGATTTCACCTATGTCGATATTCAGTCGCAAGTGGCGAAGACCGTCAGCACACGCAACTTCACCTCGTCGCTGACATCAAGTTTGCTCGGCGATCTGTCACTGAGTGTCAACGGAGCCGGTGTTCCGATCCCGGGCCTGACGTCGGCGGTCACCGGAATCCTGTCCGGATCGACCGGTTCGATCGACCAACTCGTCGCCTCGACCTTGTCGACGCTCGGGGTCGGCGTAGGCCAGGCCGATGTCTGGGTCTCGGGCGTTCGCTGCGACGGTGCGGTGCTGGTGAACTAGGGTGTGACCGACATTTGTGCTGTCCGCGGACGGGAATAAAAGCCGTGGCCGGACGATCCTGTTTGCGTGTCGCTAGCAGGAGATCACATGAACGTCTGGTCGAATTCCGCCTCTGGGCGAAGCACCGCAAGCCTGGCCGTCGCGATCGCGCTTTTATGCGCAACGGACCCCGCCGTCGCGACCGGCAACGCCGCACGCGGCCAGACACTCTACAAGGGCTGCGCCGACTGTCACTCGATCAACGAGAACGGCGTCGGCCCGATGCACAAGGGCGTGGTCGGCCGCAAGGCGGGCAGCGTCTCCGGCTACGACTACTCGCCCGACCTGAAGAATTCAGGGATCGTCTGGACCGAAGACAACCTCGACAAATGGCTGACCGGGCCGCAGGCCATGGTGCCTGAGACCAAGATGTACTTCGATGTGCCGGATGCACAGGATCGCGCCGATATCATCGCGTATTTGAAGGAGAAGGCGCGGTAGCCGCCACGCCTCAATCCGTCACGATCTTGACGCGGTCGCGCACCTTCACCTGCGCGGTGCGGTCGAGACCGTTCAGCACGCGAAAGCGTTCGGCCGGATGATCGACGCCGGCCATGCGGTGGGACAGCGATTCCACGGTGTCGCCGGGCTGCACGGTGATGACCTTGATGCGCAGCGGACGTGCGGCCTGGATCTCTTCGAGGGTCAGGCGGCGGAATGAATTGACGGTCTCGCGCGCATTGCGTTCGCTCTCGGTCGATTTCTGCCGTGTTGCGAAGATGAAACGGTAGACGTCGCTGCCGAAGCGCAGTGCATACACCTTGAACTGCCACTGGTCGCCCTTGGCGGTGGCAGAGGCCGCCGGGAAGCCATTGATGGTGATGTCCTCGGTGGAGGCTTTCTCGACGCCCTCCATCCAGCCGGAATTGAGGTAGTCGCCGAGCGACTGCTCGGCCGGCACGCGCACGACGTCGAAGCGCATCGCCTGCGAGCCGCCCTCGCGCACGCCGATCACCGCCTGCGCGGTGTTATCAAGTGTGAAATTGTCCGGCGCCTGGAAGGTGAAGCCGAGCTTTGGATGCAGGAAACGCCGGCCGCGGACAAAGCCTTCGCTGGGGTCCTCGCCATAGACGAGGTTGTCGATCGCGGAGAGATAGCTCTCGCGGTCGCGCTCGGCACCCTCGGGCGCAACATATTGCCGCGCGATGGTCTGCGCATTCTGAACGCGCTCGGGCGTGGCCGGATGCGACGAGGTGAAATCCTGCACGCGAGGATCGAGTGAGCTCTTGCCGGCTTTGAGTTCGGCATTGCGCTCCATTGCGGCGAGGAAGCGGGCCGCGCCATAGGGGTCGAAATGTGCCTTGGCGGAAATGCCGACGCCGATGCCGTCAGCCTCGAATTCCTGGTTGCGCGAAAAGCTCGCCATGGTGAGCTTGGTCTTGGCGAGCGCAAGCGCGGTGAGATCGGGATCGGTGCTCATGTCGGTGACGACACGGGTGACGATCGCGGCCTGGCGCGCCTGGTCCTCGCGCATCGCGGCGTGCTTCGACAGCACATGCGCCATCTCGTGGCTCAGCACGGAGGACAATTCGGAGGTGTCGCTGGCCAGCGCAAGCAGTCCGCGGGTGACATAGAGCTGGCCGTTCGGCAGCGCGAACGCGTTCACCGCACCGGAATTGAGGATGGTGACCTTGTAGCCCTGGTCGGGACGGTCGGAGGCGGCGACCAGCCGGTCGACAGTTTTGGTGACCAGTGCTTCGAGCCGGGGATCGTCATAGGTCCCGCCATAGCTCGCCAGGATGCGCTCGTGCTCCTTTTCGGTAGCGGGGGTCTGGGCGACGGCCGGCTTCGGCTTGGGCATCGCGACAGTCGGCGGAGCGGTTGCGGTCTGGAACCGGCCCATATCACCGCAACCGGCGAGACCGCTACCCAGCAGCAGGCAAAGCGCGGCCGGCGCAGCCCGCAGGCGGCGGCCATCACCTCGTCCGTGCCGTTCTAGCACCCCATTCACGTCGCTTAACCCGTGCCCGGCCCCTTAAGGCCTTACCCCAATAGGCTCGTTTGCGCCCAGCAATTCAACCTGTCCCAAGAGACGTACGTCAATCCGCGGCCCCGTCGTCCCCTCAATCCAGCCTCTGACGCGAATACGCCTATTTTCCAGAGACTTAAGGGGCATGCCAGCGCTTTCGAACACCGGCAGCGTGCGCTTTGAAATAGTCACCGCAAAGCTGTGTGTCCAGTTCCGTCCGAAGTTGAGGTAGGTCATTGCCCCAGCTTGCCGGACCGACAGGACTTTGCCCTCGACCACCATAAAGCGCCCGATCCCAACCAAAATATCGTCCGGACTTTCCGCGTTTTTTATGGCCGACGGGTCAGCCCAACTGCCCTTTTTTTGGCGCCGCGCCTCGGCTTCCGACGCCATCAGGGCCGCCGCGCAGTCCTTGTCCGCAACCTCGCCCGAGACGAGGGCATCGCCCTGGGCGAGCAGCGTGGCCTGCACGGAAGTCTCACTCTCGCCGATGAACATCAGGGCGCCCTGACGGCCGTAGCGGTCGGGCGTGTCGTCCGTGCTGCGCAGCGTAACGTCGCGGCCGACGAGCAGCGAGGTCAGCTCCTGCCTGGTCGTTGCTGTCGCCTCGATGCCGGTGAGACGAACTTCGCGGCCGTCATCGAGGCGCACGCTGTGCGCGTCCACGATTGCAGTGACGCGGCCCTCGCCCTGTGCCTCGAATTGGCACGGCGTCGCGGACGCTGCGTCGGCGGCGACGAGAAGGAGTACGACGATGAAGTGAAGCCGCTGCGTCACATGACCCGGAGAGGTTGCGTTACGCGCTAGTTTTAACTCATGCGCGGTGGATCGCGAAGAGGCTTTGCCACACTCCGTCATTGCGAGCGCAGCGAAGCAATCCAGACTGCCGCCGCGTAGAGATTCTGGATTCCTTCGCTGCATGCGCAATGACGACGCGGAAACGTCTTGCGTCTTCCGACCATTCCGCTTTGCGGAAAACGCAAGGCCGTTGCGGGATGCGCAACGCGCTTCTGCTTGCTGCGCTCTTGCGCATGCGGCATGATTGCGGGAATAGCGATTGCCAAGAGCAATAATCAAGCCGTCATCAGAGACAGGCAATCAAGGGAGGCCCTTTTCCATGAAGCATATTTTGTCGGGTATTTTTGCAGCAGCGTTCGCCCTGAGTGCGAGCGCCGCCGCGCAGGCCCAGGACAAGCCTCCTCTGAAAATCGGCGGCATCCTCGACATGTCGAGCCTTTACGCCGACATCACCGGCCCCGGCAGCGAGACCGCGGCCAAGATGGCCGTGGAGGATTTCGGCGGCGAAGTGCTCGGGCGCAAGATCCAGGTGCTGGCGGCTGACCATCAGAACAAGGCCGACCTGGCCGCCAACATCGCCCGCGACATGCTCGACAATCAGGGCGTCGAGATGATCTACGACGTCGCGGCCTCCGCGACTGCGCTCGCCGCCGGCGAGATCGCAAAAGCGCGCAACAAGATCATCATGTTCAACGGCCCGGGCTCGATCCGTCTCACCAACGAGGCCTGTGGTCCCTACACCATCCACTACGTGTTCGACACCTACGGCCAGGCCAATGTGACCGGCCTTGCGGCCGTGAAATCAGGCCTCGACACCTGGTTCTTCCTCACCGCCGACTACGCGTTCGGCCAGGACCTGGAGAAGGACACCAGCGCCGTGGTCATCAAGACTGGCGGCAAGGTGCTCGGCGCCGTCCGTCATCCGCTCAACACGTCCGACTTCTCGTCCTTCCTGCTTCAGGCGCAGGCGTCCAAGGCCAAGGTGATCGGGTTGGCCAATGCCGGCGGCGACACCGTCAACGCGATCAAGCAGGCGGCCGAGTTTGGCATCACCAAGGGCGGACAGAAAGTTTCGCCGCTGCTCGCCTTCGTGACCGACATTGATTCGATCGGACTGGAGACCGCGCAGGGCCTGCTGCTGGCCGAGGCGTTCTACTGGGACATGAACGACGAGACGCGTGCATTCTCGAAGCGCTTCATGGAGCGGGTGAAGCGGCCGCCGACCTCGGCACAGGCCGGCGTCTATTCCTCCGTCATGCACTATCTGAAGGCGGTGAAGGCGGCCGGTACGACCGACTCGGCCGCGGTCATGAAAGTGATGAAGGAGACGCCGATCAACGATTTCTTCGCGCATAACGGCAAGATCCGCGAGGACGGCCGCATGATCCACGACATGTACCTGTTCGAAGTGAAAAAGCCGTCGGAGTCCAAGGGCCGCTGGGACGACTACAAGCTGCTCGCCACCGTGCCTGGCAGCGAGGCGTTCCAGTCGCTCGAGCAGTCGCGCTGCCCGCTGGTGAAGAAATAGGTCTCGTCGTTGCGAGCGAAGCGAAGCAATCCAGACTGTCTCCCACGGAAACATTTCTGGATTGCTTCGTCGCTTCGCTCCTCGCAATGACGAATGTGGCGATAGACCGAACAGAACAACAAGGGAGACGTCCCATGAACGACATGGTCCTGCAAAAGCTCGAGGGCGGGCTGCTTACCATCACCATGAACCGTCCCGAGCGAAAGAACGCGCTCAACCCCGAGATGGTCGCAGGATTGGTCGAGGCGGCGCGACGCGCGGCCGATGATCCCGACGTGCGTGCCGTGCTGTTCAAGGGCGCCGGCGGCTCGTTCTGCGTCGGCGGCGACGTCAAGTCGATGGCGGCCGGTCGCGCGCCGCTGCCGTTCGAGGTAAAGATGGCGAACCTCCGCCGCGGCATGGAGGTCTCGCGCATCCTGCACCAGATGCCGAAGCCGGTGGTGGCACAGCTTGATGGTGCCGCGGCCGGCGCCGGTCTCTCAATGGCGCTGTCGTGCGATCTCCGCATCGCTTCCGAATCCTGCAAGATCACCACCGCTTTCGCCAAGGTCGGCTTCTCCGGCGATTACGGTGGCACCTATTTCCTGACCCAGCTGCTCGGCAGCGCGCGGGCGCGCGAGCTCTACCTGACGTCGCCGGTGCTCACGGCCAAGGAAGCGCATGCGATCGGCATGGTGACGAAGGTGGTCGCCGATGCCGAGATCGATGCGGCTGCGCACGAGCTCGCGCTGTCGCTGGCGCAGGGACCGTCGATCGCGCTCGGCTTCATCAAGCGCAACATCAACAATGCCGAACACCTGCCGCTGGAAGATTGCTTCGACGGTGAAGCCATCCACCACACCCGCTGCAGTGACACCGAAGACCACAAGGAAGCCGCCAAGGCTTTCGTCGAGAAGCGCAAGCCGGCCTTCAAGGGGGCATGACGATGGCGCCGTATATGCGGCTGCGGCAGATCTGTCTCGTCGCGCCGCAGTTGGCGCCTGTCATCTCCGACATCGCCGGGATCATGGGTCTGTCCGTCTGTTACCAGGACGGCAACGTCGCCAAATACGGTCTGGAGAACGCGCTACTCCCGGTCGACACGATCCTGCTGGAAGTGGTGGCGCCGTTCAAGAACGGCACCACGGCCGGTCGCTTCATAGAGAAGACCGGCGGCCGCGGCGGCTACATGGCGATCTTCTGCTGCGACGATCCGGATGAGCGCGGCCGCAACGCGAACGCGATGGGCGTACGCACCGCCAATGTCATCGACCACGCGCCCTACCACGGCGTGCAGCTCCACCCCCGCGACTGCCGCGCGGCCTTCATCGAGTTCAACCACACCGAAGGCAGCGACGACATTCTGGGGGCGTATCCGCCGGCGGGTCCGGACTGGCAAAGCTTCATCCGCAAGGATGTGACGCAAGCGCTGACGGGCGTTGAGATGCAGAGCCCGGATCCGCAGGGGCTGGCGGAGCATTGGGGCAAGATCATCGGCACTGCGGCTGATGGTCCCGAGTTGAAGCTGCCGAACGCAACCTTTCGTTTCGTAAGGGGTGCCAGCGAAATCATGAGCGCACTGGAGTTTCGGGTGGCTGACGTCGCCCAGGTGCTGCATGGCGCCAAGGCGAGGGGACTCGCGGTGGCCGGGAACGAGTTTCTGCTTGGCGGAGTGACGTTCCGGCTTGTGGCCTGAGCTCTTGCCTGAGCTGCTCTTGATCCGTCATCCTGAGGTGCGAGGCGCTGCGCTCCGGCACCTCCCGCGACAACCGCTTCGCCGTTGCGCGGGGATGACGGATTAAGACAAGAAGAAGGCTTCAATATGCCCCATCCGCTCGACAGCTTCTTCGCCCCCGCGAGCATTGCGCTGATCGGCGCCTCCCGCGATCACGAGAAGATTCCGGGCCGGCTGCTCGCGATGCTGCGCAAGAACGAGTTTCCCGGAAAGATCTATCCGGTGAACCCGAACTACGCGGAGATCGACGGGCTCGCCTGCTACAAATCGATCACGGATATCGGCGTGCCGATCGATCTTGCGGTGATCATCATCCCCGCCCGCGCCGTGCTGCCTGCGCTCGAGCAATGTGCCACTGCCGGCGTCAGGAACGCAGTCATCATTTCCTCCGGCTTCGCCGAGGAGGGCGGCGACAGCGCGGCGATGCAGGATGCGATCGCGGCGCTGGCGAAGCGCACGGGCATGCGGATCTCCGGGCCCAATGCCGAGGGCTTTTTCAGCCAGGTTCAACGGGTGGCGGCGACGTTCAGTCCGGCCGTGGACGTCAAGCCGGGCGTGGTCCCGCTGGTGGTCACGACCAAGCGGATCGGCATCGTGGCGCAGAGTGGAGGCATCGGCTTTGCCTATTACCATCGCGCCAAGGCGCTTGGCATCGCCGTGAGCTACGTCGTCAGCGCCGGCAACGAATCCGATCTCGGCGCCGGCGAGTTCCTCGACTACATGGTGCGGGATGCCTCGACCCATGTGATCCTGCTCTTCGTCGAAGGCATCCGCGACGTCGACAAATTTCTCGCGGCCGCCCGGCGGGCAGCAGAGCTGAAGAAGCCGGTCATCGTTACGAAGGTCGGCCGCTCCGGCGCCGGCGAGCGCGCGGCAGCCTCGCACACCGCGAGCATGGCCGGCTGGTCAACGGCCTATGACGCGGTGTTTGCGAAATATGGTTTTATCGTATCCAACGATCTCGACGAGGCGCTGACGATCGCCGCGGTGCTTGTGAGCAATCCGCTGCCGAAAGGCGATCGTGTCGCCGTCGTCACGACGTCAGGCGGCGCCGGCATCTGGGGCGCGGATGCCGTGGCGTTGCAGGGCTTGCAGGTGCCGGAGCTTTCCCGGTCGATCCAGACGGAGATCGGAAAGCTGATGCCCTCCTACGGCACCGCGCGCAACCCGATCGATGTCACGGCGCAGGGGGTGACTTCGGGCGGGCTCCAGAAGAGCGTCGACCTGCTCACGATTTCTGATGACGTCGATGCGATTCTGGTCGTGCTGTCGCTGTCGAGCGACGTGCGCAAGCCCTTCAAAGAGCCCGAGCTGACGCCGGCGCTGGTGGCGCAGCACAAGCCGGTGGTGTTCTATTCCTACACGGTGCCGTCAGACTTCGCACGGCGCGAACTCGCCGCATCAGGTGTCGTCGTGCTGTCAGGCCTGACCCATGTCGGTGTCGCGATGCGGCGGGCCGTCGACTATGCGAAGTTCAGCCCGCCGATGCCTGCCGACGAGACGCGGTTGCCGGTGCGCGATCTCTCTGCGCACCTGACCTCGCCGGTTCTGTCCGAGGCGGACAGCAAGGCGCTGCTCCGCACCGCCGGCATTGCGCTGACCGACGAGGTGCTGGTGAAAGACAAGAGCGAGCTGGATGCGGCGGTCGCCCGCGTCGGCTTTCCGCTCGTGATGAAGATCCAGTCGCCCGACATTGCTCACAAGAGCGAAGTCGGCGGCGTGCGGGTCAACATCACGACCAAGGGCGAGGTGTTTCTGGCGTTCGAGGCGCTGCTCGACAATGCACGCAAGCATCGGCCGGAGGCCGGCATTCAAGGCGTGCTGGTCGGGCCAATGGCGAGGCGCGGTGTCGAGATCATTGTGGGTACGATGACGGACAAGACGTTTGGCCCGATGGTCATGGTGGGCCTTGGCGGCATCACCACGGAGCTGTTCCGCGATGTCGTTTACCGCCCCGCGCCGGTCAGTGCGGCCGAAGCCGGGGCGATGCTGGCCGGGCTGAAAGCTGCGCCGCTGCTGAACGGCTTTCGCGGGGCGGCGAAGACGGATGTTGCGGCGCTGGCGCAGCTGATCGCGGATATCTCAGTGCTCGCCGCGCGGCATGCAGGCGAGATTGCGGAGATCGAGCTCAATCCGGTGCTGGTGCATCCGGAGGGGCAGGGCGTGACTGTTGTCGATGCGCTGGTGGTGAGGAGGAAGTAACGCGCCCAATCACCAGTGTCGTCCCGGCCTTCGCCGGGACGACAGGCGAGCGCCAGCGAAATTACCGCCCCTTGAAATTCGCCACGCGCCGCTCTTCCGTGGCCTTCACGCCTTCCTTGAAATCTTCCGTCGCGCGCAGGCGGGTCTGCTCGGCGAGCTCGTGATTGGTTGCGGCCATCACGCGATCGGCCAATCCAGCGCGCATGGTGGCGCGGGTGGAGACCAGGCCGAGCGGGGAGCATTCGGCGATCTCGGCGGCGAGCTTCATCGCGCCGGCCTTCACCTGGTCCTGCGGCACCAGCACATTGGCGAGGCCCCATTTATAGGCTTCTTCGCCGGTGACGCGGCGGCTGGTGTAGAACATCAGCTCGGCGTTGTTCTTGCCGATCAGCTCGGGCAGCGTCGCCGTCAGGCCGAAGCCGGGATGGAAGCCGAGCTTCGTGAAGTTAGCGGCGAATCGGGCTTCGGGGCAGGTGACGCGGAAATCCGCAGACACAGCAAGCCCGAGGCCGCCACCAATAGCGGCGCCCTGCACGGCTGCCACGATCGGCTTCTTGGCGCGGAAGATGCGCACGGCCTGGATATAGAGATGGTTGATCGCGCCGAGGCTGTCGGCCGGATCGCCCTTGGCCTTCTTGTCGGCTTCGCGCGCCTCTTGCGCTTGCCGGGCCGGATCCTGGAAATTCGCGCCGGCGCAGAACGCCTTGCCCTGCGCCGAGAGGACGGAGGCGCGGATCTCGATGTCGCGGTCGAATTCGTCGAGCGCATCCGCGATCTGGTTGATGAGCGAGATGTCGAAGAAGTTGAACGGAGGCCTGCGAATTTCGATGGTGCCGACGTGTCCGACCTTCTCGACGCCGATATCTGTGTAGGTGCTCATGATGTCCTCGAAGAGTTAGCGCAGACCGGGTCCGCGCGACTAGCGCAAACCAAGTCCGCGGGCGATGATGCCGCGCAGCACTTCTGTGGTGCCGCCCTGGATGGTGAGTTTCGGTGCGGTCTTGATGGCGAAGTCGAGCTGCCGCTCCAGCGTCTCGCGGTTGGTCGCGGTCTCCTCGACGAAGGCCGCGAGATCGCGCACGCGGTGCGGAAGCTGCTGCTCCCAGACCGTGCCGATGTCCTTGACGATGGACGCCTCCACCACCGGCTCCTTGCCGGCCTGCAACATGCCGGCGACCGAGACCGACATGCGCCGCATGGTGTGGAGCTGCGCGACGAGGCGGCCGATGCCTTCGGCGCTGCGCGTGTCCGGATTCGAGCCTACCGCGCGCACGAGCTCGGTCAGCACGTAGTAAGTCTCGAGGAAGCGCTCGGGACCTGAGCGCTCATAGGCAAGCTCCGATGTCGCCTGCTTCCAGGCGCCGTCGACTTCGCCGAGCACGTGATCCTCGGGCACGAAGAAGTCGGTGAAGACGACCTCGTTGAACTCGTACTGACCCGTGATCTGGCCGATCGGGTTCACCTTGATGCCCGGCTGCTTCATCTTGACGAGGAACTGGGTCAGGCCGTGACGACGATTTTCCTTGGTCGGCGGTGACGTCCGGAAGATCGCGATCATGTAGTCGGCGATATGCGCCGACGAAGTCCAGATCTTGGTGCCGTTGATGAGATAGCCGCCGTCGGTCTTGGTCGCGCGCGTCTTCGCGGCGAACAAATCCGAGCCCGAGTTCGGTTCGCTCATGCCGATCGCAAAGCAGATCTCGCCGCGGCAGATGCGCGGCAAGATGTCCATCTTGATGTGCTCGGGCGCGTACTTGATCAGCACCGGCCCGCTCTGGCGGTCGGCGACGAAGAAGCGCCGCGTCGGCGCATTGGCGACGCGCATCTCTTCGGTCACGACGTAGCGTTCGAGGAACGAGCGCTCCTGGCCGCCATACTTCTTTGGCCAGGTCATGCCAAGCCAGCCCTTGGCACCGACCCGGCGGGAAAATTCCGGCGCGTCGGTGTCTTCGCGGTTGGGCTTGTGCGGATCGAAGGTGCCGGCGGCGATTTCTTCGGCGAGGAACGCGCGCACTTCCTTGCGCAATTGCTCGCATTTCTCGGGCAGGCGGATCGGATCGAAACGGAGAGCAGCGGTCATGTGTTTCGTTCCCTGTCAGCGCGACGCCACGAGTGGCCACAATTCATCAGCGCCCCGGGAGGCGACGAGTTTGCCGAGCTCGACGGCCCAGTGGCTCTCGGATCCGAAATCATCGCGCCAGGCCAGCGCCCGCAGCGAATAGCGGTGCAGGATGTGCTCGATGGTGAAGCCGATCGCACCATGCACCTGATGCGCGATGGCGCCGCCCTTTTCTGCGGCTTCCGCGCAGCGGATCTTTGCGGAGGCTGCCTCGAGATAGACCTCGTCGTCGAACGACTTTGCGTTCGCGATCGCATCAGCCGCAGACGTCGCGGCTGCGAGTGCCGCTGCGGATTCGCCGGCGAGACGCGCGAGATTGTGCTGCACCGCCTGGAACTTCGAGATCTTCTTCTCGAAGGCGACGCGTTCGTTGGAATAGCGCACGGAGATGTCGAGCATGGATTCCAGCGCGCCTGCGATCTGCAGGCTGCGCGCGACTCCGCCCATCAGCATCAGCGTAGTCTGGTCAGCGCCTTTTGGTGCGGCCTTGATGGTAACGGGTTGGACCTTGTCGAGCGTGACGGTATCGCTGTGGTCATAGCCGACATTGAGCCCCGACTCGGTTCGCACCTTGGCGGCATCGACCAGCGCAATGGAGACCCCATCCTTGCCATGCGCGAGCACCGCAAAGTGCTTCGCCGCTTTGGCAAAGGGCACGCCGCGCGCGCGACCGGAGAGTGCGCCGTCGGCATTAACAGTGATGCGATCCTTTGGAGAGGCCGGCAGCACGGTCATCTCGCCTTCGGGCGAGGCGATCTTGGCCTGCGCGAGCAGCCAGCCGGCGAGCATCGTTTCCGCCAGGGGAACCGCGACCGCGAAGCGGCCGGCAGCGTTCAACAAGGCAAAACCGTCCGCAAGGCTCGCGCCGGAGCCGCCGAGATCGTCGGGCACCCATGCCAGCGGCAGGCCGGCTTCGCTCAGCGCCTGCCACAGCGGCGCCTGCCACGAATTCTTCTTGTCGTTGTTGATAGTCTGCGGATCGGCGAGATCGGCGAAGATCTTCTCCGCGGTCTCGACGACGATATTGTCACTCTCCGCCACTGCGTTCCCCGTGTTTTGTCATTGCCGCGTCCTGCCCAAGGAGCGGCGCTGTCTCTTCTTGCGCCCGATGATCCGAAAAAGCCATGGTCCTGACAAGCGCTGATCGCAGGCCCATCTGCGGCTTCGGCATGGGACAAGAGCAAGCCTCGGAGCCGGTCTGGACTAATTCCGCTTAGCGGAGTTTGCTCGATTTGCAGGGCGCGGCAAACTCGCTAAACAGGGCCGGTTCTAACAGCCTGCATTCAATCAAGGGGAAGGAAATCCGGATGGCCAAGGACAGTTTGTGCGCAATCGTGACGGGGTCCGCATCCGGCCTCGGCGCTGCGACCGCGGCAATTCTCGCGGCGAGCGGGGCGCGGCTCGTCATCAATTATTCGTCGAGCAAGACCGAAGCCGAGGCCACGGCAGAGCTCTGCCGCAAAGCCGGGGCGGCGGAAGTTCTGGTCGCGCAGGGCGACGTCTCGAAGGACGACGATTGCCGCAGGATCGTTGCGGCCGCGAGCGGCTGGGGCAAGCTCGACATCCTCGTCAACAATGCAGGTACCACCAAGCACGTCGCCCATGCCGACCTCGATGGATTGTCGGCGGAAGATTTCCATCGGCTGTACGGCGTCAACACCATCGGCCCGTTCCAGATGGTGCGTGCGGCGCGCAGCCTGCTCGAAGCGGGTGCGAAGGCTTCGGGGCGTCCATCGGCCGTGGTCAACGTGTCTTCGGTGGCCGGCATCAGCGGCGTCGGCTCGTCGATCGCCTATGCCGCGAGCAAGGGCGCGCTCAATACCATGACCTTGTCGCTGTCGCGCGCGCTCGCGCCGCTGATCCGCGTCAACACTGTATGCCCCGGCTATATCGACACGCCCTGGTTCACCAAAGGCCGCGGGGAGGCCGGCGCCAAGCAGGTGCGCGACAGCGTGGTGGCGAAGGTGCCGCTGAAGGTTGCCTCGTCTGCCGAAGACATCGCGCAGCTGGTCTGCTTCCTGGCGATGCCGGCCTCCAGCAACATGACCGGCGAGGTCGTGCGCATGGATGCGGGGATGCATTTGGTTACGTGATCCGTCATTGCGAGCGAAGCGAAGCAATCCAGAAAGCGTCCGCAGGGACAGTCCGGATTGCTTCGTCGCAAGAGCTTCTCGCAATGACGATGAGGAGGCAGATGAGCCTTCTCACGCGACGGTATGCGCCGTCACCCCTTGATGACGCCGCTCGCGACCAGCCGGTGCCAGATGAACAGCACCACCACCGCGCCGATCGTAGCCATGATGAATCCCGCGCCTTGATCCGGGCTGTAGTGACCGATGGCCTGGCCGACGAAGGTCGCCAGAAACGCACCGACGATGCCGAGAATGGTGGTGAGGATGAAGCCGCTCGGGTTGTTCGGTCCCGGCGCCAGGAAACGCGCGATGAGGCCGGCGACAAAGCCGACCACGATGATCCACAACAGACCGCCCATGCTCATGTCAGTGTTCCCCCTTACCTGGTCCACGTCAAATCGATTGCGACTAAATCCGTCCCGAGATTTCGTTCTCGGTCGGCAGCCGTCCGTCCGGCGTCAGATGATCGACCACCTGCGGCAGGTACTGGCTGAGGCCGGAGAGCAGATCGTCGCGCGACAGGCCGCTCTGGGCCGAGAGGCTCTGGATCTGATCGGCGCCGAGCGCATTGGCGAGATCGCCGGGGCTGATCGCCTTGTTCTGGCCCTTGCCGACCCAGGTGCTCGCAGTCTCGCCGTGGCCGCCCTGCTGCAGCTGGTTGAGAAGATCGCCGAGGCCGCCGCTGAGCACGGAGCCTGCTGCGCCGCCCGCGAGCAGGCCGCCGAGACCGCCCTTGAGGACATCACCGAGGCCGCCACCGCCACCAAGCGCACCGCCGAGGCCACCACCAGGGCCCGCATTCACCGGCGGGGGTACAGGGGTCGGCGCCGATTGCGGCGCGGCGCCCGGTTGGCCTGCCGTCATATGCTTGAATGCCTTCCAGGCGAGCAGGCCGAGCAGCGCCATGGTCATCGGCGACATGCCGCCTGATGAGGGCTGCTCACCCGTGCGCGATCCATGTGGCCCGTTCTGCATGCCGTTGAGGACGTCGAGTAGACCCATGGTGCTCTCCTTTGGCGTTCTCGTCGGCGAGTTCTCGCCGGTGACAAGCCCCCGGGCAAAAACATATGGGGCTCTCATGACGGTTACAAGGCAGATGCGGCGTGATGGGCATGCCGCTCTACCTCTGCTAATCGAGGGGAAGACAGTCAGGGAGCAAGTCAGGTGGTGACCGATCGACCGATCGCGGTGGCCGGCGCGGGCGCCATCGGCTGTTTTGTCGGAGGCCAGCTGGCGGCTGCCGATCGCCGGGTCGCGCTGCTGTTGCGGCCGAGAGTGAAGGCCGAGATCGAGCAGTTCGGCCTGCTGCTGACGGATTTCGATGGCTCCGAGAAGAGGCTCGACGCGGGCCGGCTCGCGCTGTCGGAGGATCCTGCGATCCTTCACAGCGCGGGGATCGTGCTGGTCACGGTCAAGAGCGCCGACACGGCCGATGTCGCGGGTCAGATCGCGCGACATGCCCCCCAGGATGCCGTGATCGTGTCGTTGCAGAACGGTGTCGGCAATGTCGCGGTGTTGCAAGAGCGGGTCGGCGGCCGGCGCGTGCTTGCCGGCATGGTGCCGTTCAATGTGGTCGCGATGGGCGAGGGACGCTTCCACCGATCGACCTCCGGCGACATCACCGTCGGCGAAGATGCCGACAACACGGGGGCGGCGCTCTCGGTGCCGGGGCTTAACCTGCGCGCCAGCCGCGACATCAGCGGCGTGCAATGGGGCAAGCTGATCATCAACCTGAACAATGCGCTCAGTGCTCTCTCTGATATGCCGCTCGCCGCGCAACTGGCGAACCGCGACTGGCGAAGACTGTTCGCCGACCAGATGGCCGAAGGGTTGGCGGCACTGAAAGCCGCCGGCATCGTGCCGGTCTCGTCAACGCCGATCCCGATGAACTGGACGCCGACCCTGCTGAGACTGCCCGACATGATCTTCAACGCGATCCTGGGGCGCACGATGAAGATCGATCCGGAGGCGCGCTCCTCGATGTGGCAGGATCTGAAGCAGGGCCGCACAACCGAGATCGACTATCTCCAGGGCGCGGTCATCGCGCTCGCCGAGCAGAACCATGTCGACGTGCCGCTGATGCGCCGCATTGTTGCGCTGATCAAGGAGGCGGAGACAGCAGGCAAGGGCCCGCCGGGACTTTCACCGCAGCAAATCCGCGGTGTGGCTTCGTGTTGACGGTTGATGGAGAGGCGCGATGAAAGCTTGCCTGACGATCGGGCTGACGCTCGCCGCACTCTGCGCCGTCTCGCGCTTCGCGGAGGCTCGGCCGCCGACCGTCATGAATTCCCCCGGCTATGATGCGCGCTTGCAGGAGAGCCGCAAGGCGCTGGGTGCTACGACAACGCCGGCGCCAGATACGCAGCCGGTGACCACACCCAGGAAGAGCAAGAAGAAGCATACGCACTGAGATGCGGCATCCTCACTCGTCATCCCTCGCGAAAGCCGGAGAGTGTGGCGCAGAAGTCGGACGACGGGCTTGGCTCAGCCCTTCTTCGCCGGCTTGCCTGGCGTCGGGCTGAACAGCTTTTTGATGTCGTTCAGTCCTTCCGAGAGTCGCGGCCATTCGCAGGAGAACGCGCCCTTGGTGCAAGGGGCATTCTTCGGCCGCACACCGAGCGCCTTCGGTCGCTCGACCGGCACGGGGACACGCTCGACTTCGGTCCGCAGCGCGACCTGCTGAAGCTGCTGAGCCTGTTGTTCCTGCTGTTCGCGCTGCTGCCGCGCCATGGCCTGGGCCGCTTCATTGCTGCGGCGCTGATCGGCAAGATAAGCCGTGTAGGATTCGTCGATCTTCTTCTGCTCTTCCGGCGTCGGATTCGGCCCGGCAATGTCGAAGGTGCGGTCCTGGAGAAAGTCGTAATAGGTGTAGCCGCCCCCCGCCTTGCGCCGGCCGGCGAATTTCGCGTTGCAAACTGCAAGCGCCGAAGTCTTTTCCGCCTTGGTTGCGGATTTCTCGGCAGCGTCGGCGCATTCCTCGAAGTCGACAGGCGCGCGCTTCCACCATTGCGCGTGGGCATGCGACGAGGTCAGCAGAAAAAGACCTGCTGCGGCAACAAGAAGCGGCGCCGCGCGACGCGATGCAACTACGTCCGACATTCTACGAGGGCATTCCTTGCAAAACTCAACCCTAACTGAGTCGGAACGGATTTTTGCCCCTTTATGGCCGGCTTGTCACCCATGGAACTCGGGAATTTCATGGCCGGATTGCTGACATTTTTTGCTTGACGTGGCCGGGGAGTCACAGCCGCGCGGCCCTTGATGCGCTTAGACTTTTATCGGTTTGATGCGACAGGGGCATGTTCGTCATGAGAGCGCTGAGCTGGATGGCCGCGATCGGTTTGGTGCTGGTGTGCGGCCCCACCCTCGCCGCGGAGGAGGAGGCCCCCAACAACAAGCCGGTCAAGGTCGTCGCCGACGCGCGGTTGTCGGTGGGCGGTCAGGGACAACTTCCGCTTTATCTCTCCAACGACTGGTCGATGCCGCTGCCGGCGATCTCGCGCGCCGTCATCGTGCTGCACGGACGCCTGCGCAATGCCGACGAATATTACATCTCGGCCCACGCCGCGCAGGTCGCAGCCGGCGACGACGGCAAGAGCGCGTTGATGATCGTGCCGCAGTTCCTGGCAGAGGTCGACATCGAAGCTCACAAGCTGCCGGCCGATACGCTGCGCTGGTCGCTGGTGGGATGGGAAGGCGGCGATGCGGCGCTAGCGCCGAATCCGGTCTCGTCCTTCGAGGCGCTCGATGCGATTCTGGCAAAGCTCGCCGACCGGCGCGTCTTCCCGAACCTGAAGCAGGTCGTGATTTCGGGTCATTCCGGCGGCGGCCAGGTCGCTCAGCGTTACGCCATCGCCGGCAAGGGCGAGGCGGCGCTGTCGCGTCAGCACATCGGCATCCGTTATGTCGTCGCCAATCCCTCCTCCTATGCATATTTCAGCCGCGAACGGCCGGTGCCGGCGATTGCCGCATCCTGCCCGGGCTACAACGTCTGGAAATACGGCATGGACGGGCGGCCGCCCTATCTTGCAGACGCGACACCCGCGGCGCTGGAGCAGCGTTATGTCGAGCGCGATGTGATCTATCTGCTCGGCTCGCTCGACACCAAGCAAGCGGCGGACAAGAGCTGCATGGGCGAAGCACAAGGTCCCAATCGCTACGCCCGCGGTCACGCCTATGCCGATGCGATGGCGAAGCGTGATCACGGCACGCCCAATCACAGAGTGTGGGATGTTGCCGGCGTCGGCCACGATGGTGACAGGATGCTGACCTCGAAATGCGGCCTCGCGGCTCTGTTCGATAGTCCGGGCTGCGGCGCAGAGCGTTGATGCAAATGTCTCGGAGGCTTGCGCCTTGAAGGTCCAGCCCTGGCTGTTACACTTCGCGTCGTGAGCGCCTCGCCCTGAGGCAACACCAAGAAGACGAAGTGGAAACGCCTGATGCTGCTGCCCCTGTCCGATGTGCCGCGCTGGTACGCTCAACGCAAACCCGAAGGCACGATCGCCGTCCAGCATGGGGACAACAAGCTGACATGGGACGAGCTCGAGCGCGGCGCCAACCGCCGCGCGCGGGCGTTTGCCGCGAAAGGCGTCAAGCCCGGCGATTTCGTCGCGATCGGATTGCCGAACGGCAATGCGTTCTTCGAGACCACCTTTGCGGTATGGAAATGCGGCGCGACGCCGACCTCTTTGTCGTGGCGATTGCCGAGGGGCGAAGCCGCAGCCGTGCTCGAGATTCTCAAGCCCGCGCTGGTGGTCGGCGGCGAGACCGACTGGAATGCGCCAAATCGCCTGCCCGCGGATTTCGTGCCGGAAGGTTTTTCCGACGAGCAACTCGACCCGCCGGTCGCGCGCTACTGGAAGGCCATGACATCGGGCGGCTCGACCGGCCGCCCAAAGGTGATCCTTGATCACAACCCCGCGGTCATCGACACGGCCACGCCGCTGCCGCTCAACATGCCGTTCGAAGCCTCGTTGCTCAACCCCGGCCCGCTCTACCACAATGCGCCGTTCATCGTATCGCACTATGCGCTGTTCGGCGGCGGCAAGCTCACCGGCCTCGTCAAGTTCGACGCCGAGGAGACCCTGCGGCAGATCGCGCGAGAGCGGGTGCAATGGGTCAATTTCGTGCCGACCATGATGCACCGGATCTGGGCGCTGCCTGACGACGTTCGCAATGGTTACGACGTGTCGAGCCTTCAGACGGTGTTCCACATGGCAGCCCCCATGCCGCCCTGGTTGAAGGAGAACTGGATCAGCTGGCTCGGACCTGACAGGGTCTGGGAGCTCTATGGCGGCACCGAGCGGCAGGGTGCCTGCATCATCTCCGGGACGGAGTGGCTGACGCACAAGGGCTCGGTCGGCAAGATCGGAGAGGCGGCGCGCTTGCGCATCATCGGCGAGGACGGCAACGACGTCGCGACGGGCGAGATCGGCGAGATCTACTTCCTCAACAATGACGGCAAGGATGCCACCTATCACTATCTCGGCGCCGAGCCGAAGCGTCGCGCCGACGGCTGGGAGTCGCTCGGCGACATCGGCCGGCTCGACGCCGAAGGCTATCTCTATCTCGGCGACCGCCTCGCCGACATGGTGCTGCGCGGCGGGGCCAACATCTATCCGGCCGAGGTCGAGGCTGCCGTCTCGGAGTGCCCTGGGGTGCGCTCCTGCGTGGTGGTGGGCCTGCCTGATCCGGAGCTCGGCCAGCGCGTGCATGCCATCATCGAGCCGGAGGCGAACGCGGATGGCCAGGCCATCGCGGACGGCATGGCGGGTTTCTTGAAGGACAGGCTCAGTCGCTACAAGCACCCGGAGAGCTTTGAGTTCGTCAATGCACCGCCGCGCGATGATTCCGGAAAAGTCCGCCGCACGCTGTTGCGCGACGAGCGCGCGGCGTGGATGAAGGAAGGACGCGCGTTTCGCATCATGCCGGCGAAGGCGCCGGCGCACGCCGAATAAGACATACAGAAGGACCGAACTCCATGACGATTACCATCGCAGCGAACAGCGTGCCGAAACCGTCGGCCGACATCATCGAAGGTTTCAGGAATGCACCGACCTCGATCATCTCGGACAATCTCGGCCGGCTGCCGGGCGCGGTCGGGTTGAAGCCGTATCACCGCAGCGGCAGACTGATCGGCGCGGCTTTTACGGTGCGCACCCGGCCCGGCGACAATCTCGCCATTCACCGCGCGCTCGAACTTGTCGGTCCCGGCGACGTCATCGTGGTCGATGGCGGCGGTGACGAGACCCGGGCGCTGGTCGGCGAGATCATGAAAAACATCGCGCAGTGGCGCAAGGCCGAAGGCTATGTGATCGACGGCGCCATCCGCGACGTCGCGGCCTTCGCTGACGACGACTTTCCCTGCTTCGCCCGCGCAGTGATCCATCGCGGCCCCTACAAGAACGGTCCCGGCGAGATCAACGTGCCCGTGACCATCGGTGGCAGCGTGATCTCGCCCGGTGACATCGTGGTGGGTGACGAGGACGGCGTGGTGTCGTTTCCCGCCGCCGGTGCCGCGGCGCTGCTGGAGGCCGTGCGTGTTCAGATCAAGCGCGAGGAGGAGACGCTGAAGGCGATTCGCGAGGGGCGCTACCAGGGGTCCTACGGCAAGTCCTGATCGACCGCTTGTTGTCGAGCGAAGGGCTTCCGGTCCGGCCCTCGCTTTGATATGTACACGTCCAGGCAACCCGCCCATCGGCGGGTTCCGCGGTCCCGTAGCTCAGCCGGATAGAGCGGCGGTTTCCTAAACCGTAGGTCGCATGTTCGAGTCATGCCGGGATCGCCATTCTCTTCTCCCCTTTAGATCGCCGAAGCCGGGATTCGCGCAAAGCGCTTGCGATACTCGGCAGGCGTCACGCCGACATGCCGGGCGAACGCGCGGCGCAACGTGTCCGCATCGGCAAAGCCGCAGTGTCTGGCCACTTGCTTGGGGGCCTCGTTTCCGAGCTCGAGCAGACGCCTTGCAGTGTTGACGCGGGCCTCCTCAATCCAGGTTGCCGGCGTGATTCCGACTTCGGCGCGGAACAGCCGCGCAAAATGACGCGGGCTGATTTCCATGCGCGCCGCAAGGCTTGCGACGCTGTGATCCAGTCCGGGATTGGCCGCGACCCAGCGTTGGAGCTCCTGTAGCGCGGCGCGTCCGGCGGGGACGGTCTCGCCCTTGCGGGTGAACTGCATTTGCCCGCCCGGGCGCTTGAAGAACATGACGAGCTGGCTCGCAACTTTCATCGCGATCTCGCGTCCAAGGTCTTCCTCGACGAGTGCCAGCGCGAGATCGAGTCCCGCGGTGACGCCGGCGGCGGTGCGGAGCTTGCCGTCGGTGACGTAGATCGCGTCCTTGTCCACGGTTACCGACGGGAATTTTTCGGCAAGCCGGTCCGCAACGGCCCAATGCGTCGTGACTCGCTTGCCGTCGAGGAGCCCTGCGGCTGCAAGGAAGAACGCGCCCGAGCATACCGACCCGAAGCGCCGGGTTTTGGAAGCGCGCCGACGTAGCCAATCGATCACCACGCCGTCCGCCGGCACGTCGCCAGCATTCGGGCATCCCGCGACCAGCAATGTGTCGATGCTCTCCTGGAAACCGCGACCGATGGTGCAATCAGGCATTAGACACACGCCTGACGAACTGCGGATTGGCCCCGGCGCTGCCCCCGCCACCATCAGCGCATAGACCTCGCGTCCGGCTTGCACGTTCGCCTCGGCGAAGACATCGAGAGGTCCAGCAACGTCGAGGAGCTGCACTCCGGGCAGCGCAATGATCACAACATTCCTCGGTTTTGGCTTCGCGCTCATGTCCGCCCCGATCCGATCTTGTCTGCTTTAGACGTATTACGGCAATTGAGGACAGGATAGAGCCGATCTACCTTGCTGGCGAGCCGCTATTTTCAGGAGCCCGTCATGCCAGAGATCACTGAAGCCGCCGCCATTCCCGACAGCAAGTTGGCACGCGCCATTGCCGACTACATCCGCGATACCGAGACGGAATTGCTCTTCAACCATTCCAGCCGCGTCTATCATTTCGGCGCGCTGGCGGGCATTCGCCGTGGGTTGAAATTCGATCGTGAGTTGCTCTATGCCGGCGCCATGTTTCATGACCTCGGGCTGATGCCCGGTCATGGCAGCAAGCATGAACGGTTCGAGGTCGACGGCGCGCATGCCGCGCGCGACTTCCTCCGCAGCCACGGCATCTCCGAACAGGACGCCTACACGGTCTGGACCGCGATCGCGCTGCACACTACGCCCGGCGTGCCGCAGCACATGCATCCGGTCGTCGCTCTGGTGACGGCAGGTGTCGAGATGGACGTGCTCGGGCTCACTTACAAGGAGTATTCCGACGCGGAGCGCGAAGCCGTCGTGAAGGCATTTCCGCGAACACTGCACTTCAAGGAGGACATCATCCAGGCCTTCTACGACGGCATCAGGCACAAGCCGGACACGACGTTCGGCAACGTCAAGGCCGACGTCATCGCCGACAAGGAGCCGCATTTCCATCGTGGTAATTTCTGCAGCGTCATCCGCGGATCGCATTGGCACGGGTGAAAGAGGAAACGCCGCACGGATCGAACGGACACTGACAGCGACCGATTTGCTTCGGCAGCGCGAAAATTGCTAACAAAGGCGACCGGGCTGGAAGCGCACCTTCCAGCCCGGTCCATGCGTGCCACATCCGGAGACAATCATGCCCTTCGATTTGATCCTGCGCGGCGGACGGGTCGTTGACCCCTCGCAGAAGCTCGACGCCGTGACCGATGTGGCATTTTCCGGCGGCAAAGTTGCTGCGGTCGGCACCGGGCTCAAAGCGGATCCGGCGACAGAGGTCCGTGACGTTTCGAAATACATCGTGACCCCCGGTCTGATCGATCTCCACACGCACGTCTATTGGGGCGGCACCTCGCTCGGCATCGACGCCGAGGAGTTCTGCCGTGCCTCCGGCGTCACCACCTCGGTCGACACCGGCAGCGCCGGCCCCGGCAATTTCGCCGGCTTCCGCAAGCATGTCATCGAGCCGAGCCAGGTCCGCATCCTTGCTTACCTGCACGTCTCCCATGCCGGCATTTTCGGCTTCTCGCACCGGATCATGGTCGGCGAGAGCGAGGAATTGCGGCTGATGAATCCGATCGAGGCGGCCAAGGTGGCTGATGCCAACCGGGACGTCATCGTCGGCATCAAGGTGCGGGTGGGACTGCACTCCTCGGGCACCTCCGGCGCCGTGCCGCTCGATATCGCGCTTCAGGTCGCCGACGAGGTCGGCATGCCCCTGATGGCGCATATCGACCATCCGCCGCCGACTTATGAAGAGGTGCTGGCCCGTCTGCGTCCCGGCGATGTGCTCACCCATGCGTTCCGTCCCTTCCCGAATTCGCCGGCGACTGCGCAGGGCACGGTGAAGAAGGCGGTGCTGGACGCGCGCGAACGCGGCGTGCTGTTCGACATCGGCCACGGCAAGGGCTCGTTCGCGTTCAAGACCGCGCGCGCGATGCTCGCCAACGGCTTCTATCCTGACACCATCTCATCCGACATCCATCAGCTCTGCATCGATGGCCCGGCCTTCGACCAGGTGACGACCATGTCGAAATTCCTCTGCATGGGCATGTCGCTGTCGGATGTGATCGCAGCCTCGACGGAGAATGCCGCGATGGCGCTGCGGCGGCCCGAGCTCGGCAGCCTCAAGCCGGGCAGCGTCGGCGATGCCACGCTGATCTCGGTGAAACAAGGCCAGTTCGACTATGAGGACGTCGTCGGCGAGCATCTCATCGGCGACAAGAAGATCGTCTCCGAAGGCGTCGTCATCGGCGGCCGCTGGTGGCATCCGAACTAGACCTCGTCGTCGCTAGTGGAGAGGCCGTCAGTCTACTCATTCTTTTCGACATTCCAGAACATCGGCGTCGCCGGGCCGTCGATCACGCCGGTTAGCGATTTGCGCCATGCGCTCGGCGCCTGGAATTGGCCGAGCGGGACATAGATCACCTGATCGTAGGCTTCCTTCTGGATGTCGAAGGCGATCTTCTTCTGCTCGTCCGGCGTGGCGGCGCGAGCAAAGTCGTCGCGCAGCTTTTCGAGCTTGGGATCCTCGGACCAGCCGAACCAGCCGCCTTCCTTGCCCTTGCCGACCATCGCGCCGTTGACGAGCGGGTTCATCGAGTCGGCCGCGCCTTGATAGGTGAAGAACATGTTCCAGCCGCCTTCCTTCGGCGACTTCTGGTTGGCGCGGCGGGTGACCACGGTCTGCCAGTCCATCGCCTGAAGATCGACCTTGAAACCGGCTTCGCGGAGGAGCTGTGCGACCACGACCGGTTGCGCTTTCAGCAGGATCTGGTCGGTGGGGGCCAGGATCACCACGGGCGTGCCGTCATAGCCTGATTCGGCCAGGGCCTTCTTGGCATCCGCCATGCCGTTGCCCTTGATCAGGGTCTCGCCGCCGGCGTCGCTGCCCAGCGGCGTATCGCAGATGAAGAATGCGCCGCATAGCTTGTAATATTTGGGATTGCCGATCTGTGCGTCGAGCACATCCTTCTGGTTGATCGCGAGCAGCGCGGCGCGGCGGATCTTCACATTGTCGAACGGGGGATGCAGGAAGTTCATCCGGCCGAAGGATTGGAAGCCGAATTTGTTCAGGATCGTCACGTTGATGTCCGGATTGGACTCCAGCACGGGCAGCAGATCGAACGGCGGCGTTTCGACGAAATCGACGTCACCGGATTGCAACGCATTGAGCGCGGTCTGTGCGTCCGGCATCGTCAGCCACTCGACACGGTCGACCTTGACCACCTTGCCGCCCGAGGTCCATTCGGCCGGCTCCTTGCGCGGTACGTAATCGGTGTTCTTTTGGTAGACGGCCTTTACGCCGGGCTGGAATTCAGCCGCCATGAACTTGAATGGGCCGGAGCCGATCTGCTCCGGGATCTGCTTGCTGATCGGGGTTTCCGCAAGCCGCTTGGGCATCATGAAGGCGCAAATCGACGACGGCTTGGCGATCGTCTCGAGGACGAGGCCATAAGGCTCCTTCAGCTTGAAGACGATCGTCCGGGCGTCTGCGGCCTCGATGCCTGCGGTGAAGTCCATCAGCTTTCGCGCCATGCCGTCGACGCTCGTGCCCCAGCGCTTCAGCGAAGCCACGCAATCCTCCGCCGTCACCGGCGCTCCGTCATGCCACTTCAGGCCGTCGCGCAAAGTGAAGGTGTAGGTCAGCTTGTCCGCGGACACCGTCCAGTCGGCCATCTGCGGCCGCACCTGGAATTTGGAATCGATACCAAGCAGCGTGTCGTAGACCATATAGCCATGATCGCGCGTAATGATGGCTGTCGTGAAGCCGGGGTCGGTGACGCGAAGGTCCGATTGCATCACTGCGGTGAGGGTCTTGGTGCCGGACGCGGCCGACGCCAAGGACGTCCAGGCGGCGGGAAGGGCAGACGGCGCAACGGCAGCAAGCTGAAGGAGTTTTCGGCGCGAGACGTGGACCATTCGCTTGTCCCCTGACTTGACGCAAACGAGACCGGATGGTTGTCGTCCGTCGCATGCAGCCTATGGTCTGGTGCCGCACCTTGCAATGACGGTTGTCCCGCAAATCTGAATTCGTTTGCGGTCGAGCAAGGGTCGTCGGGGTTGGCGCCAGGCCGCGCAGGAAGGCATGGATCTCGCCTTCCTGCCGAAATCGCAGGTTGCGGCGACATCGCCGCCGACAAGCAGATGGGATCTGGCGCGAGCTAGTCGCGCCCTGCCTCCATGATCGCCTCGGCAAGGCGCGCCGGGTCGGAGAAGCACAGCTCATGGCTCCCCGAAACCTGCACCAGGCGGAACAGGCCGAGCTTCTCGGACAGACGCGGATGCCAGCCATAGCTGTGCGGCAGCGCGGTGTCTTCGGTGCAGTTGATGTAGGACTTTGCCAGCGGCATCTCGGCCGGATTGGCCTTGAGCGTGATCTTGTCGGTGAAGGTTGCGAGCGGGTGCGGATTGAGCACGTCATAGGCACGCTGCGCCGTCGCGAGATCGGCGTCGTTGATGAAGGCTTCGCGCCAGACCGGGAAGGGCAGCACCACCGAGCCGTCGCCGCGCTCGGCCGCGATCGCGTCGAACAGCCCGATATAGTGCGGCGGCACCATGTCGTTGAGGCACTCGCCGCTGTTGGGCACGAAGGCGTTCCAGTAGACCAGGCGGCGGATGCGCTCGGGCACCAGGTCTGCGACGCCGGTGATGATCATGCCACCATAGGAGTGGCCGAGCAGGACGACGTCCTTCAGATTGTTTTCGGCCAGATAATCGGCGATCGACTGGATCGCTTCCTTCAGCCCCGTCGTCTTGGCGTCACCGGGACGGTTGCCTTTGATCGTCGGCGTGTAGACCTGATGGCCGTGGGCGCGGATCGGGGCCGCAACAGGCTCGAATTCGGCGCCGGTGTGCCAGGCGCCATGGACGAGGACGTAGGTCGACATGTTGTGGCTCCTCCGGGGGGTGTGGTTAGATCGTTGCGGCGCGTCGCCGTGCGGCCAGTCTGGACCGGCAACGGATGTGGCGCTTGGCTGGAAGTGAACCGGATTGGTCTCGGAGTGAACCGATGCAGGAAATCGCGCGCCCCGCTCCGTCACGCCAATCGGCCTGGAATACCGCAAACATCAGGCCGGGCGAGCAATTCGCCTATTACCGCGAGGCGATCTGCCAGGCCTTCATGAACCTGACGCCGGAGCCGGCGGCGGCTTCGGGCTTTTCGGCCAGCGTCGAGCGCATCCGTCTCGGCGATGCCGCGATCAACCGCGTCAGCTTTCCCGAGCATGTGGTGCGCCGCTCCGCGGCCGACATCGCGGCGTCGGATCGCAGCTGCTTCTATCTCAATCTGAAACTGGCCGGCCGCTGCCGCATCCGGCAGGATGATCGCGAGATCAGCCTGTCATCGGGACAGGTCGGGATCTTCGACAGCGATCGGCAATTCGCGCTTCTGCATGATCGTGGTCCCCAATTGCAGGTCGCATCGTTCTGGGTGCCGGCGGAGGCCTTGCGCGCACGGCTGCCGGCGTCGTTCGACGTCGCAGCGGCCCGCGTCTCCGACGATCCCTATGTCGGCCATCTCATCGTCGAGACGGCACGCACGCTCAGCGATGGTGCGCTGCGCATGACCGAGGACGAGGGTGTGCACCTGTTTCGGGCGCTGATCGAGCTGGTTGCCATGAGCCTCTCGCGGCAGAGCCGCGCGCGCACCGCAGAGGCCGAGAGCCTTGTCGACGCGACTATGCTGGCGCTGAAGCGCGCCATTCACCGGCGGCTGCGCGAACCGGGCCTCAGCGTTGCCGATATCGCCGAGGCTGTCGGTATCAGCGAGCGTTATGTGCACAAGCTGCTGGCGCGATCGGGCTCCGGCTTTACCGATTATGTGATCGACCGTCGCCTCGATGGCATCGCCAGGGATCTCGGCGATCCTACCATGGCGGATCGCACAATCGGCGCCATCGCCTTCGACTGGGGCTTTTCGGACCTTTCTCACTTCACGCGGCGCTTCAAGCAGCGCTTTGGCTGCCGGCCGCGCGACTGGAGGCTGCGTTAGCGGCGCCCCTACAGCGATCTGGCGATCAGCAGCTTCATGATCTCGTTGGTGCCGCCGTAGATCTTCTGGATACGGGAATCGATGAAGATGCGCGAGATCGGATATTCCTGCATGTAGCCGTAGCCGCCGAACAGCTGGAGACATTCATCGGCGGTCTGGACCTGCTTGTCCGAGCACCAATACTTCGCCATCGACGCCGTCACGGTGTCGAGATCCCCGGCGACCAGGCGCTCGATGCACCAGTCGACGAAGACTCGCGCGATCATCGCTTCGGTCTTGCGCTCGGCGAGCGTGAAGGCGGTGTTCTGGAAATCCATCAGCGGCTTGCCGAACGCCTTCCGCTCCTTGGTGTACTCGGTGGTCAGCTTGACGGCGCGCTCCATCGAGGCGACGGCGCCGACCGCGAGCGCAAGGCGCTCCTGCGGCAATTGCTGCATCAGCTGGGCAAAGCCCTGGCCTTCCTCCTTGCCGAGCAGATTTTCCGGCGGCACGGTGACATTGTCGAAGAACAGCTCTGACGTGTCGGACGCGTGCAGGCCGATCTTGTCGAGGTTGCGCCCGCGCTTGTAGCCATCGGCGCCTTCGGTCTCGACAACGATCAGCGAGATGCCCTTGGCGCCGGCTTCACCGGTGCGCGCGACGACGATGACGAGATCGGCAGCCTGGCCGTTGGTGATGAACGTTTTCTGGCCGTTGATGACGTAGGAATTGCCCTGCTTCTTGGCGGTGGTCTTCACGGCCTGCAGGTCCGAGCCGGTGCCGGGCTCGGTCATGGCGACGGCGCCGACCATCTCGCCTGAGGCCATTTTCGGCAGCCAGCGCTTCTTCTGCTCCTCCGAGCCGTAATTGAGGATGTAGTGCGCGACGATGGCGCTGTGCACGGAGACGCCCGTCGTCAGCTCCGGCACGGTGCTTTCGAGGTCGTCCAGCACGGCGGCGTCATAGGCAAAGGTCGCGCCCAATCCGCCATATTCCTCGGGCACGCTTGCCAGCAGCGCGCCCATGTCACCGAGCCCGCGCCAGGCGAAGCGGTCGACCATCTTCTGCTCGCGCCATTTTTCGGCATGCGGCGCCAGATCCTTGGCGAGATATTTCCGGAACTGGTCGCGGAAGACGTCGAGCTCTTCGGTCATCCAGGAGGAGCGGTAGGACATGGTTACCTCGGTTGATGCGGCTTGCGGGCTTGGTAGGCCAGTCGACTGCTGCAATTATTGTGTTTTCAGGCTGCGCCGGCGACGCTACCAAGGCGACCGGTGCAGCGTCTGTTGGGATGGTTGATTGTGGCTGTCAAAACTCATGAGCTCAAGCTCGACATCGCGCGCATCGGCGCGGTCTCCGCGATCCTGATGCAGCCGGACCATGCGCGAGCCTGCTTCATTCTGGCGCATGGCGCCGGCGCAGGGATGCGGCACGCATCCATGGACAGGATTGCGGAGGGTCTCAGCGAACGCGGCATCGCGACGTTCCGCTTCAACTTTCCCTACATGGAAAATAAGCAGGGTCGTCCCGATCAACCCGCCGTCGCGCATGCCACCATCCGCGCGGCAGTCGACGAGGCGGCGCGGCTGTGTCCGGGATTGAAGCTCGTTGCGGGCGGAAAGTCGTTCGGTGGACGGATGACATCGCAGGCGCAGTCGAAGGCAGCATTGCCCGGCGTGAGAGGGCTCGCCTTCCTCAGCTTCCCCCTGCATGCCGACAAGAAGCCATCGATCGAGCGCGCCGAGCACCTCGGCGGCGTCGCCATCCCCATGTTGTTTCTTCAGGGCACGCGCGACGGGCTTGCCGATCTCGGCCTGCTCAAGCCCGTGATCGCGGCGCTCGGGGCGAAGGCGACGCTGCATGAGATCGAAGGCGGCGATCATTCCTTCGCGGTGCTGAAGAGGTCCGGCCGCACCAATGACGAAGCGCTTGCCGAGGTGCTCGACACGCTCGCGACCTGGATCGATCAACTCGCCTGAAGCTAGGCTGAATAGAGTCCCTGGTCGCGCGCCTTCTGGATCGCGAGCGCGGCGATCAGATCGAGTGTCGGCGTCGACAGCCCGGCGGTGCGCGCGAAGGCAGCGGGCGCTTTCACCAGAACGTCGATCTCCATGGCGCGGCCGAGCTCGTAGTCCTGCAGCAGCGACGGCTTGTGGTTGGGGGCGGGGCCGCTGCGCGTGACGCGCTTGACCTCGGGAATGAAGTGCTGCGCGATATCGTTTGCCTCGTTCAGCATCCGCGGGATGAGCTCGGCGAAGGCAGGATCGTCGCGCACGCCGCGCGCGGTCTGGCCCGTCAGCAGGCACAGCACCGACAGCGACATGTTGGTCAGCAGCTTTGACCAGATGGCTTCGCGGATTTCGGCCACCGGCGGCGATTCCAGCCGCGCGTCGTTGAACACACCGCGCAGTCTGGTGATGCGCTCGCAATTGCGGTCGTCGCATTCGCCGATCAGCAGGCGATTGCGGTCCGGCGTCAGGTTTTGCACCACGCCGGGCGCCGTCACCTCGTTGGAGGAGAAGATCACCCCGCCGATGATTCGTTCCTTCGGGATGCAGGCGCGCAGGCGTCCGCCCGGATCAAGGAAGGATATGTCCGGTGGGGTCGGATGCCGCGGCGGCAGGCCGATCCCGTACCACCAGGGAATGCCGTTCTGCGCAAACACGATGGCGGTGTCGTCCTGGAGCAACGGCTTGATGCTGGAGACCAGCCCGGTGAGCGCGGTGGCCTTCAGCGTGGAGATCACCACATCCTGCGGACCGAGTTGAGCCGGATCGCCCGAGGCGTTCACCTTGGCCGAAACCTCGGAATCACCGACGCGCAGCTTGAGGCCATTGGCGCGGACGGCCTCCAGATGCGCCCCCCGCATCACGCATGAGACTTCATGACCGGCGCGCGCCAGCCGTACCGCAAGGTGGCTGCCGACGGCGCCCGCGCCGAAAATGCAGATACGCATAGATGATGTCCCGTCTCTGATTCCAAGGGTGCCGCCCGATGCCAGCATGACACATGCCGCCATGCGATGGGCGCGACCGCCCCACGCCAAAAGATATGGATCAGGACGAGCAGCCTCAGCCATAGTGCAGGGCAAACAATGACCGGAGGATCGCCGATGACTGTCAACCCTGTCCTGTGGAGCCTCGATGAACGCGGGGTCGCGACCGTCACGCTGAACCGGCCCGAGGTCAACAATGCCTATGACGGCGCATTGATCGCGGGCGTGCTCGCGGCCATGGACGATCTCGGCAAAATGTCGAATCTCCGCGTCGTCGTGCTCAGGGGCAACGGCAAGCATTTCCAGGCCGGCGCCGACCTCAAATGGATCAACGGCGTGCGGCCGCAATCGCCCGAGGCCAACGAGGCGGCCTCGCGGGCCACATTCGAGGCCGTGCAGCGGCTCAATACGTTACCGATTCCGACCGTGGCACTGGTGCAGGGCGGCTGCTTCGGCGGCGGCACCGGCGTGATTGCGGCCTGCGATGTCGTCATTGCCGCCGACAACGCCCTGTTCTCCATCACGGAGGTGCGCTGGGGCCTGACCGCCGCGATCATCATCCCCCAGCTCTGCGATGCCATTGGTGTGCGGCAGGTGCGCCGTTACGCGCTGACCGGCGAACGTTTCGGCGCCGAAGACGCCCGCCGGATCGGCCTCGTCCATGAGGTGGTGCCGCTCGCCGATCTCGAAGCCGCAGGCGGCAAGGTGGTCGAACAGCTGCTGGCTAACGGCCCGGAGGCAATGGCCGAGACCAAGCGGCTGGCACTGGAGAGCTCGTTCGGCGGCATGGCGGTGGACGATGCGGCCTACACGCGGCTCGTCCAACTGCATTCGCTCAAGCGCCAAAGTACGGAAGCGGCCGAGGGACTGGCCTCGTTCGCCGAGAAGCGCGCGGCGAATTGGAGTGGCGGAAAGGGCTGAGCGCGGCCGCGACAGATGCGTTGGACGCTGCGACCTTTCACAAGGACGGCGCGAGCGACGTTTTCAGCAAAGTGAGCAGTGCCTGCACAGCGGCCGCATTGCGCCGGCGTTCGGGGATGGCAGCCTTTACCCATAGTTCCGGAATCGGAAAGTCACGCAGCACCGGCCTCAGCGTGCCGTCGCGCAACGCGTCCGCTACGAGGTAGTGCGACATCAGCGCGATGCCGTTGCCGGCGATCGCGCTGCGCGCCAGCACGTGTCCCTCATTGGAGGAGAGCAGCGGACTGACCTGGATGCTGATGCGGCCGCGCGGCCCGTCAAAGACCCATTCGGGGCCGGTCGGCATGAAGCTGAGGCAGCGATGCTCGACGAGGTCGCTCGGATGCTTTGGCGTGCCGTGTTTCTTCAAATAGGCCGGCGAGGCGCAGAGCAATCGCTTCAGCGGGACCAGTGGTTCGTCGACCACGCCGCCGAAGGAATGCGGAAAGGCGCCGATCGCGATGTCAAAACCTTCGGCGACGGGATCGACCGGACGGTCGATCAGCACGATCTCGAGCTTCAGTCGCGGGTTCTGGGTCTGGAATGCGCTGAAGGCATCGGCAAGCCGTGCCACCGTCATCGAGGTCGGCGCCTTGATGCGGAGGTGATCGACGAGATCGTGCCCCTTCTCGCCCATGCGCGACAGCAGGTCGGTCGCGTCGGTCACGACGCCGCGGGCGCGATGCACATAGCGCCGGCCGGCCTCGGTCAGCCGCAATTGCCGGGTGGAGCGGTGAAACAGCGGCGTGCCTATCCGCGCCTCCAGCTGCGTGACGCGCTTGGCGACGACCGAGGTCGAGACATTGAGCTTTCGCGCTGCGGCGGAGAAGCCGGCTGTATCAGCAGTGGCGAGGAAGGCCTGAAGGTTCACCAGGATGTCCATGTCGACCTTTCTCGATTCGTGAAAGCTGATCGCATATTTTGGTGGATTGTAGTCCACCGCGCGCTAATTCATAGTCGTCCCCAAGCAAAAGGATTTTGGGAAGGACGCGCCATGCGGGCCACGACGATCAATGAACCGGCACGTCAGGTGCCGCTCTACGGCGAATATGAAGTCGTCGTGCTCGGCGGTGGACCGGCCGGCATCGTGGCCGCCGCGTCAGCCGCGCGCGCCGGGCGCAAGACGCTGCTGATCGAGCGCTATGGCTTTCTCGGCGGCATGGGTACCGCGGCCGGCGTCACCAATTTCTGCGGCCTGCACGGCAACGTTTACGGCGAGGCCATCAGGCTGGTGCAGGGCATGGCCTCCGATCTGCTGGCGCGGATCGACCATCTGAACGGCCTCAACGCGCCGCATCTGATCCTCGGCAAGGTCTTTGCGCAGGCCTATGACACCGCCGCCTACAAGATTGCGGCGGACGAATTGCTCGCCAGCCACAAGGTACACATCCTCTTCCACGCCCTCGGCGCCGGCGTGGTGATGGGCGCCGACCGCTGTATCGACGCACTGATGGTCGAGACCAAGGCCGGCCGGCAGGCGGTGCGCTCGGAGATTTTCATCGATTGCTCGGGCGACGGCGATCTTGCGGTCTGGGCCGGTGCGCCGTTCGAGTTCGGCGATGAGCACGGCCATCCGATGTATCCGTCGATGATGCTCCGCCTCAATGGCATCGATCCGGCGAAGGCGGGCGACGCGTGGCGGACGATCCCGCAATTGATGGAAGCGGCCACCGCCGCCGGCACGCACAAATTCCCGCGCAAGAGCGCGATCGTGCGGCCGCAAAAATCCGGGATCGAATGGCGGGTGAATTTCACCCAGGTGGCGCGCGAGGACGGTCATGCCATCAACGGCGTCGAGCCCGACGATCTCACCCGCGGCGAGATCGAGGGCCGCAAGCAGGCGCTCGCAGCGTACGAGTTCCTGCGCAGCACCGTGCCCGGATTTGAAAAGTCCTACATCGTCGATCTGCCTCCGCAGCTCGGCATCCGCGAGACCCGCCGTATCAGAGGCGGCTACCAGCTCAGCGGCGAGGACGTGCTCGGCTGCGCCTCGTTCGAGGACAGCATCGGCGTCAACGGCTGGCCGATCGAGGCCCACGTTCCCGGTGATGTCGTCTTCACCTTTCCGCCGATCCCGGAATCGCGCGGCTATAACGAGCTGCCCTACCGGATGCTGGTGCCCAAGGGCGTCGACAACCTGCTGGTCGCTGGTCGCTGCGCCTCCATGACCCATGAGGGCCAATCGGCGGCGCGTGTCTCCGGTGCCTGTTTCGCGATGGGGGAAGCCGCCGGTTCCGCGGCAGCGCTCGCACTCTCCGGAAACCGGATCCCACGCGAAATCCCCATTGAAAAATTGCAGGAAACGTTGAAACAACAGGGTGCCTTTATCGGACGGGACCAACCCGTGCCAAAGGGCCTGTAACGGGCTGCAAAAAGAGAAATATTGGAGGAAGCGGGATGATCGGGATTGCAAGGGTCGCGGCTGTTAGCCTTTTGGCTATGATGGCGATGGGCACGGCCCGGGCCGAAGATGCACTGAAGGCCAAGATCGGCGTGCTCCGCCTGTCGTCGTCTGCGCCTGTTTTCATCGCCCAGGACAAGGGCTATTTCCGCGATGCCGGCCTCGACATCGAGCTGAAGTTCTTCGATGCGGCGCAGCCGATCGCGGTCGCCACCACCTCGGGGGATGTCGATTTCGGCGTCACGGCTTTCACCGCGGGCCTCTACAATCTCGCCGGCAAGGGCGTGCTGAAGGTGATCGGCGGCATGAGCCGCGAGAAGGCCGGCTATCCCCTGATCGGCTATTTCGCCAGCAACAACGCCTATGCCGCCGGTCTCAAGACGCCGAAGGATCTCGCGGGCAAGCGCATCGCGATGACCCAGGTCGGCTCGAGCTTTCACTATTCGCTCGGCCTGCTCGCCGACAAATACGGCTTCAAGCTCGCGGACGTGAAGATCGTGCCGCTGCAATCGCTGTCGAACGCGGCGGCCGCACTGAAGGGCGAGACCGTCGACGCGGCGCTGCTGCCGATCTCAACCGCGCGAAAGCTGATGGACGACGGCGGCGCGAAGTTTTTGGGTTGGGTCGGCGACGAGACGCCTTGGCAGCTGGGCGCGGTGTTCGCCTCGCCAAAGACGGTGGCCAACAAGGCGCTGGTGACAAAGCTGCTCGGCGCGCTGGCCAAGGCCGATCGCGAATATCACGACGTCATCCTGGCTTCGATGAAGAACGGCGTCGCGCCGATCAACGACAAGACCAAGCCGCTGCTGGAGATCATCGCGAAATATACCAACCTGTCGGTTGAGCAGGTGGTCGGCAATTGCGCCTATATCGATCCGGATGGCAAGCTCGACGTCAAGAACGTCGACAACCAGATCAAATGGCTCCAGGAGCAGGGTTTTGTCGACAAGGGCTTTGCCGCGGATACCATCATCGCCAAGGATTTTGTGAAGGCGGATTGATGCCCTTGCCGAAGGCTGCCAACCATCCCCGTCATCCTGAGGTGCTCGCGAAGCGAGCCTCGAGGGATGCACGGCCCGGATGCAGCGGGGCCTTCGCCGGGACCACACTGAGGCCGTGACATGGACCTGATCGCCAACCACATCTCTCACCATTTCGGCGATCTTGCCGTGCTCGACGACGTCTCCTTCACGGTGAGCGCCGGCGAAGTGGTGGCGATCGTGGGTCCTTCCGGTTGCGGCAAGAGCACGCTGTTGTCGATCCTCGGCGGGTTATTGCAGCCAACCTCCGGCGCACCCGAACTGCGCGGGGCGCCGCCGGCGGACAGTCTCAATCCGCTCACCTTCGTGTTCCAGGACTTTGCACTGCTGCCCTGGGCCACGGTGGAAGACAACGTCGAATTCCCCCTGCTGCATACCCAGCTCTCGGCCACGCAGCGCCGCGCGCTGGTCGACGATGCCTTGCGTCGCACCGGCTTGACCGATTTTCGCAGGGCCCTTCCCAAACAGCTCTCCGGCGGCATGCGCCAGCGCGTCGGGATTTCGCGCGCGCTCGCGGTGAAGCCGGCCATTCTCCTGATGGACGAGCCGCTCTCGGCACTGGATTCGCAGACGCGCGAGCTCTTGATGGAAGATTTCGTCCGCCTGCTCGCCGACGGCGGCATGGGTGCGGTCTATGTCACCCACAATCTCGAAGAGGCCGCGCGGCTGGCCGACCGCATCGTCGTACTGTCGCGGCGGCCGGGCCGCATCCGCGAGCTCGTGTCCGTGCCGATGACGCGCGCCGCGCGTGGTGAAGCTGCGGCGCGTGAAAAACTGCTCGCGCTTCAGAACCAGATCTGGTCGCTGATCCGCAATGAGGCGATCGATGCCGAGCGCGAGGTTCAGCATGCTTGATCGCGCGACGGACATATCAGCCAGGGACGAAACGATCCGGCGCGTCCGCTTTCGTGGCGCGGGCTTCGTCCCCGCCAGCAGCCGTTTTGGCGGCTGGATCGCGCTCGCCCTGGTCATCGCGATCTGGCAGGCGGCCGGCAGCACCGGCCTCGTCAATCCGCTGTTCCTGCCGGCGCCCTCGGCTATCGTGCGGGCGATCTATCAGCTCGCGATGTCGGGCGCGCTCTGGCAGCATCTCTCGGCTTCGATTCTGCGCATCGGCGTCGGCTGGGTTCTTGGCACGGCCGCCGGCGTTGTCGTCGGCTTCGCCATCGGCCTGTCCAGGCTGGCGCGCAGCGTCGGCATCACCTTCATCTCGGCGCTGTTCCCGATCCCGAAGATCGCGCTGCTGCCGCTCCTGATCCTCTGGCTCGGCATCGGCGAAGAGCCGAAGATCGCGACCATTGCGTTAGGGGTGTTCTTCTCCACCGCGATCTCGGTCTATAGCGGCGTCGACGCGGTGCCGCGCAACCTCATCCGCATGGCGCAGAGTTTCAACGTTCCGTTCGCCACCATCGTGCGCAAGGTGGTCTGGCCAGGTGCCTTGCCTGCGATCCTCGCCGGCTTCCGCATCACGGCGTCAGTGGCGCTGCTGCTCGTCGTCAGCGCCGAGATGATCGGCGCGCAATACGGCATCGGCGCCTTCGTGCTCCAGGCCGGCAATCTCATGCAGACGGATCAACTGCTCGCGGGTGTGGTGATTTTGTCGGTGTTTGGGCTGGCGGTGGGGAAGGTGATCGGCTGGCTTGAGGTCAAGTTGCTGCACTGGCGGTGAGGCTCTCGCCGTCATTGCGAGCGAAGCGAAGCAATCCAGAAATGTTTCCGCGGAGGGATTCTGGATTGCTTCGTCGCAAGTGCTCCTCGCAACGACGGCGTGGTTGGCAGCGATGCCATCACGCGTTGCCGCGATCCTCCCGAAACAGATCCAGCTTCTGCTGCACCGGCCGATCCGAAAAGCTGAACAGCACCGCGTCGTCATCCGCCTCGTGCGTCACCCATTGCCAGCTCGGCACCACGAACAGATCGCGCGGGCCCCATTCGAACACGACATCGCCAATGCGACTGCGACCCTTGCCTTCGATCGGGCAGAACACGGTCGCATCCGTCGAACGATAACGTGCTGTCTTGAAACCCTTCGGCAGCAGCTGGATGAACGTCCCGATGGTCGGCATCGCGAAATCGCCGGTCTCGGGGTTGCTGAACTTCAGCTTCAGCCCGTGGCAGGCGTCCCACTCCTGGCTGGTCCTGGCTTTCTCCAGCGCTTCGCGGGTGTAGGCATAGGGATAGCTGAAGATCGGAGAGGTCTTCGATGACCGCTTCACGTCGACCGGCAGCAGATTGTGGCCGTAGCGGGCAAAACTGTCGCCGGCGGGTCTGGTAATCTTCTGCTGGTCTTCCTTTGAGCCTTCCGCGAAGGAGCAGTCGAAGAACTGCACCAGCGGAATATCGAGGCCATCGAGCCAGAACATGGGCTCATTCGTTTCGTTGGAATGATCGTGCCAGGTCATCGAAGGTGTGATGATGAAATCGCCGGGCTCCATCGCGGTGCGCTCGCCGTCCACCGCGGTGTGGGCACCCTTTCCTTCGAGAACGAAGCGCAGCGCCGACTGGCTGTGCCGGTGCGCGGGTGCGACGTCGCCGGGCACGACCATCTGCACGCCGGCATATAGCGAGGTCGTGATCTTGGACTGGCCGCGCAGGCCGGGGTTCTCAAGCACCAGGACGCGCCGCTCGGCTTCCTTGGCGGTGATGAGCTTGCCTGCTTCCGTCATGTAGTCGCGGATGATTTCGAACTTCCACAAGTGAGGCCGGCAGGCACTCCTCGGCTCCGGCGTGATCAGATCGCTCATCACCGTCCACAGCGCGGTGAGATTCTCGCCGTCGATCTTCTTGTAGAACGCCTCGCGTTCGGGCGTCTTGGTCACGGCTTCCATGATGAGCCTCCCGTCATTCTATAGATTGACAGCATACTGCCAATCTTTGTAGCGTCAATGGCGCCCCGGCCTGCTAAGTCATGAGAAAACCGGGAGGGTTCCGATGAAGCTGCACGGCTATTTCCGCTCCAGCGCCGCCTATCGCGTGCGGATCGCGCTGAATCTCAAAGGCCTTGGTGCCGAGCACCTGCCGCATCATCTTCGCAAGGGCGAACAATGCGCGCCCGCTTATCTCGCCATCAACCCGCAAGGTCTGGTGCCGACATTGGAGAACGATGCCGGCGCGGTGCTGACCCAATCAGTTGCCATCGTCGAATGGCTCGACGAGTCGCACCCCAATCCACCGTTGCTGCCGCAGGATGCGCTGCAGCGCGCCAGGGTGCGGGCGTTCGCGCTGGCGATCGCCTGCGACACACACCCCGTGCAGAATCTGAAGGTGCTGGCGCGGCTGCGCGAGCTTGGGCTCGCCGAGGAGAAGGTTCAGGACTGGGCCGCCTGGGTCAATCGCGAGGGCCTGTCGGCCTGCGAAACCCTGATCAAGGACGAGCCGGGGCCGTTCTGCTTCGGGGCTGCGCCGACCCTCGCCGATCTTTGTCTCGTGCCGCAGCTTGCCAACGCGCGCCGCTTCGGCGTCGATGTCTCGGCCTATCCGCGCCTGCTCAAGGCTGAAGCTGCCGCCAAGGCGCTGGCTGCGTTTGCCGATGCCGCGCCGGAGAAGCAGCCCGATGCCGAGTAAGACTGCTGCTCCGATCACGATCGATGCGGTCTATGCCGCGCCGGGCTATTTGTTCCGGCGCATGCAGCAGATCGCGGTCTCGATCTTCATGGAGGAGTGCAAGGCGTTCGACCTCACGCCGGTGCAATATGCAGCGCTGATCGCGATCCACACCCACCCAGGCATCGACGCGACACGGCTGTCGGCGGTGATCGCCTTCGACCGCTCCACGCTCGGCAGCGTGATCGAGCGTCTGCAGGCCAAGGATTTCGTCGAGCGCAAACCGGCGCCGGAGGACAAGCGGATCAAGCTGCTGTACCTCACCAAGCAAGGCGCCGCGATCCTGCGCGAGATCATTCCTGCCGTCGAACGCGCGCAGGCGCGCATGCTGGAGCCGCTCAAGCCCGCCGAGCGCAAGGCGCTGATGGGACTGCTGTCGCAGCTCGTCGATCTCAACAACGAGGCCTCAAGAGTGCCTCTGCGGGCGGAGGATGCCCTGGAGCATTTGGGGAAGGCGGGGTGAGGGGTATGAGCGCGTGAGGCTATGCTCACGCCTCATTCTCCGCCGTCGTCCCGGACACGTGAAGCGCAGATCCGGGATCCATACGCCGCGGCAGCAGTTTGACGAAGGCAGGCCATGACCATCTCGCGCCGCAACTGCTGCGGCGTATGGGTCCCGGCGTTCACCGGGACGACAGCGGGGCCTCACATCCGCAACAGCGCCTGCCGATCGATCTTCCCCGTGCCCGTCTTCGGCAACTCGTCGATGAAGATCACCTCGCGCGGATATTTATAGGGCAGCAGCTTGCCCTTCACGTAGTCCTGCAGCCGCCGCGTCGCCTCGCTCTGGTCGGCGGCGCGATTGTTCATCACCACCACCGCCTTCAGCGTCATGCGCCGGTCCGGCAACTCGGCCGCGAACACGGCGCATTCGCGGATGTCGGGATGGTCGGCGAGGCACAGCTCGACCTCGAGCGGATAGACCCACTGGCCCGAGATCTTGATGAGATCGTCGGCGCGTCCGCGGAAGAAGTGGAAGCCGTCGCTGTCGCGGACGAAACGGTCGCCGGTGTAGATCCAGCCGCCGTCGCGAATCGTCTCGGCGGATTTGTCCGGCCGGTTCCAGTACAGCGGCGTGTTGGAATCGCCGCGCACCCACAGGATGCCTTCCTCATTGTCGCCAACGTCGCGTCCGTCCTTGTCGCGGAGCGCAACCTCGTAGCCCGGCACGCGCAGGCCCGCGGCGCCGAGCTTCTTCTGCTCGGGGCGGTTGGAAAGGTAGATGTGCAACACCTCGGTCGAGCCAAGCCCTTCGACGATCTCGAGTCCCGTGAGCGTCTTCCAGCCGTTGAAAACTTCGGCCGAGAGGACTTCGGCGGCCGAGAGCGACATGCGCAACGACGAGAAGTCCGTCTTGGTTGCGCCTTCAGCCTTGGTCAGGGACGTGTAGAGCGTCGGTAGCCCGAAGAAGACAGTCGGCCGATACTGCTCGATCGCGGCAAAGATCGACGCGGGCTTCGGTTGTCCTGGCAACAGCAGTGTCGCCGCGCCCGCGGAGAACGGGAAGGTGACGGAATTGCCAAAGCCGTAGGCGAAGAAGATCTTCGGCACGGAGAAGCAGATGTCGTCAGGCGTCAGCTTGAGCACGTTCCGCGCAAAGGCGACCTCGCTATAGGCCATGTCGTGCTGGAGATGCACGATGCCCTTGGGCCGGCCGGTCGAGCCGGAGGAGTACATCCAGAACGCCATCTCGTTGCGATGCGTCGGCACTTCGGCCAACACGGCCGGAAATTGCAAGAGCCACTCTGCTGCGGCCAGCGCTTTCGGTGCAGCGTGGTCGCCGACCTTGCCATTGACCACGATCAGCGTACGCAGCGCCGTGTCCTTGCAGGCCTCGGCATTGAAGCGCGTGCAGAACTCGGCGTCAGCGACAGCAACGGCCGCACCGGAATCGGCGAGGTAGAATTGCAGCAGGTCCGGCGGCGTCAGCGTGTTGATCAGCAGCGGCACGAAGCCGGCGCGCACGGCGCCGAAGAAGGCGGCCGGATAAGCGGGGGTGTCGTCGAGGAATAGCAGCACGCGGTCGCCGCGTTGCAGGCCGAGCGAAATGAAGCCATTGCCCCAGCGGGCAGCGTCCGCGCAGAGCTCGGCGTAGGTGCGCTTGCCGGCGGGTCCGATCAGCGCGACCCTGTCGCCGTTGCCCTTGGCAAGGTTGTCGAACAGGATCCGGCCGGCATTGTAGATTTCCGGAACGGCAAAGCCGATCTCACGGGCGCCCGCAGAGTCCGCGGGCACCTGGTCGCGTATCTCGTTGCTCATGCGGTAGCCTCGTCGACCGCATCTCCGCCGTCGTTCTTCTCGGCCTCGTAGCGGGCCATGAAGGCCGGCGACATCGCGCGCAGCCGGGAATCGTCGATGCGGCCGGAGCGGGTGATGTAGCTGTAGGCAAAGTCCATCAGGCCAAGCTGCATATGCTGGGCAAAATGCTCGTACCAGAAGGCGCTGGTGCGCGCGGCATTGACGAGCTTCTGCACCACGGGCTTGCGCGCGGCCTGGTAGCGATGCAGCGCGGTCGAAAGATGAGCATCCGATTCCAGCGCCTTGACCAGCGCGATGGCGTCCTCGATTGCGAGCCGTGTGCCCGACCCGATCGAGAAATGCGCCGAGTGCAGCGCATCGCCGATCAGCACCATGTTCTTGAACGACCAGTGCTCGTTCCAGACCCAGGGGAAATTGCGCCAGACCGACTTGTTCGAGACCAGGCAGTGACCACCAAGCGTGTCCGCAAACACCTCCTCGCAGACACCCTTGGACTGCTCGACGTCCTTGTAGGCAAAGCCATAGGCCTGCCAGGTCGCGTGATCGCACTCGACCAGGAAGGTGCTCATGCTCGGCGAATAGCGATAATGGTGGGCGTTGAAGGCACCGCGATCGGTCTTCACGAAGGTCTGCGACAGCGTGTCGAAACGCTTCGAGGTGCCGTACCAGACGAATTTGTTGGAGGAGTACGACAGCGAGGTGCCGAAATCGCCTTCATAGGCACGACGTACCAGCGAGTTGAGGCCGTCGGCGGCGACGATCAGATCATGGCCGTTGAGCTGATCGATCGCCTGGATCTGGGTGTCGAAGTGCGGGGTGACGCCAGCATCAAGCGCGCGCTGCTGGAGGAACTGCAGGAGCTCGAGCCGGCCGATTGAGGAGAAGCCGACGCCGTCGAGGGCGACGCTGTCGCCGCTGTGGTTCAGCGTGATGTTCTCCCAGCTCTCCATATGCGGCGCGATCGCGTCGACCGTCTCCGGGTCGTCGGCACGCAAAAATTCCAGGGCCTGGTCGGAAAACACGACACCAAAGCCCCAGGTCGCGTCGGCCGGGTTCTGTTCGAACAGGTCGACCTGATCCTCGGGGTGACGCTTCTTCCAGAGATAGGCGAAGTAGAGCCCGCCGGGCCCCCCGCCAATCACGGCGATCCGCAAATCCTGCCTCCCTAATTGACAGTATACTTACTATCTCAGGGTAGACTAATGGGCTCCGGCTTCCCACACCAGCGGAATTATCGACAAGGCGAGGTGCGCCGCAGCACGGCCGCGGGCACCTGCGCGCCCGAAACCGTCAGTTGCGAATCATAGCCAAACTGCGCCGGATTGACCACCCGCGCGTCAAACGCAGCGCTTCACGTAAACCCCGTTCACCAGCACCCTGGTGCAGCGGACCACCGGGACCGGCTTGCGGACGACGACGGCGCCGTTCGGACCGGCGCAACCGGCGCGATAGACGCCGCGGGCGCACACCACCGCATTGGCGTCGGCGGCCTTGAAGGTCATGGTCGTCGCGAAGGCGAGCAGCGCAATTGCGATGAGCAGAAATGCACGCATGTCGTTTCTCCCGGTCTTGTTCTGATTGAATCGATTATCGGCGGAGGATTGGTCGTTGCAGGCGTGCGAAATTCATTCGCGCGCCGCTCGATATCAACGGCGCGTACGCCGTGTGCTGCTCATCGCGCCGCGAACGGCGCCAGCACGTCCTTGCAGGCTGGCGACAGCGACGCCGCATTGCCGGCGATGCATTGCACGATGCGGCCGCCGCCGGGCTGGACGCCGGCGCAGAGCGAGCGGACATCAGCGCCGCAGGCGGAGCGGATGATGAACAACTCTTCGCGCGGCCGCAGTGGACGCAGAACGATCACGGCCGGCGCGGCTGCCGGTGCTGCTCCGGCGGCGGGAGCGGCACCGGTTGCCGGCGCGGCAGTCGCCGCTGTGCCGCCACCACCAGCCACGGCGCTCACGGCCTTGGCGCAAGCCGCCGAAACCTTGGCCTTGTTTTTCTCCAGGCATTCGAGCGCCGGAGCCCCGCCCGGCGGAACGCTGGCGCACACCTTGGGATAATCGGTACGGCACGCGCTCTTGACCGCAGCAACCTGTGCGCTGCTCGGCTGCTTGGCTGCGGCAGCCTTCGGAGCGGCTTCGGCGGCCGGCTTCGTTGCTGGCTCGGCCGCGGGCGCAGCTTCGGTCTTTGCAGGTTCGGATTTGGCAGGTTCGGATTTGGCCGGTTCAGATTTGGCCGGCTCAGATTTGGCGGGAGCCGCTTCGGTCTTCGGTGCCGCAGCCGGCTCGACGGCGCGAACGGCCGTCTGGCATCCTCCCGACAGGCTCGACATATGGCTCTGCAAACATTGATACGCTTCGACGCCGCCGGGCGTCACGCTCGAGCAGTGTGCGATGAAGTCCGAGCGGCATGCGGAACGGATGGCGCTCTTCTGGGCTTCGGTCGGCGCTTGCGCGAACGCGCTTGTTGCAGTTGCGAAGAGTGCTGCGGCGAGCAACGCGTGACGCGTTGATGCATGTTTCAACGTGTTGAACATTTGAGTGAATTCCTGCCCTGTCGGTAACGCCGACGCATTATTAAAAGTGATGCAAGCAATCGTCGCGGGTGATGCCGCGTGCGGCATCATTGGCCGCTTTAGCCACTACCGCAAGTAGATATTACCTTTGCAATTACGACGTAACTACGTCGTCACAGCTTCACCATGCGCTTGCCGCGGTTCTCGCCGGCGAGCAATCCGATCAGCGCCTTCGGTGTGTTCTGCAATCCGTCGATGATGTCTTCCTGCACCTTCAACTTGCCGGACTTCACCCAGGCCTGAAGGTCGGCGAGCGCGCGCTGGCTTTCCTTCATGTAGTCCATCACGATAAAGCCCTGCATCACGAGACGCTTCACCACGATCAGGCCGGGCACGCCGCGCGGGCCGTGCGCCGATGGCGCGCCGTCATATTGCGAGATCGCGCCGCAGCAGGCGACCCGACCGTAATTGTTCATCTGCGGAATGCAGGCTTCGAGAATGTCGCCGCCGACATTGTCGAAATAGACGTCGATGCCCTTTGGCGCGGCTGCGCGCAGCGCCTTGAAGACCGCGCCGTCCTTGTAGTCGACGGCGGCATCGAACCCGAGCTCGGAGGTCAGCCAGTGGCACTTGTCGGCGCCGCCAGCGATGCCGATGACGCGGCATCCCTTGATCTTGGCGATCTGTCCGACGATCGAGCCGACCGAACCCGCGGCCGCCGAGACCACGACGGTCTCGCCTTCCCTGGGCTTGCCGACCTCGAGCAGGCCGAAATAGGCGGTAAGGCCGGCGATGCCGAACACGCTGAGAAGGTGCGTCATCGGCTCGAGCTTCGGCATTTTCGTCAAATGCTTTGCGGGCACCGCGGCAAATTCCTGCCAGCCGGTGTCGCCGAAGACGATGTCGCCGGGCGCTAGCCCCTCGGCCCTCGAGCTCACGACCTCGGCAATCGCGCCCCCGGCCATCACGCTGTTGGCTTCGACGGCCGAGCGATAGGTTGCGCCGTGCATCCAGGCGCGGTTGGCGGCGTCGAGCGAGATGTAACGTACGCGCAGTAAGACCTCGCCGTCCTTCGGTTCCGGCAGCGCGCTCTCGACCATCTTGAAATGCTCGGGCCCGAGCTTGCCGCTCGGCTTTTCCACCAAGAGAATTTGGCGATTGATGCTGGCGGTCATGGGCGCTCCTCTCCGATGGCTTGGCGATTATTGATGCAGCCGCAGCAAACGAAACGCGCAAGCCGCATTCGTTGTGCGCTGCATGAAGGCTAGATCGCTGCGTCCCGTTTCGCAACGGGAACATCCGGCGCGCGTGACTGCACGCAAAGCGTGTTGCGTCGCTGTCATATCTGCGACATCATGAAGCTGCCGGTGCAGCGGGGGTTCTTCGATGTCGAACAGGTTCACGCAATACATTCTGGCGGCGATGGTGCTCGGCATCATCATGGGCTCTGCGATCTTCAACTTCATGCCCGAGACGCGCGGCGACTGGGCCTCCTCCATCAACCTGATCGCCGTGATCTTCCTGCGCCTGATCAAGATGATCATCGCGCCGCTGGTGTTTGCGACGCTGGTCGGCGGCATCGCCCATATGGGTTCGGGCTCGAAGCTCGGGCGCATCTTCGCCAAGACCATGGGCTGGTTCGTCAGCGCGTCCTTTGTCTCGCTGATGCTCGGCCTCGTCATGGTGAACCTGCTTCAGCCGGGCGCGAACTTTCCCGGCACGCTGCCCGCGGCAGGGCAATCGACAGGCCTGCCGGTCTCGGCCTTCTCGATCGAGAAATTCCTGACCCATCTGATCCCGACCTCGATCGCGGATGCGATGGCGCAGAACGAAATCCTCCAGATCGTGATCTTTGCCGTGTTTTTCTCGGTGGCGATGGGCGCATTGCCCGAACGCTCCAAGCAGATCCTCTCCCTGATCGACGATCTCGGCCACATCATGCTCAAGGTGACGGGCTATGTGATGCTGTTCGCGCCGTTTGCGGTCTGGGCCGCCATCACCGCGACGGTCGCCAAAAACGGCCTGCTGGTGCTCTGGAAGCTCATCGTGTTCATGGGTGGCTTCTATCTCTCGCTGTTCATCCTCTGGGGCATCCTGGTGGCAGTCGGCTTCATCGTCATCGGGCCGCGCTACAGCCATCTGCTCCGGCTGATCCGCGAGCCGCTGATGATCGCGTTCTCCACCGCGAGCTCGGAAGCGGCCTATCCGAAGACGCTGGAGGGCCTGAACAAGTTCGGCGCCTCGTCACGGATATCGAGTTTCGTGCTGCCGCTCGGCTACTCTTTCAATCTCGACGGCACGATGATGTACTGCACATTCGCCAGTATCTTCATCGCGCAGACCTATCACATCGAGATGCCGCTCGCGACGCAGCTGGCGATGCTCGCGACGCTCATGATCACGTCCAAGGGCGTTGCCGGCGTGCCGCGCGCCTCCCTCGTGGTGATCGCTTCCACCCTCTCGCAGTTCGGCATCCCCGAGGCGGGACTCTTGATGATCATGGGCATCGACACCTTCCTCGACATGGGCCGCAGCGCCACCAACGTGATCGGCAACACGCTGGCGACCTCGGTCGTGGCGAAGTGGGAAGGCGAACTCGGGCCCGAGCATGCGATGGGACCGGGCGATGTCGTGCCCGGCGACATGGTGCCGGGCGAAGTGCCCGCGATGGCCGGTCATTGACGGGAGTGCGTCATGCGCCCTTTGACGGCGATTTCAAGCGGCCTGCTGCTGGCAGCGTGTCTGCTGGCGTCAGGGGCCTCCGCCCAGACCGGCGGCAGCGAAGGGCTTAGCCCGACGCTGTCAGCCATCAAGAATGCGCACACCGTGCGGCTCGGCTACCGTGAAAGCTCGCCGCCGTTCTCCTTCCTCGATCAGGCCAACAGGCCGATCGGCTACAGTCTCGAACTCTGCGAGGCCATCGTCGAGGAGATCGGCGTCGAGGTCGACGATCCCAATCTGAAGATCGACTACGTCAAGGTCACCTCGGACGACCGCATCGATGCCGTGCTCCAGAACAAGATCGACCTGGAATGCGGTTCGACCACGGCCAATTCCGAGCGCGGCAAGCGCGTCGCCTTCTCGCCGCTGATGTTCGTCGCCGGCACCAAGCTGATGGTGCCGAAGGCGTCCAGCGTCCAGTCGCTGACTGATCTGAAGGGCAAGACCATCGTGGTGACGAAGGGCACCACCAACGAGCAGGCGATCCAGGCGGCCGACAAGAAGCTCTCGCTCGGCCTGAACATCGCCGTCGGCGCCGATCATGAACAGTCGTACCAGATGCTGGTGGACGGGAAGGCCGATGCCTTCGCGACCGACGATATTCTCCTCTCGGGCCTGATCGTGCGCCACAAGGCGCAGGACAAGTTTCGCGTCACCGGTGATTATCTCTCCTACGATCCCTACGGCATCATGTTCCGCAAGGGCGATCCGCAATTATCAGCCGTGGTCGACCGCACCTTCCGCAAGCTCGGCTCCAACCACGATCTCGTGCCGCTCTACAACAAATGGTTCACCGCGCGGATGCCGACCGGCGAACGGATGAACGTGCCGATCTCGCTGCAGCTCGAAGAAGCCTTCAAAGCGATGGACGATTCCGCCAGCGCGAATAATTAGCGCCGATAGATCAGCGCTCGCGGGGCGCTTCAGCAAACACCCGGTCCAGCGCCGCGTCATACGCCGCCTGCACCAGCTCCGGATGCAGCTTGCCCAGTGCTTCCATCATCACGCCAGAATTGATCTCCAGCACCTTCCACTCACCATCGACGCGAACCACGTCGATCGACGCAAAGGTAATACCGATCGCGCGCGCGGCATCGATCGCGAGCCTCACGCACGTCGCACGAACCTCGCCGTCCTCCAGCAACACCGGCTTTGCGCCGGCATCGAGATTGTGTCGCCAATCGTTGCCGCGCAGCTTGCTGTAGACGACGAGGGGCACATCATCGAGCAGCACCACGCGAACCTCGTCCTCGATCGCGACATAGGGCGAGATCACCAGCCCGACGCTCATCGAAAAGACCTCGTCCACCGCGTGATCGAGTTCCGTCTCCGTCGTCACTTTGAACACCGAGCGCCCCGAGGTTCCCTCGTTCGGCTTCACCACCACGCCTTGCGGATGGTCATGAAGCAGCGCGAGCATTGCGTCGCGCCAGGCGGGGTCGACGACACTCTCGCCCAGCTTCGGATTGAGGAAGAGGTGATGCGGGATGCAGGGCACGCGTGCAAGTGACAGCGCCTCCGACGTCGCCGATTTGTCGTTGGCGAGGCGATGGGCAATCGCGCTGTTGAGGCCGACGTCGTAGCCGAACGCGAACCGGCGCATCGGCCCGCGGCGCATTGCGATCAGCCAGCCGCCGGAGCGGATATCGACGTCGATGCCATGGCGCGCGCCATAGCTTCTGATCGCCTGGACGAAGATCCGCTCGTGACTTGCCATGGCCTGTTCGTTCCGAGCGCCAAAAGCCGCAAAATTGCGGGAAATGGCGCCAAGCAGGGGTGAAAATCAGAGCTATTCTTAATGAAATTCTCGCGAGCGCGATGGAAATTAAGTGCTGCATTCGCGCTCGAAAGGGAAAAGAAATTGCCCTCCACGCGCTCCGGACAGCAGATCCGTTAATGATGTGACCATTTCCGCCGCAAATGCCTGATGGCCCGGCATCAATTGCATCCGAAACGAGGTTGATTATTGGTCTCAAAGGCGTAGATCACACACGCGAAATCCTCCGCCATGGCAATGGTGTCCGCCCCGTTTTCAGGGCCGGGCAACGCTTTTGCCCGAAAACCCGCAGACATTCGGAATATCGAAAATCATGAGCGCGTTTTACCGAGAGAAAGTTCTTTCCGTCCAGCACTGGACCGACACGTTGTTCAGCTTCCGCGCCACGCGCGACACCGGCTTCCGCTTCCAGAACGGTCAGTTCGCCATGATCGGCCTCGAGGTCGACGGCCGTCCGCTGCTGCGCGCCTACAGCATGGCCAGCGCCAACCACGAGGAAGAGCTCGAGTTCTTCTCGATCAAGGTGCAGGACGGTCCGCTGACCTCGCGCCTTCAGAAGATCAAGGAAGGCGATACCATCCTGGTCGGCCGAAAGGCGACCGGTACGCTGATCACCGACAACCTGATCCCCGGCAAGCGGCTGATGCTGCTCTCGACCGGCACCGGCCTTGCGCCCTTCGCCAGCCTGATCAAGGACCCCGAGGTCTACGAGCAGTTCGAGAGCATCGTGCTGGTGCATGGCTGCCGCCAGGTCTCCGAGCTCGCCTATGGCGAGAAGCTCGTCGCCAGCTTGCGCGAGGACGAGCTGTTCGGCGAACTGCTCGCCGACAAGCTGATCTACTATCCGACCGTGACCCGCGAGCCGTTCCGCAACCGCGGCCGCATCACCGACCTCATCAGCTCCGAGCAGATCTTCAACGACATCGGCCAGGGCCCGCTCAACATCGAGACCGACCGCGTCATGATGTGCGGCAGCCCGGCGATGCTCGAAGAGCTGAAGGTGATGTTCGAAGGCCGCGACTTCATCGAGGGCTCCGGCAACAAGCCCGGCCATTTCGTGATCGAGAAGGCGTTCGTCGAGCGCTGATTGGCGCTCGACTTTGATCGCGACGCTTTAGCCGCAACATTGGTGTCCTTCCGGACAAGCGAAGCGCCGATCCGGAACCCATGACCACAGGAAGTCGTTTGGCGACGACCAGTGGTTATCAACTCGCGCACCGACGTCTTCCTGTGGCCATGGATCCCGGCTTTCGCCGGGATCAAACTGGTGCGATCAGCCTCTCGCTTCCCGCTAGCTCCTCCTCACCATCCTCCCCCGACTTTGTTATTGGCATCGCCCAGGCGCGCCTTGTTATAAGCGCGCGGCAAATTCTCGCACCGATGTTGCGATGCGAGAAGTGGGGGAGCTGCGTACGCCTTGTCTGCGATCGACCATGGTCGTCCGCCAAAACCGACCGCCTATGTGCTGGCGGGTGGCGGCAGTTTCGGAGCGATCCAGGTCGGCATGATGCATGCTCTGGCCAAGCACGGGGTCGTTGCCGATCTTGTTGTCGGCTCCAGTGTTGGCGCGATCAACGGCGCCTATTATGCCGGCGATCCCTCGCTCAAGGGCGTGCTCGGGCTGGAAGCGCTCTGGCGCGGGCTGAAACGCCACGATGTCTTTCCGGTCACCTGGCGGACGCTGCTCGGCTTCATGTGGCGGCGGGACTTTCTGATTCCCCATGACGGCATTCGCAAGCTGATCGAGGATCATCTGCCTTATCGCAACCTTCAGGACGCCCAGCTTCCCCTTCACATCGTCACCACCGATTTCGTCTCCGGCGAGAGCGTGGTGCTGTCGGATGGCCCGGCGGTCGAGGCGATCCTGGCGTCGACCGCGATTCCCGGTGCCTTCACCCCGATCCACTACCGCAACCTGTTCCTTGCCGACGGCGCGATTTCCTCGAACACGCCGGTGCGGATCGCGGTGAAGATGGGTGCAAAGCGGCTGATCGTGCTGCCGGCGGGGCACGCCTGTGCGGTCGCAAGTCCCCCGGTCGGTGCGGTCGCCAATGCCCTCCATGCGCTGACGCTGCTGACCGCGCGGCAGCTGGTGGCCGAGCTGGAAGGGCTCTCCCCCGAGATCGAATATGTCGTGGTGCCGCCGCTCTGCCCGATGGTGGGGTCGCCTTACGATTTCTCGCGCACCGGCGAACATATCGATCGCGCGATCGAGTCGACCGGCGAATGGCTGACGCAGGGCGGCCTCGAGCGGCACGGCGTGATTCCGCATGAGGCGCAGCTGCACGGTCACTGATTTGTCATGTCATTGAATCTATTGCACTGCAAAAGCCCGCCGCTTGGCGGATTGATTTGGAGCGTGCGGATTCGGTAGCCTCAAAACGGGTCCGCGTCATATCCATAGACGCGGCGCGGGCGTATCATACCCCGTCATGCTGGCGAGAGGGACGAGGTCGTGGCCAACGATAACAAGACGCAAGCTCCGTCCGAAGGGCTGATGGAAACACTGCTGCTTCCATTTTCGCCGCGCTTCATCATTCTGACGATCTGCGCGGTCGTCACCGCACTGCTGATCGGCATCGGCATCGCGGACCGCAGGATCTTCGACATCCTGCTGATCCCGATCGCGATCTTCGGCGCGCTGACGCTGCTCGGCATCCGCGATCTCATGCAGAAGGGCCATGCGGTCCTGCGCAACTACCCGATCTCGGCGCATATCCGCTTCCTGCTCGAGGAGATACGCCCGGAGATGCGGCAGTATTTCTTCGAGAGCGAGAAGGACGGTATGCCGTTCTCGCGCGACATTCGCGCGGTGGTCTATCAGCGCGCCAAGATGCAGCTCGACAAGCGTCCGTTCGGCACCCAGGAGGACGTCTATCGCGAGGGCTACGAGTGGATGCATCACTCGGTATCGCCGAAGGCGCATGCCGCGGAGAAGTTTCGTGTCACCATCGGCGGGCCCGACTGCACCAGGCCGTATTCGGCCTCGGTGTTCAACATCTCGGCGATGAGCTTCGGTGCCCTCAGCCCGAACGCGGTGCGCGCGCTCAATGCCGGCGCGAAGAAGGGCGGCTTCGCCCACGACACCGGCGAAGGCGGTGTCAGTCCCTATCATCGCGAGATGGGTGGCGACATCATCTGGGAAATCGGCTCCGGGTATTTCGGCTGTCGCCATCTTGACGGCACCTTCGATCCGGAGGCCTTCGCGCGCGTCGCCAGCGACGATCAGATCAAGATGGTCGAGCTCAAGGTCAGCCAGGGCGCCAAGCCCGGCCATGGCGGCGTGTTGCCGGCGGCGAAAGTCTCGGAGGAAATCTCCAAGATTCGCGGCGTCTCGATGGGCGAGGATTGCATCTCACCGGCCTCGCATCGCGCCTTCTCCACGCCTGTCGGCATGATGCAGTTCATCGCCGAGATGCGGAAGCTCTCCGGCGGCAAGCCGGCCGGCTTCAAGCTCTGTATCGGCCATCCCTGGGAGTTTCTGGCGATCTGCAAGGCGATGCTGGAGACAGGAATCTATCCCGATTTCATCGTCGTCGACGGCAACGAAGGCGGCACCGGCGCCGCGCCGCTCGAGTTCATGGACCATCTGGGCATGCCGATGCGCGAGGGCGTCAGTTTCGTTCACAATGCGCTGGTCGGCATCAATGCGCGCGACCGTATCAAGATCGGTGCATCCGGGAAGATCGCCACCGCCTTCGACATGGCGCGCGCGATGGCGATCGGCGCCGACTATTGCAACTCGGCGCGCGGCTTCATGTTCTCGCTCGGCTGCATCCAGTCGCTGAGCTGCCATACCGATCGCTGCCCGACCGGCGTCGCGACCCAGGATCCGACCCGGGCGCGCGCGCTCTATGTGCCGCTGAAGATCGACCGCGTGCACAATTATCATCACGCCACGCTGCACTCGCTCACCGAGCTGATCGCTGCGGCGGGCCTCGAACATCCGCAGCAATTGCGTCCGATCCACTTCAACCAGCGGACGTCCACGACCCAGGTGCAATCCTTTGCGCAGCTCTATCCAGCGCTGCGTCCGGGCGAGCTGCTCGAAGGCACGGAAGACCCGCGGTTCCGCGACGCCTGGCGCATGGCGCAGGCGGCGTCGTTTCAGCCGGCGCAGTGAGGCAGTGATCCACCACATGATACCGCCGCGGCCTGCTGCGGCGTAAAATCATCGCGAGCCGGTTGCATCTTAACCTCTGTGTCAGCTTCGGGTGTAAATTGGCCCGATGGACGAAGAACGGCGCAGCAAATCCAGGCATCGCGTGTTGAAGGCCGGAACCATCGAGTTCGGCGGCGGCGCGATCGACTGCACCATCCGCAATTTCTCCGACACCGGCGCAGCCCTCGACGTCACCAGCCCGGTCGGCATCCCCGAGCGCTTCACCCTGTCCATCAAGGCCGACGGAGCGCACCTCATCTGTAAGGTAGTCTGGCGCAAGGAAAAGCGGATCGGGGTGCGGTTCGGGTGATACGACTTTCGCTCGTCCTTGCGACGACGGTGCACCTCTCCCACAAGGGGGAGAAGGAAAGTCAGCCGCAAGCTTAGCGCAAACTCAACCCGTCTCCACTTCCCCCAGTCGGCTCGCCAAAATCTTGTCGATTCTCCTGCCATCGAGATCGACCACCTCGATGTGCCAGCCGGCGAAGTCGAAGGCGTCGCCGACATTCGGCAGCACCGTGAATTGCTGCAGCACGAGGCCGGCCACCGTGTTGTAGCGGTGATGCGGCGGCAGCTCGACGCTGAGCAGCTCGCCGAACTCGTCGACCGGCATCCAGCCCGAGACGAGCAGAGAATCGTCCGCGCGCCTGACGTAAGCCGGCTCCGGCGGGCCTTCTTCGGAATGGAAGGCGCCGACGATCGATTCCAGGATATCCGCCGCCGTCACCACGCCTTCGAAGGCGCCGTACTCGTCATAAACGAAGCCGACATGAACCGGTGCGGTCTTCAGGATCGCGAGCACATCGCGGGCATCCGCTGATGCGGGAATGCTGGGCGCTTCGCGGACCAGCGCGCGCAAATCCGGCGTGCGTTCATTCATGTAGGCGACCAGCAGGTCCTTGGCCTGGAGCACGCCAATCGGCTTGTCGCGATCGCCGTCCGAGACCGGAAAGCGCGAATGCGGGCTCTTCGTGATAATCTCGTGAATGGTCTGCGGCGCATCGTTGAGGTCGATCTCGTTGACCTCCGTGCGCGGCGTCATCACGGCCCCGACCGGGCGGTCGCCGAGCCTCATCACGCCCGCGATCATCTCTTTCTCGCCAGGCTCGAGCACGCCGGCGTTCTCGGCCTCGTTGACCAGATGATGGATCTCGTCTTCCGACACTTTCTCCTCGGCCTTGCCGCCGCGGCCGAGCAGCGTGAGGATCAGCTTGCCGGAGAGGTCGAGCAGAAACACCAGCGGCAGCGAGACTCGCGCCAGCACATGCATCGCGGGCGCGACCTTGACTGCGATGCTTTCAGGATCGCGCAGCGCCACCTGCTTCGGCACCAGCTCGCCGACGATCAGGGTCGCATAGGTGATGATGGTGACGACGATGCCGACGCCGACGATGTCGGCAATGCCTGAGGACATGCCGAGCTCGACCAGCCATTGAGTCAGCCGTTGTCCCAGCGTCGCGCCGGAGAAGGCGCCCGAGAGCACGCCGACCAGCGTGATGCCGATCTGCACCGTCGACAGGAATTTTCCAGGGTCGGCAGCCAGTGTCAGCGCGCGCTCGGCGCCGCGCACGCCCTTGGCCGCCAGCAGCGACAGCCGCGCCGGGCGCGACGAGACCACCGCCAGCTCGGACATGGACAACAGGCCGTTGATGACGATCAGGACGACGACGATGATGAGTTCGACAGACAACATTTGTGCGCAAGGGAGAGGAACATGAGGGCCCGGCGGGCGCCGGACCAAGCCCCTTATATATGAACGTGATGCGCGTTTTGCCGGTTCCAACCAAATTGTCGCACCGGGAATGTGCCTGCGAGGCTCAGAACTCGGCATGCATGCGGCCCGAGAAGATCGAGACCGGGCCGCGGTCCGCGTTGTAGGCGGGGTTGACGACGAGCTGATAGTCGGCGGTCAGCGTCACGCCCTTGATCACCGAATAGGCGTAGTAGGCCTCGAGGATGCGCTCGGTGCGATAGTTGAGCTGACCGTCGCCGATCAGGAGTCCGACGCCCCCGGCCGCCAGGAAATCGCGATGCGCGGCCGACAGGCCGTTGATCGCGCCGCCGATGCCGACCGTGTCGTCAGGGCGTCCCCAGCGGCTGCCCTTGATCGAAAGCCCGCCCGACAGGCTGCGGTCGATATCGGTGAAGGACAGGATCTGGTTCTGGCCGTCGTTCCAGCTGGCGCGCGCGAACACTCCGACGTCCTTGACGATCTGCTGCTCGAGATTGACGTAGAAGCCGTATTTGAGCCGGTCGCGTTGGGTCGCGCCGGCAATATCGTTGATGTCGAGCGCGGGGTTCGCCGCCGCGAGATCCACCACCTCGCGGTAGTTCGCAGTGTGGCCGCTGTTGGCGAAGACGCCGACGCGCAATTTGCCGGGCTGCTCGAAGATCGAATGGCGTTCCTCGAATTCGACGACGGTGCCGCCGGTCTTGAAGGTCAGCACGTCGCTGTTCGGCGCATCCGGCACCTGGAATAGTCCGGCGCGGATCGCCCAGTCCTTGCGGTTGAGCTCGACCACGGCGCCGCGGGTGTAACCAGGCAGGTCGGCCGGGAAGTCGTAGGCGGCCGACGACCACATCGCCCAGTTCATGAAATCCGCGCGAGGATCCTTCGCATAGGAGTTGCCGTCGAAGAAATCGCCGACGGCGAAACGGCCGACGATCACCGTGACGCGGTCGATATCGCGCTTGCCTGCGAGCTGGTTCGGTGCGTCTTCCACCGCTTCCTGCTCGCCGCCGAGTCCGAAAGTCTGTTTGAAAAAGTAGCGCTGCGCGCGGATTTTCGGGAACGGCGCGCCGGCCTTCTGCGCTTCGCCATTGGAAAAGCCTGCCAAGCCGAGCGTGCCGTTGAGGCCGAAGCCCTGCGCCAGCTCAGGATCGAAATAGAGCTCGCCGCCGTCCCAGAGACGCGCGCCCAGGAAGGCCGTGGTCGTCCATGTCGCCTGGAACTGGCCGCCGCCGGGCAGGCTCTGCGGGCTCGCATAGGGCGAGTGGATCGGCCCATAGCCCTGCGGCAGCACGGTTGTCTGGGCGTGAACGTTCCAGTCGTCGGACTCTGGGAGCCTGGTCTTGCCACCGACCACCGGCATCCATGGCGTATCGCCGAACTGGTAGTTCAGGCCAAGCTTGAACAGGTGAATGCGCGGATCGACATTGATGCTGCCGAGGCCAAAGCCGCTGAGGTCGTACGTCTTGTGCGACAGGTCGACATAGTCGTATTCGGCCTTCGTGGTCCAGTTGCCGCTGACGGCGTATTCGAGACCGAGGCCCGCGGTCCATCCGGCCTGGTAGTGGCCGACCGGAAAGAGCGGCGTGACGCCATCGGCATCGTTGACGTTGATATGCGTGTGGCCCCAGGCGACGCCGCCTGTGACGTAAGGCATGAAGCGGTCGAAGGCATAGCCGACGCGGCCCCGCACGGTGCCGACATAGTCGATCGTGGTGTTGAAAGGCACCGGCGAACGCGCGAGTGCCGGACCATCCAGCGGGCCCGTGAACGTCGCATCCGCTTCGATGCCAAGCACGACACGGTTTGCGAGCTGTCTGTTGTAGCCGAGCTGATAGCCGCCGCTGAAGCCCGTCGCGCTGTGAGGCAGCAGTACGCCTTGCTCGGGCAGGGGATTGGTGCCGGGACCGAAGGAAGCATCGCCGTAAGCAACGTGGCCGCCGACATAGAAGCCGGTCCAGTCGTACACGGTCTTGGCGGCGCGTGCCTTCAACGGCAGGTCGGCAGCAAAGCCGGCGCCCGGCAAGGCGAGCACGCCCGAGGCAAGCGCCGCGGCCGTCCGCAAAGACCTGTAACGGTGACCCCTCAACGTCAAAACTACGCCCCCAAGACGCGACTGCGCCCCAACCGCTCCCGACATCCCTGCCGATTCGCGGCGATCCTGTCATCAGGCTCTTGGCTGTTCACGCGACCGACGAGATCAGCTCGTGACGGCCCGATTTCACCCCGAGCCTTGCCAAGCCCCTGCACTTGTTGCGAACCTTATTGCTAATAATTCGCAATAGCAATTAGTCCAGAACGTCGCAGCGGATGGTTCGCATCCTTATGTGACGGGACGGCAACAAATTCCCGGGGCCGAAAAGGATGACCCCGCCCGGGGGGACATCCGGGCGGGGTCGGGGGCACGACACGGGTGGATGAGGCGCCGTGTCGGACGCAGGATCCACGAAGATCGGCCTCAAGCCCTCAAATCAGTAGCAAGTACGAACGCTGCCGACGTACTGGCCGAAGGCATTGTAACGGGGGGACCAGCCGCAATGGGCGTAGCCGCCGTAGTAGTAAGGCTGGTTGCTGGCGGCGATCGCGGTGCCGACGATGGCGGCGGTGGCGATGCCGGCGCCGACACCCACGCCCCAGCCGAGCGGCTTGGCTTCGGCCTGCGAGGTCGTCGATGCGATGCTGCCGGTGACGGCAAGGGTGGCGAGAGCGAGTGCGGCAAGCTTGGTCTTGATCGACATGTGTAACTCCATCCGGGTTGAGGCGGCCCGATGTGGTCCGCGTGCCCAGTTGGACGGAGCCTTGCCGTATCAGGTTCGAAGACGCCTCAGGCGGCTCCGGAGCCGGTCGCTTTTCCTAATGATTACAGTTGGATGTAAGCTAACCGAGGGGGCCTTTGGCGAGGTTGTTCACGTCGAAGTTATCGACCTCGGCCAGCAACTCGCAAAAGGCGCGCGCACCCTGGTCGAGGAGCTGGTCGCCCTTCGCCGGCACCGCCAGCGTTGCGTTGCCGATCGCGCCGCTCGGGTGCAGATCCTGCGCCTGCCAGGCAAAGGGCACGGGTCGTTGCGTCGAGAGCCAGCGATATTGTTTTTCCATCGCGATGCTGCTCGCGCGAAAATCCGCGATCGCATGCGTGCGCACCTGCTCGGGATAGCGCGCCAGCATGATCGAGGTCTCGACCGCGCCACCGTGAATGCCGTGGCGCACTTCATCCGGTGGGAACAGCCTGTCCGCGCCTGATAGCCGCGACCACGACGTCGTCACCACGAACAGTTTCTGATGCGCGCGAAGATCCTGCGCCACCAGCATCATCGCCGCGCTGTTGCCGCCGTGGCTGGTGATGATGACGAGCTTTCTCACGCCGCGTCGCGCGACGTCCTCGCCGATCGCGTTCCAGCGCTTCAGCGCGACCGCGGTCGGCAGCGTCTGCGTGCCGGGATAGTCGATATGCTCGGTCGAGATGCCGACGGGTTCGATCGGCAGGAACGTGGCCGGAAGCGTCGCAGGCAGCACGTCTCGCACACGTGCGAGATAGGCCCCGGCGATCAGCACGTCGGTTTCCAGCGGCAGATGCGGGCCGTGCTGCTCGGTTGCGGCCAGCGGCAGCACCGCGATCCAGCGCGACACATCCACGGACGCGGCGTCGGCCCAGCGAATCTCGGTCCAGTCGCGGGAAGGCGTCATCAAGGTTTCTTTGCCCGAATTTGTCACGTAGTTTGGTGTTATCAGGGGACGCGGGCCCGGCCGGCCAGCGTCCCCTGTTATGTTACGGTTTTATCGCGTTGTTTTCATATCGGCCAGACACGATCGACGGAGTGCATGCATGAGCCCCTCTCATCTGTGGCGAGCGTTAACGGCGGGCTTGCTGGCCACAGTCCTGTCGATCCTGCCGGCGCGTAGCGAGACGCTGGACAAGGTCACCTTCGGCACCAATTGGGTCGCCGAGGCCGAGCATGGCGGCTTCTTCCAGGCGGTCGCCGACGGCACCTACAAGAAGTACGGGCTCGACGTCAGCATCGTGCCGGGCGGGCCGAACGAGAACAACCGGATGCTGCTGATCGCCGGCAAGATCGATTTCTTCATGGCCGCGAACACGCTGATGTCGTTCGACGCGGTTGCCAACAACGTTCCCGTGGTGACGATCGCCGCGGTGTTCCAGAAAGATCCGCAGGTGTTGCTGACGCAGCCAGATGCGAAGGTCACCAGGATCGAGGATCTCAAGCCGCTGACGCTGTTCGTCTCCAAGGAGGGCATGACCAGCTATTTCCAGTGGCTGAAGTCCGAATACGGCTTCAGCGAGAAGAATGTCCGTCCCTATAATTTCAATCCGCAGCCGTTCATCGCCAACCCCAAGAGCGCGATGCAGGGCTACGTCACCTCCGAGCCGTTCGCAGTGGAGAAGGCCGCAGGTTTCAAGCCGAACGTCATCCTGCTCGCCGATGCCGGCTTCAACACCTATTCGACGTTGATCGAGACCCGGCGCGACCTGGTCGAGAAGAAGGCGGATCTGGTGCAGCGATTCGTCGATGCCTCGATGATCGGCTGGTACAATTACATCTACGGCGACAATTCCGCCGGCAATGCCATGATCAAGAAGCTCAATCCGGAGATGACCGACGAGCTGCTCGCCTACTCCGTCGCCAAGATGAAGCAATACGGCATCGTCGATTCCGGCGACTCCTTGAAGAACGGCATCGGCGCGATGAGCGACGAGCGCTACACGTCCTTCTTCAACAAGATGGTGAAAGCCGGCGTCGTGAAGGGCGACCTCGACTTCCGCAAGTCCTACACGCTGCGCTTCGTCAACAAGGGCGTCGGCGTCGAGCTGCGCCCCGCCAAGCCGTAACGCTGCGTTGATGCCTGACGTCAAACCCTCGTCCGGACTCGAGGCCAGCCTGACGGCTCTCGCCGTCAGCCTGCGCGGCGTGACGAAGGTCTATGACACCGGCGTCATGGCGCTCGGTCCACTCGACCTCGCCGTCCGCAGGGGCGAGTTCATTTCACTGCTCGGGCCCTCCGGCTGCGGCAAGTCGACGGCGCTGAGGCTGATTGCGGGGCTCAGCCCAGCGTCATCGGGCACAGTGCGGGTGTCGCGCCACGAGGGCGAGGCGCAACCCGGCCATGGCATCGGCTTCGTGTTCCAGGAACCGACCCTGATGCCCTGGACCAGCGTGCGGGAGAACGTCAGGCTGCCGCTGAAGCTGGGCGGGATTTCGAAGACTGAAGGGCGGGCGAGGGCCGACGCGGCGCTCGCCAGCGTCGGGCTCGCCGATTTTGCCGATGCATTCCCGCGCGAATTGTCCGGCGGCATGAAGATGCGGGTGTCGCTGGCGCGCGCGCTCGTCACCGATCCCGATATCCTGCTGATGGACGAGCCCTTCGCGGCGCTCGACGAGATCACGCGTTTTCGCCTCAACAACGATCTGCTCGCGCTGTGGCGCAGTCTTGGCAAGACCGTCATCTTCGTCACCCATTCGGTGTTCGAATCCGTCTATCTGTCGCAGCGCGTCGTCGTCATGACGGCGCGGCCCGGTCGCATCCAGGCCGACATCCGCATCGAGACCGTGGAGCCGCGCGGCGAGGAATTTCGCACCTCGGCCGCCTATTCCGATTACTGCCGGAAGGTATCGGCCGCGCTGGCGCCGTCCTATCAGGGACAGCCGCTGCTATGAACGCGCAAGCCTTCGTTACCACCAGGCCGACCGCAGCCCAGCGCGCGATGCGCTTCGTGCTGCCTGTCATCGTGTGCGCGGCCGGCCTTGCCGCCTGGGAGCTCGTGGTCCGCATCAAGGACATCCCGCCTTACGTACTGCCGGCGCCCTCCGTCATCTTCCTGACGCTGATCAAGGACTGGGCGGTGCTGTCACAATCGCTCGCGACCACGCTGCTGACGACGCTGGAAGGTTTTGTCGCCGCCAGCATCGGCGGCATCGCGCTGGCGCTGTTGTTCAACCAGTCGAAATGGGTGGAATATTCGCTGTTCCCCTATGCCGTCGTGCTCCAGGTGACACCGGTGATAGCGATCGCGCCGCTGCTCCTGATCTATCTGGAGCAGCAGACCGCCGTCGTCGTCTGCGCCTTCATCGTCGCGTTTTTCCCGGTGCTGTCGAACACCACGCTCGGGCTGAATTCGGTCGACCGCAACCTCGCGGGCCTGTTCCAGCTTTACGGTGCCTCGCCGCCGCAGACCCTGCGCTTCCTGAAGCTGCCCGCAGCGCTGCCTTACATCCTCGGCGGTCTGCGCATCGCCGGCGGCCTGTCGCTGATCGGCGCCGTCGTGGCCGAGATCGCGGCGGGCACGGCTGGCGCCGGCTCCGGCCTTGCCTACAGGATCGCAGAATCGGGCTACCGATTGAACATACCCCGCATGTTCGCAGCGCTGCTTTTGTTGTCGCTGGCCGGGATTGTCATCTATGGGGTGCTGGCGCTAATTTCCCACCTCGTTTTACGGCGCTGGCACGAGAGCGCGCTTGGAAAGGAAAACTGATGTCTACCGGTTCGATTTCGTCCGACAAGATCGACCTTTTGATTTATGGACCGGTCCGGCCGATCCTCGAGAACGGGTTTTCCGATCATTTCGTCGTGCACAAGGCTGAGACTCACGGCGATCTCGAGCGGCTGACACCGGCGATCCGGGAGAAGATTCGCGGCGTGGCCGTGACCTATCACACGGTGCGTGCGGATAAGGACTCACTGTCGCGATTGCCCAAGATCGAGATGGTGGCGAGCTTCGGCGTCGGCTACGACCATATCGACGCCAAATACGCGGCCGAGCACAACATCATCGTCACCAACACACCCGACGTGCTGACCGAAGAGGTCGCCGACGTCGCGATGGGCCTGCTGATCTCGACCGTGCGCGAATTCATCAAGGCCGATCGCTACGTCCGCTCCGGCCTCTGGCAGACCCAGAACTATCCGCTCAGCGTCGGCTCGCTGCGCGACCGCAAGGTCGGGATCGTCGGCATGGGTCGGATCGGCCAGGCGATCGCGCGTCGGCTCGAAGCCTCGCTGGTGCCTGTGGTCTATCACTCGCGCAATCCGTCCAAGGACGTCTCCTACAAGCACTACCCTGATCTGATCGAAATGGCGAAGGCGGTCGACACGCTGATGGTGATCGTGCCGGGCGGCGCCAGCACCAACAAGATGATCAACGCCGAGGTGTTCAAGGCGCTCGGCCCGCGCGGCGTGCTGGTCAACGTGGCGCGCGGCTCTGTCGTCGACGAGCAGGCGCTGGTGCAGGCTCTGAAATCAGGCACCATCCTCGCGGCGGGCCTGGACGTGTTCGCGGCCGAGCCAAACGTGCCGGATGAACTCAAGACGATGCAAAACGTCGTGCTGCTGCCGCATATCGGCTCTGCCTCCGTCGTCACGCGCAATGCCATGGACCAGCTCGTGGTCGACAATCTCAAGTCATGGTTCTCGGGCAAGGCGCCGTTGACGCCGGTTGTGGAAACGCCGTTCAAGGGGCGCTGATGTCTGGTCTTCGGGGCGTTGCATTCGCCGTCGCGGCTCACTTGGCCGCGATCGGCATCGCGCATGCGCAGGATGCGACGACCCTGAAGAAGGAAATGGTCGGGCAATGGGAGCTCTCGACCACGGAACGCAGCAAGACCTGCGTCGTCACGATCAAGGGCGATAACGTGCCGCAGGGTTTCAAGCTGGAGCTCGAGCCGGCCTGCAAAACGGCGCTGCCCTTCACCAAGGATATCGTTGCCTGGAGCATTCGGGGTCTCGGAGATATCGTTCGTTTGCAGGATGCCACCGGTGAATCCGTGATCGATTTCACCGAGGTCGAGGCCGGCATTTTCGAGGGCCTGCGGCAAGGCGAGGGCGTCTACATCCTGCAGGATCTCGCCGCCGCCCGCTCCATGGCCAAGTCGATGGACCAGATGATCGGCGACTGGGCCATGGTTCGCGGCAACGGCCAGCCGATCTGCGGATTGACGCTGACCAACACGGATGCCGGACAGGACAATTTCCAGGTCTTCCTCAAGCCGAAATGCGACGCCGCGATCGCCCAGTTCAACCCGACGCAATGGCGGCTGGAGCGCGGCCAGATCATCCTGATGTCGAAGTCAGGCGACGTCTGGCAGTTCGAGGCCGATGACAACGCGCAATGGCGGCGGGTTCCCGATACGGCCGATCCCCTGATCATGCTGCGCCAATAGGCGCTGTTCCACTCCTGCAATTTTCCCTGCGCCGAATTTTTCCTGGGGGCATGTCGATCCGGCCGCGGCTGGATCGTCATCCCTATAGCGAGCTGATCGCGCGGCCGAACCGGCCGTATCTCGCTTTATCAGGAGTTTTGCATGCGCTTCATGTACCTCGTCACCTCCAGCCAGCCCATGAGAGGCCCGACTCCGGCGCTGATGGAGGCCATGCAGAAGATTTCCGAGCGGGAAATCAAGGCCGGCCGGATGATCGACAATGGCGGTCTGATGCCGCTTGCGACCGGCGCGCGGGTGCGGATCATCGACGGCGAGCTCAGCGTCGTCGATGGTCCCTTCATCGAGGCCAAGGAAGTGGTCGGCGGCTATGCCATTTTCGAGCTGCGCGACAAGGCGGAGGCCCTCGCTATGGCCAAGGAATTCATGCAGCTGCACCTCGACCATCTGCCGGGCTGGGACGGCACCTGCGAGCTACGGGCCTTCGCGACACCAGGCGTGGACGGCGCCTGCGACGTCAACGCGAAGTCGGGCGTAGCCGCCCACGCCTGATGAACACCAGCGCTCGTCACGGTCGGCGGCGATGACGGCCGCCGACATCGATCAGACGATCCGTGCCGCGATTCACGCAACCTGGCGCGTCGTGCAGCCGCGGCTGATCGCGACGCTGTCGCGGATGCTGCGCGACGTGCCGCTGGCGGAAGAACTGACCCAGGATGCGCTGGTGGCGGCGCTGGAAGCCTGGCCCAGCATCGGCGTCCCCGACAATCCCGGCGCCTGGCTCATGACGACGGCCAGGCGCCGGGCGCTCGATCATCTGCGCCGCGGCAAGATGCTGGCAGACAAGCACGACATGCTGGCGCGGGACATGTTGCAGGAGCAGGAGAGCGTGCCGGATTTCGATGCCGCGCTCGACGACGACATCGGCGATGAATTGCTGCGGCTGATCTTCACCGCCTGTCATCGTATCCTGTCGCGCGAGGCCCGCGTGGCGCTGGCACTGCGCATGATCTGCGGCCTGACGACGTCGGAGATCGCCCGCGCTTATCTCGTACCTGAAGCCACCATCTCCCAGCGCATCGTCCGCGCCAAGCGCGCGCTGTCGAATTCGGGCCTCGCTTATGAGACGCCGGGCGGTGAGGCTCTGTCGGAGCGTCTCGCCTCGGTGCTGGAGGTCGTCTACCTCATCTTCAACGAGGGCTATCTCGCGGCGCGCGGTGAGGAGTGGCTGCGGCCGCAGCTTTGCGACGAGGCGCTCCGCATCGGCCGCGTGCTTGCGGGCCTGGCGCCGGACGAGCCCGAGGTTCACGGCCTCGTCGCCCTCATGGATTTGAATGGCTCGCGGGCTCGTGCGCGCACCGACGCCAATGGCGATCCGATTCTGCTGATGGACCAGGATCGCACGCTCTGGGATTGGCTGCAGATCCGCCGCGGCCTGCGCTCGCTCGAACGCGCCGGCGAGCTCGGCGGTGCAGGAGGATTTTACGCGCTTCAGGCCGCGATCGCGGCGTGTCATGCCAGAGCGGAGACCGCCGGAGTGACCAACTGGCAGCGTATCGCACAGCTTTATGCCGAACTGGCGCAGCTGGTGCGCTCGCCGGTCATCGAGCTCAATCGCGCGGTCGCGGTCGGCATGGCCGAAGGGCCGCAAGCCGGACTCGACGTGCTGGAGGCGGTCGCCGGTGCGCCGGCATTGAGCGCCTATCATCATCTGCCGGCGGTTCGTGGTGACTTGCTGCAAAAGCTCGGGCGGCTCGCGGAGGCGCGGCAGGCGTTCGAAGCCGCCGCGCATCTTGCGACCAACGGGCGCGAACGCGCGCTGATGCAACGCCGCGCCGCCGCGCTCAGCGGTGAGCCTCGCTAAGTCGTGGGCTTGGGCGGCGGCGCGGTGCCCTGCGCCCATTTCTCCATCTTGCCGAGCACGCCCCACGCCGTGAGCGCCAGCGATATCGGCATCGCGAACTGGCTCAGGCCCGGCACTGCCGATGCGATCGTTCCGAACAGTCCGGCAAGGCCGCCTGCATTGGGGCTTGCCGTCACCGCGGAGAGCAGCGCGGTGATGAGAGAGCCGCCGATGCCGAGCGCGGTCTTCTTGCCGTCGAGCATCTTGCCGATGGTTTCGCCGAGCGCGCCGTTGACCTGGCCGAGCACGGGCTTGTTGCTGAGCAGGCCGCTGAGCAGGTCGACCACCTGTTTGATCTGATCCGTCGGCGCGGGAGTTGTCGTTGCCGGCGTGGCGGGCGCTGCCTTGGTGATCAGCGAGAGGAGCTGGCCAAGCACGTTGACTGGCGTGTTGGCCGCCGGCGTTGTGCCCACTGGGGGTGTCGCGCCCGGCTGCAAGACCTGCGTGAGGCTTTGCAGTTGGGTCAGGATCTGGGAGAGCTGGTTGGACTGCCCCCCAGGCAAGGTCCCTGTCGGCGGGATCGCGATCGGCGTTGCGCCCGTCGGAGCCGCGCCCTGTTGGAGAAGCTGCGCGAGGTTTTCCAGGCGGCCCAGGATCCTGGACAGGTCGACATTGGCCGACTGGACTGGTTGCACCCCCGCGCGCGTGATGGCGGCAATCGTGGTCCCGTCGAGCAGCCCGGTGTCCCCGAGTCCGTGCTGTTGCTGAAATTGCGAGACCGCCGCCTTGGTCCTCGGTCCGCTGATGCCGTCTTCGTCGAGCGGCGGATTGGCGCCGAGCTTGTTGAGCGTCTGCTGCATCAGCAGCACCGACGATGCCACGTCCTCGTCGGGCTCGAAGCGAGGGGCAATCGACGGGCTGTCGCCGATCTTGATGGAGGAGTCCAGCGACATCATCGCGTGCAGGATCACCGCCGTGCCGAGCTGGGAATCGACATGGTTTGAGTCGAAGACATGGTCCGCGACGAATTTTCCGGCGCTCGCTTCGGGCGGTCCGTAGAGCGTCGAGCCGCCGTAGAGATAGGGCGAGTTGACGCCCTTGGCGTGATAGCCGAGGCCGTTGAAGCATTCGAGCCGGTACAGGGTGCGTGCGATGCTCCAGTCCTGCGTGCCGACGAAGTTCTGGATCCTCAGTGCGTCCACGGCGCCGTCGACGAACGAGGTAAACGGGCCGCGCCCTTTCGGGACGAGACTTGTGACGCGATGAAGAGACTCGCCATTGCCAAGATAGGTGTCGAAATCGAAATTGGATTCGCGATAGTGGCAGAGCGCGACGAAATACCAGGGCACGCCGGTCAGCCGTTCGATCTGCTGGTAAGTCTCCTTGCCTTTGATGGCCTTGCGCGCTGTTGCGTTGGCCTCGCCAAGGCGTGCTGGTCTGATCTGGAGATTGTCCCAGCTCTTCTCATATCCACTCTTCAAACTCTCGTATGACACCATCTCCCGCTCCCGCGAATTGATAAAATTATCGGTTCGTTGTGCAAATCAGGCGTGAGCCGCATGCCGCCATCGGCGGGCAAGGGCGCTGGGCGTGGTTCGGCAAATGTGGCAGGTCGCCGCCCATATGCATGTGAAATGGCTTACACGTGCAACGCGAAAGATTGCGGTCAAAGGACGCAATATCGGATCGAGGCACGCGCGAGTGCGCGGCCACCACACGTGATCCGGGAACCGGCCGCTTGCCAGCCCGTTGGCCATAGACACGGTCCGGCTCAGGAGTCCTGCATGGCCAAGCGTGTCCTTGCGATCGGTATCGAACCCGGCAATGCGGACTACAGCGCGTTTCCGCAGCTCACGCCGGCGCTTGTGCGCAACTACATCGAAGCGCAGCTCCTGCGTCTGCGCGGTCTCGGCTACGAGGTCACGAGCTGCCTGATCGATCTCGATGTGGCCGCCGAAGCTGCCGTGACGGCGGCGCTGCGGGACGAGCGCTTCGACTGCATCGTCATCGGTGCCGGCCTGCGCGAGCCCAAGGAGCGGCTATTGTTGTTCGAGAAGGTGCTCAACCTCATCCACCACCTGGCGCCTCAGGCTGCGATCTGTTTCAACACGACGCCCGCCGACACTGCCGAAGCCGTGCAGCGCTGGGTCGATCCGTAATCGCGGACAGGGTGCCCGAGGCATTCAGGCAGATGCCGGAGGCGATCGGCTTTCGCCTGGACAAAGGCCCCTCGATCTGAGGCGGACCAATCGTTACCCTCATGTGTCGTGACTGGCTGGCCCGTTGGCGCAAGGGTCTGGGACGCGTCGGATGCAGGCGAATGTTCTGGCCCGGAATCGCTTCAAAGGCTATGACAGGCCCGATCATATGGGGAGGATTCGGGATGCTTCGACGCCTTGGAATTGCGGCATGTTTCTCGGTTGCGATGGCCGTCCCGGTCCATGAGGCGATGGCGCAGGACGCGGTCGGCGGCGCCATCATCGGTGGCGTGGGCGGAGCGATCCTGGGTGGCGCGCTTGGCGGCGGCCGCGGTGCGGCCATCGGTGCGGTCGTCGGCGCCGGCACCGGGGCGGCGATCGCTGCCGAAGGCGAGCGCCGCCGCTCCGGCTATTACGCCTATCAGCGCGGCTGCTACATGCAGCGCCGCGACGGCCGTTACGTGCCGGTCGATCCGCGATACTGCTACTGACTTGTCATTCGGCGCTGGCGCGGCTGGCGGGCCTTCAGATCAGTCGCATGCCGCGCAGGCTCGCATGTCCGCTTTTGCCGACAATGATGTGGTCATGCACGGCAATCCCCAGCGGCTTGGCGATGTCGATGATCGCTTTCGTCATCTGGATGTCGGCTTGCGAGGGCGAGGGATCGCCGCTCGGATGGTTGTGCACCAGGATCAACGCTGTCGCTGACAATTCCAGCGCGCGCTTGATCACCTCGCGCGGATAGACCGGCGTGTGGTCGACGGTGCCGGTCTGCTGCACCTCGTCGGCGATGAGCTGGTTGCGCTTGTCGAGGAAGAGCAACCGAAACTGCTCCTTGTCGGCGAAGGCCATGCTGGTGCGGCAATAGGCGATCACCTCGTTCCAGGACGACAGCGCGTTGCGGCTGTTGACCTCGCCCCTGGCGACGCGGTGCGCGGCCGCTGCGATGAGCTTGAGCTGGTTGACCGCCGCGTCGCCGACGCCGTCGACGTCGCGCAAGCGCGCGACCGGCGCGTGGATCACCTCGGCGAACGAGCCGAAGGTCTTGATCAGCGTCTTCGCCAGCGGCTTGGTATCGCGCCGCGGCAGCGCCGGAAACAGCGCCATCTCGAGCAGTTCGTAGTCGCTGAGCGCATCCGCGCCGGCGCTGTAGAAGCGTTCGCGCAGCCGCTCACGATGGCCGAGATAATGCGGCGTGTCCTCTGGCTTGCTGTCGTCGGCGTCGGGCTTGGCGGGCATCGCCCACCAGCATTGCCGCGGATCATCGCATTTGCAACCGTCAATTGCGGTCGGCCCATGCCGCGGGGCGGCTGAGCGGGCCTGCGCCCGATCGCCACCTCCACCGGGACGGTGACGCCGAGCGAATCCGAACGTTCGGCGCCGTCCAGGGGCGGGCGGCCGGACGAAAAATATTCGTGGCCTACCGTTTCCTTTTCACCGCCGCGTTCGTCTCTGAGCTGAGGGCCTCAATGAGCGGCCAGCAGAGTTCAAAGGGGAACATCGATGTCAGGGATCAAATCCACGCCTTCGCGTCGTGCGGTCGTCGCTACCGGCGTCAGTGCCGGCGCCCTGCTTGCCGCTCAAATCGTCCCGTCCTACAGCCAGACCAGGAGTTCGAACATGGAAGCCACCATCCGCGCCGGCAGCGATGTCACCACCCTCGTCAATGTCTTCACGGTCGAGCCCGACAACCAGCAAAAGCTGGTCCAGCTCTTGAAGGAGGGCGCCGACGCCTTCTTCAGCAAGCAGCCCGGCTTCATCTCGTCCAGCGTCCATGCCAGCAAGGAGGGCGGCCGCGCCATCAACTACTCGCAATGGCGAAGCGCTGGAGATATCGAGAACTTCCGCAAGGACCCGAAATTCGCACCGTACATCCAGCGCCTTGCCGCGATCGCAAAGGCCGAGACGATCCTGTGCGAGGTCGTCGAGGTCAATCATGCCTGACCTTTGGCTGATGGCGCCTCCCTCCCGGTTGACGTATCCCGCTGATCGATGACGGGGAGATCCTGCTTGGCAGACGATACGACGAACAACAGCGCGGGGGCGGTCCAGCAGACCGCCCAACAGGCTCTCGAGCGTCTTGCGGTGGAAATGCGGCCGCAGCTGCATCGATACTGCGCGCGGATGACCGGCTCGGTCATCGATGGCGAGGACGTGCTTCAGGAGGCACTGCTCAAGGCCATCGAGGCCGCGCCGCGAACCGGGCCGCTGGACAATCCGGAAGGCTGGCTGTTTCGCATCGCCCACAATGCCGCGCTGGATTTCTTGCGCCGGCGTGTCCGCTACAACGCTGCTCATTCCGATGAAGATCTCGACATGATGGCTGCCCCGACCAGTCCCGTGACAGAACGAGAGATCGTCACCGCGAGCCTCGGGACCTTCATGAGGCTTCCGGTGGCGCAGCGAGGCGCCGTGATCCTGCGCGACGTGCTCGGCTATTCCGTCGACGAAGTCTGCGCGATCATGGGCGGCAGCGTGGCGGCTACAAAGGGCGCGCTGCAACGCGGCCGCGTCCGCCTCCGCGAGCTCGCGGAGGAGCCCGATGACGCCAGGCCTCCCGAGCTGGAGACGACCGAACGCGCGCGCCTGATGCACTATGTCGAGCGCTTCAATGCGCGCGATTTCGACTCCTTGCGCGACATGCTGGCCGCCGACGTGCGGCTGGAGATGGTCAACCGGATTCGCAGGACCGGCCGTCACGACGTCGGGGAGTATTTCGGGCGTTATGCGCAGACCAGCCCCTGGCATTGCGTCCCGGGCTTCGTCGACCGGCGGCCTGCGATCATCATGTTCGATCCGCAGGACCCGTCAGGCCCGCCGCGCTACTTCGTCCTCCTCGATTGGGAGAACGGCAGCATCGTCAACATCAGGGATTTTCTGTTCGCGCACTACGCGATCGAGGGCGCGGAATTGTTCACGCTGGACTGACCGGCGCGGAAGCAGATCAGCCGATCTGCTTCTCGCCGTGGCGCTCCGACAGCGTAAAGATCTCGACGCCGGTGGCGGTGACGCCGACGGAATGCTCGAACTGCGCCGACAGCGAGCGATCGCGGGTCACGGCGGTCCAGCCGTCGGACAGGATCTTCACATGCGGTTTGCCGAGATTGATCATCGGCTCGATGGTGAAGAACATGCCGGGCTTGAGCTGCACGCCTTCGCCGGGCCGGCCGATATGGATGATGTTCGGCTCGTCGTGGAACATGCGGCCGAGGCCATGGCCGCAGAAATCCCGCACCACGCTCATGCCCTGCGGCTCGACGAAACTCTGGATGGCGTGGCCGATGTCGCCGGTGGTGGCGCCGGGCTTCACCGCGGCGATGCCGCGCATCATCGCCTCATAGGTCACTTCGATCAGCCGTTCGGCCTTGCGCGCAATCGGGCCGACCGCATACATCCGGCTGGAATCGCCGTACCAGCCGTCGACGATAAAGGTGACGTCGATGTTGACGATGTCGCCGTCCTTCAGCGGACGGTCGCCGGGCATGCCGTGGCAGACCACGTGATTGAGCGAGGTGCAGGTCGAGTAGCGATAGCCGCGATACATCAGCGTCGCCGGATAGGCGCCGTGGCTGAAGGCGAAGTCGCGGACGAATTCGTCGATGCGGTCGGTCGGCACGCCGGGGCCGACGATGTCGGTGAGCTCGTCGAGGCACTTTGCTACCAAAGCACCCGCCTTGCGCATGCCGGCAAAGGCACTCGGCCCGTGCAGCTTGATCTGTCCGGTCTTGCGCAGGGAGGTATCGGTGGCTTCGACGTAGCTCATGCTTCTCTGGTCTTCTGGGGCTAAGGCGGGTGCGGAAGGGCTTGAATTCAGGCTTCAATTTAATGATTGCGGGCCCTCGCGCAAGCTTCGCCTACCCGCCATGCGCCCGAAAGCGGTCTCAATTCGGGACTTCTACGGTGGTTTCGACCGGCAACGCGCCGCCGCGGACGCGGATTTCCCGGACCGGGTAGGGAACCCGGATGCCCTCGCGCTTGAAGGCGTCCCACAGCGCCAGCATCACGTCGCTCTTGACGGCATCCATGCCGTCGGGGTCCGCAAGCCAGAGCGTCAGCGAGAACTTCATGCCGGCCTCCGCGAACTCGGTCAGCAGGCAGTTCGGCGGCTTGCCTTTCTGTGCGCGCGGATGGGCCGAGGCGGTTTCGATCGCGAGCCTGCAGACCAGCTTCGGATCGGCGTCGTAATTGGTGCCGAAGGTGATCTTCACCAGCGTGTTCTTGTCGGTGTAGGTCCAGTTGACGACCTTCTGCGTCACCAGATCCTCGTTCGGCACCAGGAATTCGCGGCCGTCGCCGGCGGCAACGGAAATATAGCGCGTCTTCATCGCGCTGATGCGCCCGGTATTGTCGCCGATGGTGACGAGGTCGCCCGGCTTCACCGATTTGTCGGCGAGCAGGATGATGCCGGAGATGAAGTTGGCGACGATCTTCTGCAGGCCGATGCCGATACCGACGCCGACCGCGCCGGAGAACACCGCAAGCGCCGAGAGGTCGATGCCGACAGCGCCGAGCGCGATCACGATGGCGACCGCAAGCAGCCCGATGCGGATGATCTTGATCAGCAGCACCTGGACCGACGGCGTCAGATCGGTCGTCGAGTTGATCTTGCTCTCGGCGAAATTGCTGGCAATGTTGGTGAGCCAGAGCGCAATGATCAGAAGCGCACCGGCCTTGATCACCAGCAGCGGTGACAGCCGCAAGCCCCCGAGCACAATCGCGTAGGAATCGAGCAGGTCGACCGTGGTGTCGAGCTCGCCGAGGATCGACAGTGCGGCAAATAACCAGGCCGCAACCGACACCAGCTTGACGATGAAGGCGTTGCGCAACACCGAGGTCACGAGCCGGATCGCAAGCCAGGCGAGCCCGAGCTTGGCGGCGACCATCAGGAGATAGCTGCGGCTCGGCCAGGTCGCGTGATACATCACCACGCGCGAGACGATCACGAGCAGGGTGAACACGGCCGTCGAGGCGCTGGCGGCCATCACATGGGCGAAGCGGCGAAGCGGCATCGGCCAGCGCATGGCGAGCGAGTTCATGTCGACCCGGTTGCGAATGGTGGCTTCCGCAGCATAGGCGATCCCGGCCGCCGCCAGGATCAGCCCGAATTGCAGGTAGAACCAGGGCGAGGAGATTTCCGCCCCGACGCTGCGCGCGGTGGTCTGCACGAACTCCATGAAGTCTTTGAGGTCCATCGGGCAAAATCTCGTCGGGAAGCAGGCGGGAGGACTTGATTCGAATTCGCCGCAGAATCCCACAAACGACGCGGCCGGGCCATCGATACACCGCGAAGTGAAGCGCGTTAAGGCCGCAAAATACGGGCAGATTGCCGCGAGTGGGCGAAAATGGGTTGGCGCGCCGGGGCGGCGACGATAAGGATGCAATTCCAGCGATTTGTACCCGGAAGGTGGATGGCTTCCCTCGACTCTTTCAGCATTGCCATTCTGCTCGGCGCCGTCCTCGTCATGGCCGGTATCCTCTCGAGCCTGCTCGCGCTGCGCTTCGGTGCGCCGTTGCTGCTGGTCTTCCTTGTCATCGGCATGCTCGCCGGCGATTCCGGCCCCGGCCAGCTCCAGTTCAACGACGTCGGCACCACCTATCTGGTCGGCTCGGTGGCGCTCGCCCTGATCCTGTTCGACGGCGGGTTGAAGACGCGTTTTGCCAGCATCCGCACCGTGCTCGCGCCCTCATTGGTGCTCGCGACCGTCGGCGTGCTCCTGACCGCGCTGATCACGGCGCCGTTCGCCAAATTCGCCCTCGATCTCAACTGGGCGGAGTCGCTGCTGGTCGGCGCGGTCGTCGCCTCGACCGACGCAGCCGCCGTGTTCCTGCTGGTGCACACCCAGGGTCTGCGCCTGCGCCCGCGCGTCGGCGCGACGCTGGAAGCCGAATCCGGCACCAACGATCCCTTCGCGATCTTCCTCACCTTGATGCTGGTGGAATACATCTCGCTGGGTTCGAGTTCGCCCGGCCATGTGGTGATGGAATTCGTCCAGGAGGCGGTGCTCGGCGCTGTCATCGGCGTGATCGGCGGACGTCTCGTCGTCATCGGGCTGAACAGGGTGGCGCTGCCGCAAGGCCTGCACGCGCCGTTCGTGACCACGGCCGCGCTGGTCATATTCGGCGGCTCGCAGATCATGCACGCCTCCGGCTTCCTCGCCGTCTATCTCGCCGGCATCATCATCGGCAACCGGCCGACGCGCGCGCATAATTCAGTGGTGGCGTTCCTGGATGCCGCGACCTGGCTGGCGCAGATCGTGATGTTCGTGCTGCTCGGTCTCCTGGTGTCTCCGATCCGGCTCGGTTCCAGCGTGCTGCCCGCGGTCGGCGTCGCCTTCGTCCTGATGCTGGTGGCGCGACCGATCGCGGTGTTCGTGTGTCTCGCACCATTCCGCTTCAACTGGCGGGAAAAGATCTTCATCGCCTGGACCGGCCTGCGCGGCGCGGTCGCGATCTTCCTGGCCTCGATCCCGATGCTGGTCGGCCTGTCGAAAGCCTATCTCTATTTCGACGTCGCCTTCGTCGTCGTCATCATCTCGCTGCTGCTGCAAGGCTGGACGCTGGCGCCCGCCGCGCGCAAGCTGCACGTGGCGCTGCCGCGCGCCGAGCGCGGGCCGCGCCGTGTCGAGCTGGATCTGCCCGGCCAGCTCGAGCAGCAACTGGTCGGCTATCCGGTGCGGCCGAAGAGTCTTTATTTCCGCCGCGGGCTGATCCCGTCCTGGTCCAAGCCGACGCTGGTGATCCGCAAAGAGAGCATTTTGACGCCTGTCGAAGCCGAGCCGATTGCGCCCGGCGACTACATCTATCTGTTGGCGCCGCCGGAAAAGGCCGAGGCGCTCGACCGCTTCTTCGTCGACATGCAGCCGAGCACGGCGCCCGACCCGCATCTGCTCGGCGACTTCATGGTCTCAGGCGAGCACACGCTGGCCGAGCTTGCCGAGATCTACGGCGTGAAGGTCGGCGAGGATGATGGCAAGCTGACGCTCGCCGATTATTTCGATGTCCATCTCGATCGCGCGCCGAAGGAAGGCGCCGAGCTCGCTTTGGATTCGATCGTGCTGGTCGCGCGCAGCATTTCCGGTGGCCGCGTCAACGTCGTCGGCCTGCGCCTGCCGGAAGAGGACGAGACTCCCGCACCGCTGACCCGCAGTCAGGCGCTGCGGCGCAAGCTCGCAGAGCTCTGGACCTCCGTGGCGGGCGTCTAGCGCGCTGCGCCCGCAATGACGGTGTTGTGGAACATCGACCGCCCGACAACTGCCACCAAATCGCCGCAACCGCCAAAGATTTGCGCGGCTTCGTGAGGTCCGGTTCCGGAACGCTCTGCGGCGTTGTCAGTTCTTAGCCGCGTAACGGTCAACGCATCTGACAGGAGCAACCCATGCGTAAACTCATCCTGCCCGCCATCGTCGCAATCGGTCTGGGAGCAGCGGCACCGGCGATGGCCTATGACACGGGCGATCAGGTCTCGATGCAGGCCGCGCTCGATGTTGCGACCGACATCGGCGTCATGACCATTTCGCACACCGAATTCGCCGGCGACGAATGGCAGATCGAGGGCCGCGACAGTCGCGGTCGCTGGATGGAGGTCGACGTCGACGCCCGGAGCGGCGACGTGCGGAACGTCGATCGCAGCTGGTAGATGCAGGGCGAGGCGGATCGTGCAAAGCGCGATCCGCCTCGCTTACGTCAGCACCTTCACCCCGCCGAACGACGTCACGCGGCCCTGCCTGAGCATCACGATCTGGGTCGCGAGCTGGCGCAGTTCGGCAACGTCGTGGCTGACATAGACCATTGGGATATTGGCCTCGTCCCGCAGCCGCACCAGATAAGGCAGGATCTCGAGCTTGCGGGCCTCGTCGAGCGCGCCGAGCGGCTCGTCGAGCAGCAGCAAACGCGGCTTCGACAGCAGCGCGCGGCCGAGCGCGACGCGCTGGCGTTCGCCGCCGGAGAGCTTTCCGGGACGGCGATCCAGAAGCGCGCCGATGTCGAGCAGCTCGACGACGCGGGTGCGTTGCGCCGGATCGGCCGCGAGGCGGTTCATCCGCCGTCCATAGTCGAGATTTTGCGCGACGTTGAGATGCGGAAACAGCCGTGCGTCCTGGAAGACGTAGCCGATGCGACGGCGATAGGTCGGCACATGAAGGCCAGCCGCGGTGTTGTCGACGGTCTCGCCGTCGATGACGATGGTGCCGCGATCGGGCAGCAGAAGGCCCGCGATCATGTTGATCAACGAGCTTTTGCCGGCCCCGGAAGCGCCGAACAGGCCGGTGACGCGGCCTTCGCTCGAGAATGACGCCGAGAGCGAGAATTCACCGAGTTGTTTTTCGACATCGACGCGCAGCATGGTCAGTTTCCGTGCAGGCGCTGCGTGGCGCGGCGGGCGAACCATTCGGCGGCGATCAACGCACCGAGTGCGAGCACAACCGAGACGATCACGAGCCGTCCCGCGGCAGCGTCGCCATCAGGCGTCTGGATCAGCGAATAGATCGCCGAGGAAATCGTCTGGGTCTCGCCCGGAATATTGGAGACGAAGGTGATGGTCGCGCCGAACTCGCCGATTGCCTTGGCAAAGCCGAGCACCATGCCGGCGAGCACGCCGGGCAGAGCCAGCGGCAGCGTCACCGTGAAGAACACCTTGAAAGGGGCGGCACCGAGCGTCTCGGCGGCCTGTTCGAGCCGGCGGTCGATCGCCTCGATCGACAGCCGCATCGGGCGTACCAGCAGCGGAAACGACATCACGCCGCAGGCGAGCGCAGCGCCAGTCCAGCGGAAGGCGAAGACGATGCCGAGATGATCGGCGAGGAACGCGCCGACGAGGCCGCGGCGGCCGAACGTCAGAAGCAGGAGATAGCCGGTGACAACAGGCGGCAGCACCAGCGGCAGATGCACGACGGCATCGAGCACCGACTTGCCCCAGAAATCCTTGCGGGCGAGCAGCCACGCCAGCGCAATGCCGAACGGCGTTGCCACCAATGTCGCGATGACGGCGACCCTGAGCGAGAGCAGGATCGCCGTCCATTCGGCAGGAGAGATGTCGAGCACGAAAATCAGGTTGCAAAGATTACGTTGTGGGGCTGACCAGGAATTTGAAGCCGTATTTCTCCAGGATGGTCTTTGCCGCCGTCGAGCGCAGGAAGGCGAGATAGGCGTTGGTCTCGGGCTTCGCCGTCGTGGTCGCCGCCACGGGATAGATGATCGCGGGGTGCGATTCCGCCGGGAAGGTGCCGACGATCTTCACGCCGGGCTCGACCTTGGCGTCGGTGGAATAGACGATGCCGAGCGCCGCTTCGCCACGCGCCACCAGCGTCAGCGCGGCGCGCACGCTCTCGGCCATCGCGAACTTCGGCTCCGCGGCCTGCCAGGCGCCGAGCTTCTCCAGCGCAGCCTTGGCGTATTTGCCGACCGGCACCGACTTGACGTCGCCGGTGGCGATCTTGCCGTCGCCGGCGAGCTTTGCGAGGTCGAAGCCTTGCGCGATGGTGACGTTGTCGATCTTCGAATCCTTCGGTGCGATCAGCACGATGCTGTTGCCGAGCAGGTTCACGCGGGTCGGCTCGTTGATGGTCTTCTTGGACAGCGCATAGTCCATCCAGTCGGTGTCTGCAGAAACGAACACGTCCGCCGGCGCGCCCTGCTCAATCTGCTTTGCCAGAGCCGAGCTTGCTGCGTAGCTTGCCGTGATCTTGACGCCTGTCTTGGCGGTGTAGGCAGCGTCGACCTCGTCGAGCGCATTCTTCATCGAGGCGGCAGCGAAGACGGTAATGGTCTTGTCCTCGGCGCTGGCAGGCGAGAGTGTCGTGCCTGCGAGCATGACGAAGGCAGTGAAAAGTCCGGCAAGTCGATACATGAATGGCGCTCCGTGCGAGCCCGCGCGCGCAAACGCACGCGCAAATCTGGCGTTGGGTGGGTTGGGCGACGGGCGGAAGCGCTGTTCCACGTGTCCCCGCAACGGCTTACGGCCGGCGAGGATATCGCAGGGGCGAAGATAGCAGGCTGAGCCCTCAGGTCAAAGGCGACCCTTTGTCTAAAGTGATGGGTTTATTGCGCCGGCAGGATCGAAATCGAGAGCGAATTGTCCCTGGCGCCACTGACCTGAAGCACGAAGGGCTTGTCCGAGAGCTCGTATTTCATGGTCTTGCGGATGCCGTCGCAATCGGTGGCGCCGCTGAAGGCCACGGGCTTGAGGAAATGCCCGTCCTGGACCAGATCGACCCAGGCGCCCGAGGACAGGCTGACGGTGTAGAGCCCGGCCTTCGCGGCCTTGATGCTGGTGAAGCCGGCAAAAGTGCCGTCCTTCGGTGCGCGCTCGGGCGGCGAGGGCAGTTTTGCCTCCTGAGGCGCGACCAGCCCCAGCATGATCGCCGATGACGGCACCGCGGCCTGCTCGGCCCCCGAGGCGAGCTTGGCGCGATCAGGCGCGGTCAGCGCGGCGCGGTCGCGCTCGATCGGCCATTTGAACTTGTCGCAGCCGCTCGGCTCCTCCGCGGCGAAAGCGGAGGTCGCACTGATCGAGAGCACGGCAAGGAGAGCGGGGATGCGCATGTCAAATCTCATCGTTGGCCACGCGATAGCCGCGGGCTTGCAGCCAGGTTTCGTTGGAGGCGGGATGCGCATCCCGGAATGCCGCGGACTTACGGCCGCGCGGCCAAGGCGATGTTAGCGCATTTGATGTGGACGAACCAACCAACTAGTTCGTCATCCCGCGGCGCGCGTGGCGCGAGCCGGGGACGACCCCGGTGGCTTGGTGTCCGTGTGTGCTCACATCCGCTACGGCTTGGCGTCCGCCGCGTGCAGCACGGCTTTGCAGGCCGCGGGCATCTGCGCCAGCGTCATCGGCGGTTTCGGCTTCGGCGGCTGCGGCGGCGGCTTGGGATGCAGCACGCCCTCGCTGAACCAATAGGCGAAATCGGAGGGCTTGCAGCCTTCGTCCCCGGATTGGGACGGCTGGCCCTGGCATTCGCCTGATCCCGCCGGGCAACGCATGCGGATATGGAAATGATAGTCGTGGCCCCACCACGGCCGGATCTTCGACAGCCAGGAGCGGTCGCCCTTGGCCTCGCGGCACAGCGCCTTCTTGATCGCGGGATTGACGAAGATGCGCTGCACCGCCGGCTCCTGCGCGGCGTCGCGCAGCACCAGCACATGGCTCGGCGTGAAGACGCGGGGATCGATGTCGAGCCGGTCGTCGCGCACCATCATCACCGCCGACATCTCCTCGCGCTCCTCGCGCGAGAGCCGATGGTCCGGCATCGGCGTCAGCCAGATGTCGGCGTCCAATCCGATCTGATGGCTGGCATGGCCGGACAAGGCGGGCCCGCCGCGCGGTTGGCCGATATCGCCGACCAGAATGCCCGGCCATCCCGCATCCTTGTGCGCCTTGGCAGCCAGGCGCTTGATCAGCGCGATCATGTCGGGGTGGCCCCAATTGCGGTTGCGCGACAGCCGCATCACCTGCCAGGTGTCGCCGTTGAGCGGCATCTGCTGGGCGCCGCCGATGCAGCCCTTCACATAGGAGCCGATGACATGCGCCGGCCCGGTCGAGGGCAACAGCTTGCGCGCGAAAAGTTCCTTGGCGCCGATCTTGGGATCGTTCGGATGGGCGAGCGGCGGCAACGGTTTTGGGTTCACGCTGCCTTTGTCCTGGGCCAGCGCGTCGCCGGCGGCCAGGAGTGTCATGACAAGCAGGAGAGGGATGATGCGGCGGGGACTCATGCGAACGTGCTTATACCCCAATGCCACCTCAGGGTCACTGAACGATGCGGTGTATGACCCGGCCGCGTTCCCTAACGGAGAGCCCGATTGGGTTGACCGGAAACCGTCGCGACATAGGCATCGACGGGGGCGTCGTAGCCTTTGAGTGTCAGGCTGCGCTGCTCGGCGGACATATTGGCCGGCGCGCCTTCCCAGACGGCCGCACTGATCACTGCTTCGCCGCCCTTGGCCGCGGCGACGAGCCGCGCGCAGAAATTCATGGGATCCCCAAGCGCGGCAAACTGATAATTGCCGTCCTCGACGCCGATGGAGCCGACGAAGGTCCTTCCCGCATGCACGCCGACGCCGATGGAGAGCCACGGGCCGGCGGGATCGTCGTGTCCGGTTGCGCGCAGCAGAGCGAGAGCGGCCTTGATCGCGTGCCGGCGATAGTCGCTGCCGCAGAAGCCCGGCAGATAGATCCCGATTACCTCGTCGCCGACCATCTTGTCGACCACGGCGTCGCTCTTGTTGAGCACATCCGTCGCGATCTGGAAAAAGCGCTGCATCAGCGCGGCAAAGGCGGCCGGGCCCAGGCGCGCGGCGAGCTGGGTCGATCCCCGCACGTCGGCATAGAGCATGCCGATGTCGATCTCGGCGCCGCCGCGCTCTTTCGCCAGCACCGCCTCGCACTGCTCGCAAAAATGCGGATTGCGCCGCCATGGCCGAAAGCCCGCCAGGCGCAACGCCGGCGCGGTGAAGCCGTCGAAACCGACGCAGCAGAGCCGGCAGCGATCGTTCGCCGTGGGCGACAGCGCGCGCATCACCTTGCGGCCACGGCGCAGTGCGGGATGCTCGCCGGACAGCATCTGTTGCCAGAACAGGTTGCGATCCTGACCGTCTGTGAAGTCCGACATCCGTCCCGATGGCCGAAGTTGGTTTCCGCCATCGTAGTGCAGCTGCGGGAAGCGAGCAATGAGCCGGGCATTTCGGCGCAGCGAGGCCGCCGCGCCGGTCGTGTCACCCTGGATAGATTGGAGTCTAGTAGCCGGCGTAGGCACCAGAGGGCGCGCAATAGTCATAGCCATAGCCGCCGCCGTAACCGTAATACGATGTGGACGGATAGCCGTAGGCGGGATAGCCGCCGCCGTAATAGCCGCCATAGCCTCCGTAATAGGCGCTCGCGATCCCGGCGCCGACCACGGCGCCTGCGACGCCGTAACCCAGGCCGCGATAGCCGTAACCGCGATAGCCATAGCCACGGTAGCCGTAGCCGCGATAGGCCAGACCGCCGCGATAGCCATAGCCTCCACGATAGCCATAGCCGCCTCGATAGCCCAAACCGACGCCGCGATAGCCGTAGCCGCCGCGGTAGCCGTAGCCCCAGCGCACTTCGGTGGTGGCGGGATCGATCATCGATTTCATCGTCGCCACTGACGTCGGCATCGGCCCGGCCTGGGCGCTGGTGACAAGCAGGGCACCGGCAGCGGCGAGAATGGCAGTACGCAGAGTACTCGAGGACCTCATGATCATCTCCGTGCTGTTCGGCAGCGCTTCTGCGCGGCCGTCGACAGCCTATTCGGGGATGGCGCCGCTGCGGCGGGCTTGATTTAAATCAAGCATTTTCAGCCCCTCGCGACCGATCGTTTGACGAGGCAGCGCGGCCCGATCAGCGGCCTTCCGACAGGATCGCCTTGCCGACATCCTCAAAATGCGTGTCGCGCGCCTGGATCTGCTGGGCAATCGCGTGCATGTCGCGAAACCGTCGCTCGAACGGATTGCTGCGGAACACGGCGGTGGCGCCGGCCATGCGGTAGGCGGTGTCGACCACCCTGGCCGATTGCTGGATGGTCCAGGTCGCGGCGAGACGGACGGCGCTGCGATGCGCCGGGCTGAAGACGCCAGATACCGAGAGGTCGCGCCACATCGCATGGGCCGTTCCGTAGAGATAGGCGCGCGCGGCGCGCAGATCGCCCTCGGTGCGCCCGATCAAGCCCTGGACCGCCTGGTTGTCGCGCATTGCGCTGGCCGCCAGCGACTGATGCTTGGCGCGCGCCAGTGCGATCGCCGCATCCAGCGTCGCGCGCGCGACGCCAAGCGAGACCGACGCAAAGCCGAGGCTGAAGGTCGAACCGGTCGGAAGCCGATAGAGTGGGCCCGGCTCGCGCAGGGCACTCGGCACGTCGCGAAACGCGGCAAAGCGATCGGGGACGAAGAGGTCGTGCACCTCATAGGAATCGGTGCCGGTGCCGGCGAGCCCGATCGTCTGCCAGACGTCGTGCATGACGGCATGCGAAAGCGGGAACAGCATGGTGCGCATCTCCGGCGACCCATCGGCATTCTTGCGCGGCGTGCCGTCGGCATCGATGATGCGGACATGCGCGCCGAGCCAGGTCGCCTGTCGCGAGCCCGAGGCAAAATCCCATCGGCCCGTAACGCGGTAACCGCCATCGACCGCGCGCGCCTCGTGTGCCACCGCGCCCCAGGCGAGGATGCCGGGGGCGGTGTTGAAGATCTCGTGCGCACTGTCGTGGTCGAGTGCGGCTGCGATCATCGCGCAGACGCTGCATTGGCCGAGACACCAGGCCGTGGACGCATCGACCTTCGCGATCTCCTCCAGCATCTGCATGAAAATCTCGGGCGGCGCTTCCGAGCCGCCCAGGCTCTGCGGCAGCAGCGCGCGGTAGAGCCCGTTCTCGATCAGAGCGCCCACGACATCAGGCGTCAGCCGCCGCGTCCGCTCGATCTCGTCTGCCTCGTCAGCAATCAGCGGCGCGATGGCCCGCGCCCGCTCGACGAGGCCAATTCCCACAGTTCCGTCCATATCTGCGTTTCCTCGCCCATTCTGGTGTGAGCGGTGAAACGCGATGGTCCTCTATCTGCTGGCGTCAATCAAGCCGCAACGGCCGCGCTGATGTCGGCGGCGTCATCGGAATGCGCAGGCCGGATCGTGCAGTCCATCACGCGCTCCTGCTTGTCGCGCAATCCCGATAAATGCTACGTTTTGTAGCATATATCCGTTCAGGGGGCACGTCATGAAGAAGCCGACCCGTCGCGACGCGGCGCCGGAGCTGCCGCGCGAGGATGGGCCGATGAGCGACATCGTCGACGCCCTGGCCGACGGGCGGGTCACCGCAACAATGCTGACAAAAGCCTATCTTGCACGGGTCGCGGCCTACGACCGCGCCGGGCCGATGCTGAATTCCGTTCGCGCGCTCAATTCCGACGCGCTCGCGATCGCCGCCGAGCTTGATGGCACGAGGCCGTCAGCCAAGCGGCCGCTGGCCGGGGTGCCGATCCTGGTGAAGGACAACATCGCGACATCGGACCAGCAGCCGACGACGGCGGGCTCGCTGGCGCTGGAGGGCGCGCGTGCCAGGCGCGACGCCACCGTCGTCAAGCTGCTGCGCAAGGCCGGTGCGGTGATCCTCGGCAAGACGAATTTGACTGAGTTCGCCAACATCCTCGCAGTCGAGATGCCCGCGGGCTATTCCTCGCTCGGCGGCCAGGTGAAAAATCCTTATGCGCCGGCGCTGATGGGTGAGCACGACATTCCGGTCGTCACTCCCGGCGGATCGAGCTCGGGTTCGGCGGTGGCCGTGGCGGCCGGCCTGTGTGCGGCCTCGATCGGGACCGAGACGTCGGGCTCGCTGCTGCATCCCGCCAGCCGCAATGGCATCGTCACCGTGAAGCCGACGGTCGGATTGATCAGCCGTGCCGGCATCATTCCGATCGCGCATAGCCAGGACACGGCGGGTCCGATGACGCGCACGGTGCGCGACGCCGCGCTGCTGCTCAACGTGCTCGCGACCAGGGATCCGCGCGATCCCGCAACCGAGCGGCAGAAGCGGCCGGCCGACTACACCGCCGATCTCGCGCGCGACGCGCTGAGAGGTGCGCGGATCGGCGTGCCCAGCGATCCCTCAGATCCGCTGAACGACTGCTATTACGGCAAGCTGCCTGCCGACGGCGCCAAGCTGATGGCCGACGTCATCGAGCTGCTGGAGGATCTCGGCGCCGTCATCGTGCGCGCCAGCATGCCGACGCGTGGCTGGCTTGCCGGTCCCGGCACCAACATGGCCGTGCTCAACCGCAATCCGCTGAGTGCCAACAAGGGCAATCCAACCGGTGCGCCGATCGTTTTCCTCTACGAGCTGAAACACGGTCTCAATCGCTATCTGAAGGATTGGGCGACCAATACCGATATCAAGACCATGGCCGACATCATCGCCTTCAACGCGGCGAATGCGAAGGAAACCTTGCGCTTCGGCCAGGACCTGTTTCTCGCCGCCGACCTCACCAAAGGCGACTTGAGCGAGCGCGAGTACAAATCCGCGCGCGCCATGGACCTGCTTGCGGCCAGGACGCACGGCATGGGCGCCTACATGAACCTGCACAAGCTGGATGCCGTCCTGTTCCCCGCCGCGACGGGCGCAGCGATTGCGGCCAAGGCCGGCTATCCCAGCGTCATGGTGCCGGCTGGCCTCGTCTCGGGCGCCGACGGCAAGGAGGCGCCCGATTGTCCGGTCGGCGTCACGTTTGCAGGCCGCGCCTGGAGCGAGCACAAGCTGTTGCGCCTGGCCTATGCCTATGAGCAGGCCTCGAATATGCGGAAGCCGCCGCCGGGGCTGACCGCGCTCCAGGCTCCCGCCTGAACCTTCATGGTGCGGAGCCCGACCAACTCCCATGGCCATCGTCAGAATTCTCCTGGTCCTTCTCGCATTCGTCTCGCCGGCGTTTGCACAGGACGGCGTGCAGGATCTCGCCGCCGCGCGTGACGCCGCGAAGGCCTTCAAGGCCTATGTCGAAGGGGTCGCGAAGAAGGGTGAGCGGCCTGATCTGACCCGGCCCGATATCGCAGCCTTGCTTGGTCATGTCTTTGATCTCGACGCCCTCGCGGCGCTGCCGCCCGCGCAGGCGAGCGACATGGGCTGGCTGATGGACTGGACCGACACCGCAAACCAGACCCACAAGCTGTTCATCTTGTACGGCATGAAGCCCGGACCGCAGCCCGATCTCGCCGCTCTTGGGCGCAACATGACCGAGTACGGGGATCAGTATGCAGTGGCGATGAGCTTCATGATCCGCGGCATGGCCCGCGAGGCGGTTGCGGGCCAATTGTTCTGGGCACAGCTCCCGGCGGAGCAGCGCACCCGCATCCGCGAGGAGGGATTTGTGGGCTTTCGCAAGAACAGCGCCGTCTACATCCTGACCACGGTCTGCGCAGCGATCCAGGGTGCCAGCAAGCCCGCCAACGCCCGCCTCGTGGCGGCTGCGCTCCGTGACACCCGCGACGTCTGGGCAGGCTTCCTGTTGCCGCAGGACAGGGCCCGTGTGATCGCAGAGCTCGCCGACCTCCCGAAATGGGCGCCCGACGAGATGGCCCGCGCTGACCTCGCCACCTTCACGGCTGCGCTTCAGGCGGTCAATTGATCTCGCGTCAGGCCTGCACTTCCGCCTTCACGTCCGGGCTGCTTTGACCGAGCCTCGGCTCGGTGCCCGCCAGCAGCCGCTGGATGTTGGCGCGATGGCGGACGATGACGTAGAGGCCGCCTGCGATCACCAGCAGCCGATAGGGCAGCGGGTGCTCGAGGCCGCCGACGAGAATGATCGCCGTCACCGCTGCGAGCATCGAACTGAGCGAAACGATCCTGGACATCGCCAGCACGGCGCCAAAGACGACTGCCGCGCCCAGTCCCACCGGCCACGACATCGCCAGCGCCACACCGAGCCCGGTCGCCGCTGATTTGCCGCCCGTGAAATTCAGCCAGATCGAGCGGCCATGGCCCAGCAGCGCGGCAATGCCGGCGAGGCACACCGCCCACGGCACCCAGGCTTGCAGTTGGGACGCTGTCGGCGGCACCGCGGACAATTTGGTGATGAGCCAGGGGCAGAACCAGCGCGCGACGAAGATGGCGGCGACGCCCTTCAGGACATCGATGACGAGCACCGCCAGGGCCGGCCATTTGCCGAGGGTTCGCAACACATTCGTTGCCCCGGTGGATATGGAGCCGTGCTCGCGAATGTCGATTCCCCTGAGCAGTTGTCCTGCCAGATAGCCCGTGGGTATCGAGCCGAGGAGATAGGCGATCACCAATCCGACTGCGCCTGCGATCCAGAATGCCATGTGTGTGCCCGGTGTCCCGCTGTCAGTACCTTATCGCCGACTTTACCCAACCGCCATGGGGCGGGGCCTTGGAGCCATCTTCGCGTTGTAGTAGAAAGCCCGCCGGCACGGGTTAATGATCATGCGTCGAGCGCTTAGGATTTTCGGTGTCGTCGTCGGCCTTTTCGCGCTGACGATCGTGGGGTTAGGCGCCTGGATCGTCATCGCCCGCCAAGACGTCTTGCAACTCGTTACTGCTGGTACGGCGAAGACCGTCTGCTCGAATGTCTTCATGGCCGGGCGCGAGGTGGACGCGATTGTAAGGGCCGACCTGCTGGCCCTCGGCTATCAGATCTTTCATCTGGTGAAGGTCGACGTCAGCCCCGCTGAACACCGCGTCGATGCCGCCCTTCTCGGGTTCATCGCCAGACGTCACGCCCAATATGTCGAGGGCCGGGGTTGCACCAACGTCATGGACGACCAGTCCTGGAAGCGCCCTGCGGCACAGCCGCTTCCGCCCAGGGCGAGCGCGGATGCGCTCTGGCCCGCCGGCGAGAAGGTGGAGGTGTCCGAGAACACACGCTTGCAAGCGGCGGTGAACAATCCGGCCCTGCAAGGCCCGGGCATGCGCGCCATCGTCGTCGTCCATGACGGGCGCATCATCGCCGAAACCTATGGCGAGGGATTTGGCGCGACAACCCCGCTGCACGGCTGGTCGATGACCAAGAGCGTCACCGCGGCTCTGGTCGGCATGGCCATCAAGGATGGAAAACTGTCGCTCGAGCAGAAGCATCTATTTCCGCAATGGGCCGGCGACGCCCGCGCGGAAATCTCGATCGCCGATCTGATGGCCATGACCGCCGGGCTGAAATGGAGCGAAGCCGGGGGCCGCATCACCGATCCCGGGCGCATGGAATTTCTGGTGCGGGATACCGCAGCTTTCGCGCGGGGCCTTCCGCTCGACACGCCACCGGGAACGCGATTCAACTATTCCGGCGCCCAGTCGGTCCTGCTGACGCGCCTCTGGCAGGACGCGGTCGGCGAGGGCGCTCCCTCCTATCCGCGCGAGCGGTTGTTCAATCCGTTGGGCATGACCAGCGCCGTGCTCGAGGCCGACGAGGTCGGCACGTTTCGCGGCGAAGGTTTTCTCTTTGCCACCGCGCGCGATTGGGCGCGGTTCGGCGAATTTTTGCGCTTGGGCGGGCAATGGAACGGCCAGCAGCTTCTTCCCGCGGGCTTCGTCGACTATATGCGGTCACCGTCTCCCGTGTCCGACGAGGGCCACGGCCCGGCCTACGGCCGCGGACAGATCTGGCTGGCCAAGGGCCTGGGCTATGATCTCCCCGCCGACACCTTCATGATGGAAGGGCATCTCCGCCAGGTGATCGCCATCATCCCCTCGCGCAAGCTGGTGATCCTGCGCATGGGGATGACGCGCGAGGATATCGGCTTCAGCAACGCGAAACTGCTGCGCGCGATCGTGGCGGCAACCCGTTAACGGGTGCCGCCGCCGCGCATTGAACCTGTCCGGCCTCCAGTCGCACCAAAACTGCGTAAGTCCCTTGGCAGCCGCGACGAAGGAACGCGCGATGAAGGCCCTGAAAGCATCGATCCGTATTGCGGTTGCCGCGCTCGCGCTGAGCCTGTCGATGGGCGCGCCGTCCCATGCGGAAGAGGATGAGGCGGGCACGCTCACCCGGCAGATGAAGGAGCTCTATCAGGCCGGCAAATACACCGAAGCGCTGCCGCTCGCCCAGAAGGCCCTGGCCCTTCGCGAGAAGGAGTTCGGCACCGATGACGCCATGGTCGCGATGCCGCTGAACGATCTCGGCACGATCCACTACAATCTGGGCCAATACCCGGTTGCCGAATTGCTCTACAAGCGCTCACTGGCGATCAGGGAGAAGACGCTCGGTTCGAATTCCACGGAAGTTGCAACCGTATTGAACAATCTTGGCGAACTCTATCGGGCGGAAGAGCATTACGCGCAAGCCGAGCCGCTGCTCAAACGGTCGATCGCGATTCGTCAGAAAGCACTCGGTCCCAACGATCCCTCCATCGTCATGGCGATGAGCAATCTTGCCGCCGTCTACAGTAGTCAAGGGCGCTACGACCAGTCCGAGCCGCTGTTCAAGCGCGGGCTCGCCATTCTCCAGAAGGCGAACGGCCCCGACGATCCCGAGGCCACGGTGTTGATGAGCAATCTCGCCGATGCCTACATCCACCGGCATCGCTATGCCGATGCCGAGCGGCTGCTCAAGCGCGCGATCGCGGTGACCGAGAAAGCCTATGGACCCGACCATCCCGACATCGCGCAGGCGCAGAACAATCTGGCGACGCTCTATGCGCGCCAGGGGCGTAACGCCGATGCAGAGCGGCTATACAAGCTGTCGGTGGCGACCTTCGAGAAGACGCTCGGTCCCGACCATCCGGATCTCGCCGATATCCTGAACAATCTAGCTGCGTTCTACAAGGATCAAGGCCGCACCGCCGATGCCCAGCAACTGTTCAAGCGGTCGGCGGCCATTCGCGGGAAAACCGGGGCGATCTGAAGAGGTGGGACCGTGCCTCCCTCAGGTCAAGTCCTGCATCGCCTTGACGATGCGCATGATGCCGGCGTCGATGCTGGCGACCTGCTGTTGCAGGCTCTCGATCGACGGTTGCGAATCCAGGATCCCAGCCACCGTTCCGCAGTCGGCGCATTGTAGAACGGATACGGCTTGCTGTTCGCCGAGCGGCAAGACGCGACCGCGTTCGAAAGCGTGCCCTTCGCATTTGAGGCATGTTGCAGCGGCCATCTGAAACTCCCGGAAAAGCGACCCTTGGTGCATATGCATACCGGGATGCGATTTCAAGGCGACGGCCGAGTGCATCCGCGAATCTTGAAATCATCTGGTCGGGTTCGCGCATGATGGCGGACCAACGTACTGACGATATTTTTCAGGTTTATCGGTTCAGGCCGTGTCGGCATGGACAGGGTTCGATCGTCCTTGGGCAGACACCTCGCGGATGTACTGGACACGGACCCCGCATACGTGAAGTGATCTCGTCACCTCGAACCGCCAAATCGAACCGGAGCAATACCCATGAGGATCACCGTCGAAACCAGCGTCGCAGCCCCCATCGACCAGGTCTGGCGTGCCTACACGACGCCTGCCGACATCGTGAAGTGGAACGCAGCGTCGGACGACTGGCACACGACCAGGGCGACGGTCGATCTGCGCGAGGGCGGCGTGTTCTCGTCGCGCATGGAGGCCAAGGACGGCAGCATGGGTTTCGACTTCGCCGGCACCTATACGAAAATCGTCGAGCGCAAGCGGATCGAATATGCGTTCGGTGATCGCAAGGCCGAAGTCGAGTTCGTGCCGGGAGCAAAGGGCGTCACCGTCCGCGTCGCCTTCGATGCCGAAGCGACCCATTCGGTCGAGCAGCAGCAAGGCGGCTGGCAGGCGATCCTCGACAGCTTTGCGCGATACGTCGAAGCGAAACAGAAGGCATCGTGAGAGGCGGCCGCTCGGGCGGACGCAATCACGTGCAGGCCGAGCGAGACGGATCGCTCGGCCAGATCCGGCGTCATCGCCCTTATGCGGCCTTCACCAGCACGTCGGTCAACCAATCCGGCTCGCTGATCATGACCGAGTGGCCGGACGTGGTGTTTTCGAGGACCGTCCAGGAATTGTCGGACTTGCACTCTGCTGCCGCCTTGTCCAGGGCGGTCAGCTGGAATTTGGGCAACCGGATGTAGGTCTTCTTCACGACCTTCTCGCGAGCGCCGGACAGTTTCACCGGCTGAAGCCATGTGCCGATCGGTTGTGGCGTGACTTTTGACAGAACCCAGGCAACGTCTTTGGGATCGCTGAAGGCCGTCGGCGGCAGCGCTTTGGGTGCCGGGCGGCTGATCGCGCCCTCCTCGATCGGGAAGGGGACCAGGTCCCGGAACGCCTGCCCGTCGGCTGGCTTGAGAGCATCTACCCAGACGATGGATGATACGCGGCTTCCGATGCGCTCGAGAGCACCGGACGCAGGGCATCCGGCATAGGAATGGGCGACGAGGCAAATGTTCGTCAGGTCTTCCCATTCGACGAGATTTGCGATGTCCGTGATGTGCGTATCGAGATTGACGTCCTTGCTGAGCAGATGCGAGCGCTCAGCCAACCCGGAGAGCGTGAACGCATAGACTTTATGGCCCTGCTTCTCGAGCCTTTCGGTGACGCGATGCCAGCACCACGCTCCGTAGAAAGCGCCACCCACAAGAACAAAAGTCTTTGGTGCGGTTTGGGCATGGACACTGCGGATGCCTGATGAAACCACCGAGGCCGCGCTTACTCCGGCCGCGAGACCGCCGATCAATCTGCGGCGAGTGACATTTGACGAAGTCATGAAATCCCTCCAGCGCAAAAAAATGGGTTCAATACGAGTGCGAAGATGTAATCGCCAAAACCGAACAGGCGAAAGAGGGAGCCGGCGGTCCTGGAAGGAATATTTAGGCCGGCCGATGGCATCGACAGGCGTTGTCGGCGAAGTCCCTTTGGGGGGCGGAAGCTGATCCGGTCGTTGCGGCTGAGGATCCCGCAAAGAAACGGCTAACCACGTTTCGACGGCTGCGCAGGCGTGGGCATGGGAAGCCGGATCAACCAGTGATAGCGTGTTTTTCCGAATATCAACCTAGGGGAACTGTCGTGCCTGGAATGACCAAGTCTCGCTCTTGGTTTCTACCCGTCGTCGTGTGGATCGCTCTCGTCGGAGTTCTCCTCGGCTGGTTTTCGCTCACGGCACGTGGCGGCGCGCCGTACTGGCTGGTGAGTCTGGTCGTGTCCTGGCTGCCGTTCGTGGCGCTGGTCGGTGCCTGGCTGTGGTTTTCGCGCAGGAATGGGCGCGCAGCATCCGGAGCCAGCTGGGTCGATCTGTTCGAGCAGCAGGTCGTGGAAGTCAGGCGCACCAATGCATTGTTGGAGCGGATCGCAGCGGCTCTTGAAAAGCCGTCTGCCGGTTAGCTCGGACATCGGTGTATCGCGGGGAGAAGAGGATGCGCTCCGGGATTTCCCTGCATGTCTGGCTGGTTGCCTTGGTGTTCGTCGTAGCCATCGCCGTCAGCCGGCCAGCGGCAGCCGATGATCGACAGGCGTGCTTGAAGGGGTCGAAGGAGACTGCCGACGCGACCATCGCCGCCTGCACCCGCGCGATCGACAGCGGAGACTACGATGGCGGCGAGCTGTCCAACCTGTATCACCACCGCGGCTACGCCTGGTCGTGGACCAACCTTGCCGATTGCGCCGATCGCGCCCTCAAGGACTATACCGACGCGATCCGGCTTGAACCGGAAGCTGTCAGCTCACTGCTCAACCGCTCGCATATCTACAATCAACGGCACGACTACGACCGGGCGATAGCGGACGTGGACCGGGCGTTCGAAGGCGGCCTGTCGGATTATGGAAAGCGGGTCGGGTATGGCGAGCGCGGCTACGCCTATCAGGCCAAGGGCGACAACGACCGTGCCATCGCCGACTATACCGACAGCCTCCAGCTCAATGCGGACAACTATGTCGCTCTCACCGGCCGAGGCAATGCCTACTTCGCCAGAGGCGATGTCGATCGCGTCATCGCCGACTGTGGTCAGGCGATAGCGCTCTATCCGCAATACAGGGACGCCTATTATTACCGCGGCCACGCATATCAAGCCAAAGGCGATCCTGACCGCGCCATCGCCGACTACGATCAGATGATCGCGCTCGATCCGAATGATAGCGACGCCCACGACGGTCGCGCCTTCGCATATCTGTCCAGCGGAGATCTCCGGAGCGCCATCTCGGACGTCGGCTTGCGGCGAGCGCTGTTATGGCTCGCCACCATTGTGTTGCTGGCGGTGATTGGCTGGCTTTGTAGCCGAACGGGCCTGCATGGACGCCGATGGTCCGGGCGAACAATGATCGAGATCTGCGAAGAGCAGACCGTCGACATGCAGCACAGGAACGCCGCCCTGGAGAGGATTGCGCTGGCGCTGGAAAAGCACTCGCCGGGTTAGCTGGAGGCTTGGCCGCGCGACGTCGCAGCATCCGCAGACGGCGTTGCCGACCGCCACCATTCGCTGTTCGAGGGACGCGACGCCACTCGGAACCCTGTCTCACTCAGACTAATTGGTGACATCGAACCGCTGGCTGGCGGTCGAATCACGATCTAGTTTCAACTTCGGCACGAACGCAGGGGCGGTGAGTGCCGCGAAATCGCGCTTACGGCCGTGGTCCAAGTGGAAAAGTTCTCCTCGCACGAACGGTTTGTTGCAGCCGTTGAAGCCATCTACGGTGCTGCTCCGGACCCGCGGAAGTGGCCAGCCGCATTAGGTGCGATAGCCGATTGTTTTGACGATGTTGGCAGCGTGCTGCTCTGGCAACGCGACGACGGCTCTTTCGGCTCGATTGTCTCCGAGAAACTCGTCGAGGCGCAACGCGATTACGAAAGCGGCTGGACCAATCGCGATATCCGGGCCATCCGGGCAACCGAGCGCGGCTATTTCTTCAGCGGCGCACCTTTCACGGATCGTCACTTATGCAGCGACGACGAAATCCGCAGCGACCCCTGCTATACCGACTTCCTCGCCAGCCACGGCCTCGGCTGGGTCGCCGCGATTGCCGTTTCGTCCAACCCGCATGTCGGCGTCATCCTGAGCATCCAGCGGGATTCGCGCCGCAAGCCACCCTTCTCGGACGATGAACTGGGCCTGCTCGGAAAACTCGGCCGGCACATCGAGAACGCGCTGCGGCTCTCGATCCGGCTGCTGGATACCGAGCTCGTCAACCTGGGGCTCGGCGATGCGCTTTCGCGGATCCGGATCGGCGTCTTCGCGCTGGATTCGCTCGGCCGCGTCGCATTTTCCAATCCGGCCGGCCAGCGGCTCCTCGGAGACGAACTGCACCTGATCGAGGACCGGCTTCGGATGGGGTTTGGACCCGCGCGCGAATCCATCGATGCAGCTATCGCAATCATGTTGAAGGGAAACCGGTCCGACCTGTCCAAGGACCCGCGGCCGTTCCTGGTGCATTCCATTCGATCGGACCGCCGTTTGGCGGTTTATCTCCTGCCGATCTCTGCGCGAAGCGATCTTTCCGAACAGTTCCTGACACGCGCGCGTGCCATCGTTCTCGTGATCGAGCAGGGGGTCGACGAGCCTCCGGATCCGGGCATGGTGCGCGACCTGCTTGGTGTTACGCTCGGAGAGGCTCGCATCGCGGCGCTTGTAGGCTCCGGCCTCGCACCGAAGGTAGCCGCCGAACGCCTGGGGATCTCTGGAGAAACCGTGCGCAACCACTTGAAAAGCGTGTTTGCGAAGGCGGGGATATCGCGGCAAAGCGAGCTGTCAGCACTCCTCGCGCGGCTGGTGTTACGTCCAGGGCATTGGACCTAAGTCGCACCGCTCGCCGCGACCGCTTCATCTCGATAGCCCATTTGGGCCATGCATCGTTGCAATCAGTCTCTTACAGAATGGCGGCCAGGTCATTCGGAGCCTCGGCGTAGGACTCGAGACGGAGGAAGATCGTGAAACGCTATTCGAGATGCGGGATGAAAGCTGTCATTTGTTCTCTAGCTTTATTGCTCGTTGGGGCCATGTCTGCGACGGCCTCTCACGCGCAAATCGTTGCGCTGGGCGCCAGCAACGTCGAAGGATATGGCGTTTCGGCCGGTGAAGCGTTCCCTGCCGTGCTGGAAGCGATGCTTCGTGCCAAGGGAAGGAATTATTCCGTCAACGCTCAAGGTGTCTTTGGAGACACGACATCGGGCGTCCTCGGCAGGCTCGACAGCGCGGTGCCTGAGGGTACCCGGACGGTCATCTTGCTGATCGGCGGCAACGATATCCGCAAGGGCGGAACGATGCAGCAGGCAAAGGCGGGTTACGGCGAGATTGCCTCCAGGTTGAAAGCGCGGCACATCCGCGTCATCAATGCCGGACCATATTATCAAGCAGCCAGAAAGCGCGGCCTGACGCAGGGTGACGGCATCCACCTCACCGCCGCCGGGCATCGCTATCTCGCCAGCGAATTGTTGCCGCTCGTGAACTGAGAGATTCCAGCTTTCGTGTGGAGGAGATAGTCCCTGCCCGATTCCGCGTTCGAGGAGTTACAACCGGAAGCCCGGTGGGCAGGGACCTTCCAATCGGCTTTAATCCACCGAGGCGAAGCCACGCGCTCCGTGTCGCGATGGCGCGCGTCGGCGCGTTCGTCTACGATCGGAGCGAGCCGGATTTCGAAAGGCACGGGAATGCGAACCATTGGCCTGATCGGGGGCATGAGCTGGGAGAGCACCGCGCTCTACTACAAGCTCATCAACGAGCGCGTCCGCGACCGCAAGGGCAAGCTGCACTCGGCGCCGCTGCTGATGTACTCCTATGACTTTCAGGACATCAAGGAGATGCAATATGCCGGTCGCTGGGCGGAGGCGGCGGCGAGCCTGGCGGACGTGGCGCAGCGGCTCGAACGCGCCGGCGCGGCTGCGATCGTGCTGTGCACGAACACGATGCACAAGCTGGCGCCCGAGATCACCGCGAAGCTGACGATTCCCTTCATCCACCTCGGCGACGCAACGGCGCAGCGCATCCGGGCCAGGGGGCATCGGCGGGTCGGGCTCCTGGGTACGAAGTTCACGATGGAGGAGGATTTCTACATCGACCGGCTGCGCGCGCACGATCTCGACGTCCTCATTCCCTCCGCCGACGAGCGGGCCGACTTGAACCGCATCATCTATGACGAGCTGTGCCTTGGCGTGGTCGCCGATGCTTCGCGCCGCCGCTACCGGGAGGTGATGGCCGCGCTGGTCGGGCGCGGCGCGGACTGCATCATTCTCGGCTGCACCGAGATCACGATGCTGGTCGGTGCTGCCGATACATCGGTCGAGACGTTCGACACGACGGCCATTCACGCGGAGGCGGCGGCGGATTTCGCGATAGGGTGATGCATCGTCCCGTGCGGCATTGAACCATGCTAACGTGGAAGGGCAGCTTGCAGGAGGGAGTCGTGCCTCGGTTTCTAACACGTCGCACCTTTGTGACGATGTCCTGTTCGGCAGCCATTGCCGCCGCGGCAAATGCCGGAACATCGAAGCCATGGCGCGTCGGACTGGTCACCTCCGGGAAAGGCGATCACGTTCTCGGATGGTTCAGGGACGCTTTCAAGGCCAGGGGATATCAGGAGGGAAAGGACCTGATCATAGAATTCCGCGAAGCGAATGGCCGCTATTCGCTGCTGCCGAATCTGGTGGCGGAACTCGTCGCCCTCAAACCTGATGTCATCATTGCTGAAGCGACGCCTGCAATCGCGGCGGCACAACGAGCGACCTCGACGATTCCGATCGTCATGGCGCCATCCACCGATCCGATCGGCTCCGGTTTCGTCAAAAGTTTCGCCAAGCCGGGTGGCAACATCACGGGCATCGCGAACATGTTCGGTGATCTCACGGCGAAGATGCTGGACGTCATTCGCCTTCTCTTTCCCAAGGTGCGGAAAATCGGCGTGCTTGCCTCGAACAATCCGACGCACATGGCGACCTTTGAGGCTGCGGCCAAGGCAGCGGGTTCTATCGGCGTTTCAGCCCAAAGATTTGTCGCGGCCAATCCGGAGGACCTCGACAAGACATTCGCCGCCATGCAAGCGGCGGATTGCGAAGTCGTCTACGTGCTTGCAGACCCGATCCGGCCGGCATTGCCGTCGATCGCGCTCAAATACATGATGCCCACGGTCTATCAGATCACCAGTTATCCGGACCGCGGGGGATTGATGGCTTACGGGCCGAAGATCGAGGCGTTGTTCGTACTCGCGGCTGACTACGTGGATCGCATCCTGAAAGGCGCAAATCCGGCGGACCTGCCGGTCGAGCAGCCGACGAAATTCGAGTTCGTGATCAATCTCCAGACGGCCAGAGCGCTGCATTTGGCTGTCCCGGAACGTGTGCTTTTGTTGGCGGACAGAGTGATCGAGTAGACACCGGTTCGGGGCCGGAGCGATTGCCTCCGCCAAATCCTTGCGAAGCAGACCTCAGGTCGGCTGGCCGCATCTTCGCCGACAGGCCGGTTGCTGACTCCGCCCACCCGTGATGATAACATGCGGGTCGTCACCGGTCTGCGAGACGGCTCTCATCAGCGTGCACACGAGAACGTGGAGGGAAGTCCAATGAATTGGGGTGCGCTCTGCAAGCCACGCGGCTGCCGCGGGATTTTCGGATCTGTCATTCTCGTCGTCGCGGTCTGGGCGCCGCTGGCATGCGCACAGGACGCCCGAAGCTCTTCCGGCAAGGCGGGGCCGGTCTTCTCGAACAGCGGCCCCGATGCCGATATCTACGGCGCGGCCGAGGGCTATCCCATCGGCACGCGGGGGACGACCACCCAGCTCGACAAGCTCGTCGGGGTCTACAGCCATTTCGGCGAGATCTACCCCTCGCGTCCGGTCGGTCGCGCGACTGCACCCTGGCAATTCAAGCGCGCGTCAGAGCCTCCCATCGCCTATAGCTTCGGCACGGAACGGCTGACGATCGCGGATTACCTCAAGCGCAACCCGGTGACAGGTCTCCTGATCGCCAGGGACGACACCATCCTGTACGAGCACTATCAATATGCGCGGACCGATCACGACCGCTTTCTGTCGCAGTCGATGGCCAAGACGCTGGTGTCCATGCTGGTCGGGATCGCGGTCTCGGAAGGACGGATCAAGTCGATCGACGATCCCGTCTCAACCTACGTTTCTGGTCTCGCGGGAACGGAATATGGCAGCACATCCATCCGGGCCTTGCTGAACATGTCTTCGGGCGTCGAATTCTCGGAAGTCTATGACGGGCATGACGACATCGCCCGGCTCGGGCGAGCCCTGTTTGTCGAAGACACCAGGGATCCCGCCGCTGTCGTCGCGCAATTCAACACCCGAACTGCACCGCCCGGTACCCGATGGCACTATGCAAGCGTGGAAACCGAGATCCTCGGCCTGGTCCTGCGCTCCGCCACGGGCACGCCGCTTGCCGACTATCTCCACGACCGGATCTGGGGTGCCATCGGCACCGAAGCGGATGCCTCGTGGGCGATAGACGGCAGCGGGCAGGAGATTGCGTTTTGCTGTTTCAACGCAACCCTGCGCGACTATGCGCGCCTCGGCCGGCTGCTCGCACACGACGGCGCCTGGGAAGGTCGTCAGTTGATCCCGCGGCAGTGGCTGTTGGATGCCACGACTGTCAGGCCGGTCGATGGTCATCTCGCTCCGAAGGTGGCCACGCCCTATTTCGGCTACGGCTATCAGGTGTGGCTCCTCCCTGGCGAGCACCGCAGGTTTGCTCTGCTCGGCATACGCGGTCAGGTCATCCTGGTCGATCCAGCCTCGAAGCTCGTCATGGTGCACACGGCCGTTCGCCAGAAGCCGTCCGAGCCGGGAGCCCTCAGAGAGCCGCTCGCGTTGTGGTCCGCCGTGCTTCAACAACTCGGGCAATGATCGACGCGCGTCGACGGCCGCTATCGGTCAGAATCTGGCTAATCAAGTGGTGCGCCAAGACCGCTCGGCAGGATGACCGCGAGAACGTTCTGCGCTTCCTCGGGGTGACGCACCGGGTGCTACCATTCGACTTGGCGCGTCAGCACTGCCGCTACATTCGCGGCGTCGGCTGCGGCGATGGCGTTGGGGCGGGCTGCGACGATGTTGCCGGAGGTTGCTGCTGCGGAACGGAAACCGGCTGCTGATCGCCGCCACCATGCGGAACGCACGTCCCCACATTGCCGAGCAGCCGCTTGGCCTCGAGATCGCGGGCTTTCTTGTAGTCCCTGCGCCGGTCGATCCTTGCCGCCGCCATGCGGTCCCACGCATCGAACGCATCAGCATAGTGCTGTCGCATCTGCTCCTCGGCGGCGAGACAGTCGCTGAACTTGTCGAACACCAGGTCGGTATTCACGGGCGAGACCCCGCCGACCAGGACCACCAACATCCACTTCATAGCTGCCGCCTACGCTGTGCCCGCTCACCGGGAACGGTAGTGCGCCGGGAAAGTTCCGAGCGGCGCGACGCGGTAGCGGCGTAGGCCAGTTCATCGCCGCCATGCGCGCAAAAGGACAGCCATTTTCAATTGCAGACTTCCACCGTGCCTCCCCGCCGCCACGGATCAGCATACTGATTAGTCTGTTGTAGGCGACAGCCCGGACCCACCGGCCTGCAACCACCCTGCCCACAGACCATCTGTCCAGTAGTGGCGTGCGGCTTCGCGGGCGCCCCTTCAACCTTCTTCCTCTCGTCGTCGCGCGGCTTGCTATTCTCGCGGGTCGCAACGGGCTTCTTGTCCTGAATTTTTTCGCACTCGTTGTCGTCGTTGACGCGATAGCCAGCGCGACACGCAATCTTCACGCAGGCATCTCCATCGGCCTTGAAACCATGATCGCAGACCAGCGGGCAGACACGGCCCGGCTTGGCTTTGATCGCGTCCAGCGCATCCGAGCTTGCAAGCGTCGTGTTGAGCTTGGTTCCGGCGTATTTGTTGAACAATGTCAGGGAACGCTGCGACTTGCCACTCCACTCGCCGCTCTCCGCATCGGCAAGACAGCCGACGCGGCGTAGTTCGGACTGCACCGACTTGGCGAGATCTTGCGGAGCCTGGGCCGGTTCAGGCGAAGGTGCAGGCGATGGCAGGGCCGCAACCTTCTGGTCGGGTTCGGAGCCGATTTTCCTCTCTGCTGCCTGCTTGTCGGCCAGTGCCTTGGCAACAGCGGCCTCAATCTCCTTGCGGCGTTGCTCGGCTGCGGCGGCTTTCGCCTCCTCGATCTGCTTGGCTTTCTCTGCCGCGATTCGTGCATCCTCCGCCGCCTTGGCGGTGGCCGCGGCCTTGTCCTGATCGGTTTTCTTCGCACGTTCAGCGACCAGCCGCGCCTTGTCCTCCTCTGCTGCCCGCGCCTTCTCGGCAGCCGCCGAGCGGGCTTCCTCCGCCGCGATCTTGTTGAGTTGGCCCTTGGCGAGATCGGCATAAAAGCCGTCAGCATATCGGTTCAGGAAAGCTGTCCAGCCGTCGCGGGTGCCGAGTTGTAGCGCAAGCTCATAGTTCCGGCGAATAGCGTCCTCGGGGCTTGCCTGAGGGCCGGTTGCTGCAGGTTTCGCTGCAACGAGCGCCACATCGTCACCGCCGAGCGAGCCGTACACATACGGCTCCTGCTGGTAGCCGGTGTTCTTCAGGACATCGTCTCGGACGAAGCCGAACGCCTTGCGCAGGTCGAGACCGGGTGTTGGCAGGCGCTCGACAAGCGCCGAGGCGAATGGGCTGTTCTTGGAATCACCATCCGATGCTGTGGAGCCAGCCTTCGCCGCGAACGCAATCATGGTGTTCGGGCTGGTCGGCTCGACCTTGGCGAGGCCGCGCCCGATGGCGCGGGCGGCAACGGTTCGCTTCATCGATTTGGCGAACGGGTTGTCGCGACAGGCGTCCAGAATGATCAGGCGAAGTTGCTTCGCCGGCTCGACGGCGAACAGCGCCCGGTCGAGCGCGACGGCCTCATCGAGAACGTCGCTGTCGGTTTCAAGAGCCGCGTCGGTCGGGATGAGATAGTTGGTGCCATCGAGCTCGATGCCATGACCGGCGTAGTAGATGACGGCGACTTCAGCATCCCGCGCTCGCCCGCCGAAGTCACGCAGGGCCTTGCGCATCTCGGTCGCATTGAGATTGGTTCTGATGTCGATCCAGTCGAACCCCGCGTTCTTGAACATGCTCCCGACCAGGGCGGCATCGTTCGCCGGGTTTGAGAGCTTCGGTACGCTCTTGTAAGCCGAGTTGCCCATCACCAGCGCAATACGGCGCTCGGCGTGGGCAGTGCCGCACGTCAGCCAGATGGAAACGAATAAAGAAAACCAGCGAAAAGCGCCCATTCCAGTCCCCGGCAATATGTGCGCAAGCGTACGCACAGACTGATGAAAGGCAAGTCGGGTGAATGTGACAATTGTCACATTCCTGATGCCTGGAGGCTTGGCGCGACGATGCGACGCGTAAGCGTCCGCTTCGGGGAGGCGATCAAGTGGGCTTGGGTTTCCGAGCGTTGTCATACAGCATAGCCAAGCCGAACACACATCCAGCCAGTGCCGCATACATTGAGCCGACCAGAAAGAGCCTGACCCAGCTCCAGACATCATGAGGGTTACTCAATGGCAACTGGATCGCCTCCGCGCATGAGTCCATCCGCACCGCGAATTGCGCGCTCGAAAGCCTTGACCCCTCAGTATTGACCGGGCCCAATTGATACGGGTCGACCTTGCAATGCACGACCCCTTGCGAGCCTGGCCGATCAAAGTCGAGCGTCGCAAGAACGTATCTGGAGCCTTTGGTTCCGGAAACGACGCGGTAGTTCGAGAAAGACCCGATTACGTGGGGGCGGCTTTCGATTTTGAGCATCCGGCTGCCCGCATACGGAAGCACCCCAACAAGGAATATTGCCAGCCACGCCGCCAGTGCAATCAGGGTAGAAAGGCGCACCGTTTTCATCGTGATGCTTTGGTAGTTGTGTCTCGTCAACTCTACCTGGGTTAGACGTCTTCAACCACCAGCAAAATGGTCCGCAATGTTCGCGATGGGTCATGCGGCAAAGCCGGCGCCGGGCTGCATACCGGTCTGATCCTGTGAGCCGACATGCATCGACGCCGCGTCAAACGTCGTGATGGGCCAAGAGGAGCTTTCCGGCTAACCTTCGAATGGGCCTGCTATGGGCGGACATCGTTCAAATAAGTCTGCTCAAAGTCCGACAGCAGCGACAAAGCTTCGAAGGAAATGATCCTGACGGAGCGCCCGTCAACCTCGATCAGGCCGTCGTCGCGCAATTTTCGAAAGGTTCGATTGACATGAACTGTTGTCAGTCCGAGTGCATCGGCGACCAGTTCCTGTGTCAGCGGCATCGAGAATGTCATCTTGGTCGTCGGGCGCGTTCTGTTCAGTCGCACGAGCAGTTCCAGCAACAGATGACTCACCCGCTCATAGGCCGAGCGACGGCCGGCATCGACAAGGTGCTCGCCAAGAATCGCCGCGTCATAGATCGTCGACCAGAACAACGCTTTGGCCAGCGCAGGCTCCTGATCGAACATTGTATCAACGAGCCCGAACGGCACCGCGGAGAGAGTCGCCCGCGTGACCGTGACAACCGAATATGGCGCGCATTGGAACACGCAGGCCGGCAATCCGAACACCTGCCCCGGCAGGATGAAGTCAAGTATTTGCCGTGTTCCCTTGTGCAGGGTCTTGTAGCGGGCGAGCCAGCCATCGTGATTGACGTAGACGCAATCGCCGCGGCTACCCCCGATAACGACGTCCTTTCCCTTGGGAATGCTTGAACGTCTGAGGCTGCGCGCGAAGGCCGCATCGGCCTGGCCCAGAAGCGCGCCGACGCGTGGATTGCCGTCAATTGGACACGGCGCGGAACGATCCGGCGCGGGGGGAGCAATGGCGTGGCGCACGCCAGCGGAACTCCCCACCCGGCGGCGTTTTACCTGATCCATGTCAATGATCTCGCTAACCCGCTTTCAAACGGATACGTCGTGGACAAGTTCCATTTGCGGACCTCGCCTAGACGAACTGCTAACGCCACGCGTCAAACGCCCCCCTTAACCTGGATCAATGCCCGCGGATAAAGCGCGACGCGTCCAAACGACCCATTCTCCTCTCCAGGTAGCCGGCCTGTTCCACACGACGAGTCCGGCTTTCGATCCTGGAGATCGCGCCGATGTCTGCTACGTCCACTACAACGTCCGCCCCCATTCACAACTCGACCCGCTGGGTACAGCTCGGCCTTGGCATCATCTGCATGGCAAGCGTTGCCAACCTGCAATATGGCTGGACGCTCTTCGTGCTGCCGATCCAGCATCAATGGGGATGGAGCAAGGCCGAGATCCAGATTGCATTCTCGATCTTCATCCTGCTTGAGACCTGGCTTGTGCCGTTCGAGGGTCTCATAGTCGACCGCATCGGCCCCCGCTGGATGGTGCTGGCCGGGGGCGTCGCGACCTTTCTTGCATGGTTCGTAGACTCGCGCGCGACCACGCTCGGTATGCTCTATCTCGGCGGCGCGATTGCAGGCTTCGCCGGCGGCGCGGTGTACGGCACCTGCGTCGGCAACGCGCTGAAATGGTTCCCCGACAAGCGCGGCCTGTGCGGCGGACTGACCGCTGCCGGCTTTGGAGCTGGAGCCGCGATTACGATCGCGCCGATCCGCTCCATGATCGAGACCAGCGGATACCAGCACACCTTCCTCGTGTTCGCGATCATCTATGGAGTGATCATCGTCGTTGTCGCCAACTTCCTCCGGGCACCGGCAGCCGAGGACCTTCCCGCGGTCTCCACGATCAAGGTGGCGCAGGGCACGCGTGATGTGCCGCCGCAGGAGGCGGTGCGCTCGCCGATCTTCTGGATCATGTACCTGATGTTCTTTCTGGTCGCGGCCGGAGGTCTGATGTCGGCCGCGCAGCTCGCGCCGATTGCCAAGGAGCGTGGAATTGCCGATGCCACCGTCATCATCTTCGGCTTCAGCATGCCGGCGATCGTTGCTGCATTGACCGCGCACAACGTCACCAATGGCGTTGGCCGGCCGCTCAATGGCTGGATTTCCGATCATATCGGGCGCGCCAACATGATGGGGATCGCGTTCGCCATCGAAGCGGTCTGCCTGGCAGCCTTCGGCTTCTTCGGCACGACCCCAATGTCATTCATCGTCACCGACGCGCTCGTATTCCTCTTCTGGGGCGACATTTTCAGCCTGTTCGCCGCCACTGTCGGCGACGCGTTCGGCCGCCAATACGTCACCGTCAATTACGGCATCATGTATACGGCCAAGGGCGTCGCCTCGCTGCTGGTGCCGCTCGGCAATGTGCTGACACAGTGGACCGGTAGTTGGCATGCGGTCTACGCCGTTGGCTGCGGCATGAACGTGGCAGCGGCGCTGCTCGGCTTCTTTGTGCTAAAGCCGGTGATCGCGGCCAGGCTCACGCTGCCGGGACAATCCACATCTGCGGAGAACGCCTATCCCGATGAGGCGGTGCCGCGGCGGCGTGCCGTCGGATCATAGCGCCGGCCGCGCACGCCAGCTCTTCCGTTTGATGGAGATGCCAGTGCCCACCGATCTGCCGGCGCGGCGACAACCTGCCCAGATCTCTCGCCTCGGACCGATCGTGGTGTTTTCGATTGTGCCCTCGTTAATCAGCCTGTTGCTGATACACTATCCGGCCTTTGCCAATGCGTTCGTCCTGCTGGGTCAGATGAGTTGACGCCAACACCTTGCAAGACGAACCTGCCGGTCTGCCGCCGATAGCCGACATGGCAACGAGCCTCAACTTTGTTCGGCAAGGGGCCAGAAGCGGTCCTGGCGTTAGTCTCCTGGAGCGGCTGAATCCTTGCGCCTGTCCAGCCGCTCGCTTGGCATCGCCTCAGTTTCTCGTAATCACAGCTTCGAGATAGGTCCCAGGGATCACGAGGCTATTGCTGCCGCCCCAATTCGATCTCTCAAGCAGATCGAGAATGTCAGCTTCCAGCGCAACGGCCCTCTCGCCCTCCAGCGCCGCAAACGCGCGGTTGGTCGGACCATAGCTCGTGCGAAAGACGTTGAGCCAATGCTCTGGAGAGGCGTAACGGAAGGTGAACGTCTGTTCCGTTGCGTTGATCTCATGTCCTGGAAACAGCTCCGCAAGGCGCGCCGACGTGCCCCAGAGAACGCTTGGCCTGAGGCCGGCCGGCGCAGGCATGTACTTGCCCACGATTTTCAGCAGCCGGCCGACGAATCCATCCGGTGTCCAGTTCGCGAACCCGATCTTTCCGCCTCGGCATACCACTCGAATGAGCTCGGCGGCCGCCTTCTCTTGGTTCGGCGTAAACATGACCCCGAAGGTAGATAACGCCATGTCAAAGCTGCCGTCAGGAAACGGCAGCGCTTCGGCGTCAGCCTGCCGAAAATCGACGCTGAAGCGTTCGGCGGCGGCCCGCTCCCTGCCTTGCTCGAGATGGGCTTCGACATAGTCTGTTGAGGTCACATGTGCGAAGCGGCGCGCCGCGGCAAGCGTCGCATTCCCGTTTCCAGCAGCGACATCGAGGACCCTGCCTCCGGCGCGCATGTCGATTGCCTCGCACAATCGCTCGCCGACGATCTGAAGGGTCATCCCGATTGTCGCATAATCGCCGGACGACCAGACGGCGTGCTGACGTTTCTTGATGGCAGCATAGTCGAGGGGCATCGTTGCAACTGACATGGTCGTCTCCTTCTTTCAGGGACTCTCTTTGTTTGGGAACTCGGCCCGCAGGCACCGGCCTCGCATTGCGGAGCCGAGGGGAGATGTCTCACGGCAGCCTTCAAAACCGCCAGTTCTGGATCTGAATCTGGCCGGTACAGAATCTGAACTGGCCAACGTGCTGCGCCGGTCGTACTCCTGTTTGTCACAACACTCTTGGTCGGAGGACGCTGGAATGTCGGACAGCGGCTACAATCAGTTCTGCCCCGTTTCGATGGCAGCAGAAATAGTCTGCTCGCGCTGGACGCTCCTCGTACTCCGCGAACTTGTGCTTGGATCGACCCGCTTCAACGAGTTGCGGCGCGGCGTCCCGAGCATGTCGCCGGCGCTGCTATCCAAGCGTTTGAAGGAGCTCGAGGCTGCCGGCATTGTCGCGCGCGTCGCCGTGGAGCGTGAGCAGGGTGCGTATGAATATCGGCTGACCGAAGCGGGACGGGAGCTGCGTCCCATCATCGAGGCGATCGGCGTCTGGGGACATCGATGGGTTACGGCCGAGGCTACGCTAAAGCAGCTCGATGCCAATCTGCTGATGTGGGACATCAGACGCAACATAAACACCGATCCAATGCCGCCTCGCCGCTCCACGATCCAGTTCATGTTCAACGACCGGCCGGCGTTAGAGCGCAACTACTGGCTTGTGGTGGAACCGGGCAAGGAGGTCGACCTATGTCTCCTGGATCCTGGCTTCGAGGTCGACCTGTATGTAGCGACGGATCTGCGGACGATGACCGAGATTTGGCTCGGATACATTGATATCGGCGCGGCGTGTGAAAACGGTCGAATCCTCTTGACGGGAAGCACCGGCCTTTGCGCCGGCCTGCGGGCCTGGCTGAAGCTAAGCGCCTTCGCGAAGGTCGAGAAGAAGATTGCCTAGAGAGCGCCCTCGCTTGCGTTCGTGCTGGCTCCATGCGCCGCAGGCGCCCGGCGCTCACGCGGCTCGGTCGTGCTGCCGATGTCCCTTTCGGGTCAAAGGCTGCCCTCGGCAGCCAGCATGCCCATGGTCTGGTCATCTCTCGGAAGCGGACATCGCCGCGCTCCGGGCCTAGGTCAGCCACGCCCATAAGGGAAATTCCTCAGCGTCCCTCGGGACACTGCCAACAAGGTCAGCCCGGCTGTCGTTTTGTTAGACCGCGGGTGAATGCTTCCTGGGCGGGGAGCAGTTGCGCGTTGGTACGGCCGAAGACCGAGCGTACAAATGTGCCGGACAGGAGTTGTCGATCATGGCGCCACAGCTGCCAGCTCGGATCAAGCGCAGGTTGTCGGCAATACTGGCGGCCGACGCGTCCGGCTATTCGCGCCTAATGCACAAGGACGAAGAGGCTACACACGCCAAGCTGATGACCATTCTCGCCGAAAGCGTCGAGCCCGCTATCGCAGAATACGGTGGTCGCATCGTGAAGAACACCGGCGACGGGCTCCTGGCAGAGTTTCCGAGCGCGGTCGAAGCGGTCCGAGCCGCTTTGCGATTCCAGGCCCGAGTCAAAGAGTTTACAGCCGCCGATGCCGAAGACAGGCGTATTGCTTTCCGCGTCGGCATTAATGTCGGCGACGTGATTGTCGAACCGCACGATGTTTTCGGGGACGACGTAAATATCGCTGCGCGGCTTGAAGGCATCGCAGAGCCCGGTGGCATTTGCATCTCGTCCGCTGCCTACGATTACGTCCGCGGGAAGGTCGGCGTTGAGTTCGCCGATCTGGGAGAGCAGAACCTCAAGAACATTGCCCGCCCGGTCCGAACCTATGCCGCGCTCACGGATGGACGCCACGCGGCGATACCGGCTTACGGCCTCGCACAGACGTTTTCGCCACCTCGGCTTTCTATCGTTGTGCTGCCATTCACCAATCTCGGTGGAGATGCGGAGCAAGAGTATTTCGTTGACGGCCTGACCGAGAGCCTGACCACGGACTTGTCACGGATCAGCGGCTCGTTCGTCATCGGCAGACACACTGCATTCACCTACAAGGGCAAGGCAGTCGATCTCAAGCAGATCGGCCGAGAGCTAAACGTTCGATATGTGCTCGAGGGATCGGTCCAGCGAAGCGGGAAGCGGCTTCGAGTGAACGTGCAGCTTGTTGATGCCGAAACTTCCAGCCACCTTTGGGCCGAGCGTTTCGACAAACCTATAGCCGATCTCTTCGATATGCAGGACGAGATCGTGTCCCATCTCGCCAATGCACTAAATGCTCAACTGACGGAATTCGAGGCACAGCGGTCAGAACGATCTTTGCATCGCGGTTCAATGGATCTGTATTTCCAAGGTAAAGCTTCGTGGAACAAGGGGTGGACGCCTGAACATATGCAACAAGCACGGTCTTTCTTTGAACGGGCGTTATTCCTCGATCCTGGAAATATCGAAGCGATGGTCGGCATTGCTTTTGTCGATCTTGTGGTTGGAAGTAGCTTCTTCACCGACCAACGAACCGCGCATCTTGTGGCAGCCGAGGCCGCGCTGGGACGCGTGCTGTCTCTCGCGCCCAATCACGCGTTTGCCCACTTAGCGTTGGGCGGCGTACTCATGTGTAATTGCCGAGCCGCTCAGGGTCTTGCTGAATGCGAACGAGCATTGGCGCTGGATCGAAACATTGCTGAGGCGCATGCGTTGATCGGATGGGCCAAGTATTTTATGGGGCGCGGAGCAGAGACTGAGACTCATGTCAGTGAAGCTTTTCGTCTCTCTCCTCGCGATATTCTCAGCTTCCAGTGGTCGATGATGGTCGGCTTCGCCAAGTTGCAGGTTAGCGCGGACGAGGAAGCACTCGGCTGGTTCCGCCGCAGCATCGAGGCCAACCGTAATCATCCCACGTCGCATTTTGGGCTGGCTGCCGTGCTCGCGCTTCTCGGCAAGCAGGAAGAGGCGCGGGCTGCCGTGCAAGTGGGGCTTGCGCTGAATCCGACGTTTACTATCAAACGCTTCAAGAGCTTTTCAGTAAGCAACAATCCGGCGTTTCTCGAAGGTGCCAAGCGCGCTGTAAAGGGGTTTCACTTGGCCGGAGTGCCGAACGAGTGATGTCGGCTCTGGGTCAAAAGCGTCGGTCTAGCGCTCGGCAGCAAACTTCCGGTCTACCCCTGTAAACCGACATATAGCGGCACCACGTCAACGGAAGCGATGGGCCAGAAGGCGACATGGTCGTTTCTTCGTGGCTCCCCGTAAGGAGTCAAAGAAGTCCCGGCATATCCGATTGTCGCCTCATTCCTCGCGAACGCCAGCCCTTGTGAGCCCATTGAGGATGCCGTCTAACTCGCGACGATACTGCGGATTGTTCGAACGTGCGTAGCCCGCTTGCCGGTACCACTGGACCGAGAAGTCCGGTCGGATTTCATTCAATTCGGCCAACTTTTGCTGGGCCATGTCCAGTTGGCCTTTGGTTGCATAAACTGAAACCAGATCCACATACGGAAACCAGTTTAGCTTGTTCAGGTTGATCGAGCGCCTGCATTCCTCAATAGCTTCGTCATATTGGCGCACATGCATCTGAGCATGACAGAGGAAGAAGTGCCAATTGCTAGCGGTCGGATCTTTGGGGCTTAAGCGCAAAGCGATCTGGAGTGGCGCGAACGCTTCGCGCGCGCGTCCCGCAGTGACAAGTGCGATTCCTTTGTATGCGTAAGCGACCGGTGAATTGGGGTCGATTTCCAAAGCTGCGTTGAATTCAGACAGCGCTTCCTCGGGACTTCCGTTTAGAAGAATGTTTCCCATGGCTATGCGCGCGTTTGCGGTCGCCGGTCGTTTTGCAAGAACTTGATCAAGTAGCTTGGTTGCGACCGCTTTGTCCTCGACCACGGACGTAGACCATCCGTTGGCCAAGTCACGGGTTATGCACCACGCTTTTCCAAGCATCGCGTCTAGGTTGTCCGGATCGAGACGCAGCGCGCTGACGAACAACTCTTTTGCCTGAGCGTTCGTTGCGTTGGCCAGCGGCTCATAAGTTTTTGCCCAGCCACGCATGGCGAAATCCACGGCGTCTGGATTCACCGACTTGTCCGTTTGGCTGCGCCGGCTTTCGGCTTCGACGAGTTGAATGTTGAGAGAGCGGGAGAGCCGCGCCGTAACCTCCTCCTGCAAGGCCGCAAGGTTCGTCCGATCGCCGCCCAAACGGTCCGACCAGATGTCGCGGCCGGTCGCCAGGTCGACCAGTGACACATTCATACGGACTTGATCTCCGGCTCTCTGCACCGTGCCCTGTACGGCCCAGCGAATGCCAAGGTCCCTGCCGAGCGACTTAGGATCGACCTGTTTGTTCTTATAGGTAAACGCCGTCCCGCGCCCGATCACAAACGCGCCGGGCATTTGCGCAATATCGGTCGTCAGGTCAGTCGCGATACCGTCGGCAAAATAGTCCTGCTCCGGATCATTGTTGAGGTTCGCAAATGGGAGCACGACAAGCGAAAGGCGAGGAACAATGGCGGGCCGAGCCGCAGCCTCTGCCTGTATCTTTTGTTTTTCCGGAAGAACGTCAGTGCGGACCGTCTTCCATACATTCCAATAGCCCACGAGGCCGCCTGCCACCGCACCCGCGGCAGCAATCGAGGCAAGCGCGCCGCCGACGGACTGCAAGCGTGCCCAAAGCCGGCGTTTGAAATTGCGGTCTGGCAGCACCTTTTCGGGCGGATCACTTTCAGGTGCCGGTTTATCTGATGGCTCGTTCAGATCGGAGTTCGTCACCTCCGCCTCCTACCCCGGGTTGAAGCCGCGTCCAGGAAAGTAGCAGAGTTTCGAAGCTTAAGTTCAGTCAAGAATGCTGACTAAAGCTCGCCTAGTTTTCGCTCCGCCAATCATTGGTTGTCGGACGTCCGTTGCGGGTCAATCGCGACGCTTGGTTCGGTTTAAGTTACGCCCGGCCTACCTCTGACAGCCGACATATCTTCGGCGGTGGGATGCGGCAGCGATGGGCCAGAAGCGGACCTCGTCTACTGAACGCGCTTCACTGCGGGCAGCCGGTAGGAGCCGTTCAGGATGGGCGTCTGGGCACCATAGAGCCGCATTGTCAGATTGAACGCATCCTTTGGAGCGGGAAGCCAATTCGACGTATCCGGTGGGCGTTCGTTCTGAATGAGTATGGTGATCGAGCCATCAGGGTTGGTCTTGAGTCCATCCGTCGTGCTGCCGATGCTGTATCGCTTGAAATCGTTCTCAATGAAGAACTGAGCATCATCGAACAAGTTGAGGTTCCAGAATACGGAAACGGGTGGGATTTGATCCTTGTCGAAGTGCAGGATGTACTTGTTCGCCCCGGAGAACGGCGCGCCCTTGTCATCAACGCGCGTGTTCGGATACAGCACCTCCTCGGCAACATTTGCTCCCGTGGACTTTGCGGCGAACGCGGCTCGCATAGCGTAGTTGAAGCCTGCTCGGCCCCCATTCATTTGATATCGCCAGCCGTTGACGACTTCCGCGCTGTTGGCAAACGTATCTTCAATGATTGCTTGTGCTGTGACAGCCGCGCGAGCAAGACCGCGCTTCGTCGGTTCATCGAGGCTCTGCCAATCAAAACCCTTTGCAACGCTCAGACCAATCTGCTGGGCCGCCCCGACGTCGGGCTCGGTGAAGTCGGCGTATGGCGAGAGATAGCCCTTCATGCCAAACCCGATCAGGTCGAAGACGCGGAGCGGCTCTGGCGCAGTGGGTGAATAGACGAAACGCGCATAGTCGTACTGCTTGGGCACCTCGAACTTCAGCCCATGCTCTTGAAAGACAGAGAGCGGTAGAAGCTCGATGCCTTGCTGGACCGCCCGCGCGCCGGGCAGATCGGCTTCACCTTTCACAAAGACACGACTTGCCACAACCGCCAAGCGAGTGGACGATTTGATCTGCTTCATGCCGGACGGGACGGGACCGGAATAGTCGGGACCGGTAATGACAAACAAGCCGGGCTCGGGGCCCTTCGAGCCTCCGATGTTGTAGATCACCTGATCGTAGTAATTTCCGACCTGAACGATGTACCACCGCTTCTCGTTGATCGCCGGAATGCTGACGACTACCGGCTCGTTCGTTAGGTCGGCCGCTCCGTAGCCATCCAACGAGACATTGTTGGGAGTGTTCACAAATCGGTCGGCCGCGGTTTTCACGTTGGGGAACTTGCGGAAGTAATTGAGGCCAACCGCACCGGCTTTGAGACCTGCGCCAAGGGTATTCGCACTGTCGACAAACGGACGCCCCCATAGCGCGACCTGAACTCCCGCCGCGTAAGCCTTTTCTTCTCGCGCCTGTTCCGCCGACAACTGGCTCGGTCCAGTCTGTGCCAGAGCGCCAGGAACAAGAAACGAGGTTGCGAGGACTATAGCAATTATAGTCTTTTTCATTGGCGCCACTCCAGATTGCGGACGAAGCGTAACTTGGTTTGGTGGCGCGTCAATGACCGCTTTGGGTCACAAGCAGACTAGGGCGGATTGTCGTCAGGCGTCCGCTAGGGGGCCATGAGCAGACATGTCCTGCAGAGTGGTTGAGTGAGTATCAGCGAAGGCTAGGCGGAAGACTGGATTGTGCTCAGCGAAACCCGAAACTCGTATGTAAGCCCTTCCGAGCGATAGACTGTCTCTGCGGCTTGGCCAAAATGTTTTGCCGTTTCAAGCAAAACCGTACTTCCAAATCCTTTGCGCGTGGGTTCGATGACCGGAGGACCTCCCGCTTCGTCCCACCTGAATTGAAACTGGCCCGTTCCGTTTGCATGATTGACATGACCGTCAATCGAAACCTGTCCCAGGGGCGCCGATAGTGCGCCGTACTTCACCGCATTGGTCCGAAGCTCGTGCACTATCAGTGCGAAGTTTTGCGCGGCAGGCGTATTGATGACAATGTCGCACCCCGCGACGCTGACCTGCCCCTCGAAGCCACTCAATTCCCGCAGAATGATTTCCTTGAGCGGCGCTCCTGCCCAAGCGTTGTTTGCCAACATGGCGTGAGTGTCTGCCAGCGCTCTTATGCGGCCGTTGAGAATCTCCTTGATTTCGGAGATTGGCTGCCCCTCCACCAAGCTGCGCGATGCAATCGCCTGAATAACAGCGAAGAGATTTTGCGAGCGGTGATGCAACTCTCGATTCAGGAATTGCTGACGCTGCTGATGGATCAGGATACTTCCCACAAGCCCTGACACAACGGCAACGATTACGGTTGCGATGCAGACGAATAGGAGGAGAGCAAATGCTTCCGGCTGCTTAAGCGCAAAACTGAAAGCAGGTGGCAGAAATAGATACCAGTTAGACACCGAAGAAAGAGCTACCGCGAACATTCCCGGCCAGAATCCACCGACAAACGTCGCGATGATGATGGCAAGGAAAGAGGTTGTGAAGGTAACATCCCCCGAGACGAGCGAACTAACTGCAAGACGTAGTAGAATCGCTAACGCGACTGCGAGGACTGCCAGTCCGTATGTCCGAACTGGCTTTTTTCGCAAACCCGCGATGCGTCCAATGACGCTCTGATCACCAAGCGCGCGTGCGAAAAGCATGCGGACGTCCCCGAAGCCCAATCGGGAAATTCAAGCGTAATTCGGCGCAAGGCACAATGCCATATCGTTGCGCAGACTGGCTTTGCAACTCCGTGCCGACCAAGCCGCGCAAGCGGTTCGATATCCGCTTCGGGTCAAAAGCCGATCTCGCGTGTAGACGCGTCGATGCCTCCTATCGGTCAGGAACCGGCGTGGAGTGTGCTCCGCGCTCAGGGAGTTCGCCCTGCGGGCCGCTCATGCCTCGCGTGTCAGGCCGCGGCGCGGCCAAGGTCGAGCGGTTGCCTGCGCTTGGTCGGAAAGCTCAGCGCCACCGCGACCGCGGCGAGACCGATCGCGAAGGAGCCGATGTGCAGCCAGGTGTATTGCTGGAAATTGTCGTACACGAGTCCGCCGGCCCATGGACCGAGCGCCATGCCGAGGCTGGCAAACGCCGAGACCGCGCCGAACACGGTGCCCATGATGCGCGCGCCGAAATATTCGCGGACCAGCACGGCATAGAGCGGCATCACGCCGCCATAGGCGAGGCCGAACACGACCGAGAGTGCGTAGAACTCGCCGAGTTGCCCCACCGCGAGATAGGTCGCGATGCACATCGCCTGCACGAACAGGCCGCCGACCAGCACCGGCTTGGCGCCGACGCGATCGGCCAACGTGCCGAGCAGCAGGCGTCCGCCGAGGCCCGAGACGCCTGCGACGCTATAGACGGTCACCGCCGTGAGCGGGGCGATGCCGCAGACCATCGCGTAGGACACCATGTGGAAGATCGGGCCGGAATGCGCGGCGCAACAGGCGAAATGCGCCGCCGCGAGCGCGATGAATTGCGGCGTGCGCAGCGCCTGCGCCGCGGTCAGCTCGGCCTCGGGCGTCGTGTCCGCGCTTGCGGGGCCGGAAGCGACCGGCGCAGGGCGCACCAGGAAGCAGGCGGGGATCAGCAGCGCCCAGGCAGCGCAGCCGATCACCAGCATCGCGGTGCGCCAGTCATAGGCCGTGATCAGCCAGCTTGCGGTCGGCGCGATCGTCACCGGCGCCACGCCCATGCCGGCGGAGACCAGCGCCACCGCGAGGCTGCGGTTCTTCTCGATCCATGCGCTCGCGAGCGCCATCATCGGTGCGTAAAAGCTGCCGGCGGCAATGCCGATCAGCACGCCGAAGCAGAGTTGAAACTGCCACAGGCTGGCCGCCTGGCTCGCCGTGACGAGGCCGAGCCCCAGCAGCAGGCTGCCCGAGAGCACCACGATGCGCGTGCCGAACCGATCCGACAGCGTGCCCCACAGGAACGCGGCAAATCCCATGCAGAGGAAATCCAGCGTCGCTGCCGCCGACACGCCGGCACGCGACCAGCCCATCGCTTCGGAGATCGGCTGCAGGAACACCGCCAGCGACAGCATCGTGCCGAACCCGACGCAGGTCATCAGCGCACCCGCGGCGACGACGACCCAGCCATAGTCGAAGCTTGACGGCTTGCTCATGCGTTTCCTCGGCGCTCTTGGTCTTGTTGGTGCTGCGCTGGCCGCGATGGTGGCTCATCTGCCGGTGGAGGGCAAGGTGGTGGCCATGCGCGATTTGCTACCCTGTTCGCCGCATCGGCAGGCAACGCGGCGAAATGGATTCCGGGCTCGTGCCAAGTGGCGCGCCCCGGAATGACGATGGGCTACTCAACACGATGATGACATCATGCGCCTGTTTTGCCCGACGGAGCAAGCAGAATTCCGAAAATCGGAAAACGCTAGCCCGTTCTACGGTGCATGGGGTTGTTTTCGACATTCCGGCTGTGCGGTCCCTGAAAGCCGGAACGCAAATGCCCGGGGTGAGCCCCGGGCATGATGGCGATTGATGATCAGCGGGCCTTGAGCGTTCGCTCAGCTATCGACCTTCAGTGCGGCAATGAAAGCTTCCTGCGGGATGTCGACCTTGCCGAACTGCCGCATCTTCTTCTTGCCTTCCTTCTGCTTCTCCAGAAGCTTGCGCTTGCGCGTGATGTCGCCGCCGTAGCACTTTGCGGTGACGTCCTTGCGCAGCGCGCGCACGGTCTCGCGTGCGATCACCTTGCCGCCGATCGCGGCCTGGATCGGGATCTGGAACATGTGCGGCGGGATCAGGTCCTTCATCTTCTCGACCATGGCACGGCCGCGGCCTTCGGCGCGGGTGCGGTGGACCAGCATCGAGAGCGCATCGACCGGCTCGTTATTGACGAGGATCTGCATCTTGACGAGATCGGCCGGCTTGTAGTCGGTGAGATGATAGTCGAACGAGGCGTAGCCCTTGGAGACCGACTTCAGGCGGTCGTAGAAATCGAACACGACCTCGTTGAGCGGTAAATCGTATTTCACCATCGCGCGGGAGCCGACATAGGTCAGCTCCTTCTGCGAGCCGCGGCGGTCCTGGCACAGCTTCAGCACGCTGCCGAGATATTCGTCGGGGGTGAGGATCGTGGCTTCGATCCAGGGCTCCTGGATCTCCGCGATCTTGACCACGTCGGGCATGTCGATCGGGTTGTGGATCTCGATCTCGGTGCCGTCGTTGAGCTTCATCTTGTAGATGACGCTCGGCGCGGTCGCGATCAGGTTGAGATCGAATTCGCGCGACAGCCGCTCCTGGATGATCTCCAGATGCAGCAGCCCGAGGAAGCCGCAGCGGAAGCCGAAGCCGAGCGCGGCGGAGGTTTCCATCTCGAAGGAGAAGCTGGCGTCGTTGAGACGCAGCTTGCCCATCGCGGCGCGCAGCGTTTCGAAGTCGTCGGCGTCGACGGGGAACAGGCCGCAGAACACCACGGGGATCGCCGGCTTGAAGCCCGGCAGCATCTCCGTGACAGGCTTCCTGTCGTCGGTGATGGTGTCGCCGACGCGGGTGTCTGCGACTTCCTTGATCGCGGCGGTGATGAAGCCGATCTCGCCGGGGCCGAGCTCGTCGACCTGCTGCATCTTCGGCGTGAAGAAGCCGACGCGCTCGATGTCATAGGCCGCACCCGTGCCCATCATGCGGACGCGGCTGCCCTTCTTCATGACGCCGTCGACGACGCGGATCAGAACGACGACGCCGAGATAGACGTCGTACCAGCTGTCGACCAGCAGCGCCTTCAGCGTCGCGTCGCGATCGCCCTTCGGCGGCGGCAGGCGGGTGACGATGGCTTCCAGCACGTCGGGAATGCCGATGCCGGTCTTGGCCGAGATCATCACGGCGTCGGAGGCGTCGATGCCGATGACGTCCTCGATCTGCTGCTTGACTTTCTCGGGCTCCGCGGCCGGCAGGTCGACCTTGTTCAGGACCGGAACGATCTCGTGATCGTTGTCGAGCGCCTGGTAGACGTTGGCGAGCGTCTGCGCTTCGACGCCCTGGCTGGCATCGACCACGAGCAGGGAACCTTCGCACGCCGCCAGCGACCGCGAGACCTCGTAGGCGAAGTCGACATGGCCGGGTGTGTCCATCAGGTTGAACACGTAATCCTTGCCGTCCTTGGCGTGGTAGGCGAGCCGCACCGTCTGCGCCTTGATGGTGATGCCGCGCTCGCGCTCGATGTCCATGGAATCGAGCACCTGCTCCTTGCCCGCCATTTCGCGGTCGGAGAGGCCGCCGGTCATCTGGATCAGGCGGTCGGCCAGCGTCGATTTGCCATGGTCGATATGGGCGACGATGGAGAAATTGCGGATGTTGGAAATGGGGACGGTCGTCATGGGCGCGGGATACCACTCACATCCCCGTGCGGCAACCATATTGCTGTATTTTCAGGGCGTTTCTTCACGCCAAGCTGATTCCACGGCGGCCTAAAACGCGCTACGCAAGCGCCCATGTCCAGGCCCATGTCAACGACCTCGATCCCCTCCGCCCGTGCGCGCGTAAAATCCCGGATTAGCTTCGACCGTTTCCGGGCCTGGCTGGTTGCCTACGCGACAGACCCCGCGGCCCGGCTCTGGCTGGTGATCCAGTTCGCCATCCTGCATGCGGTGATCTGGACCTTCATCCTGATCAATCTCAAGGCGGCGCAGGACGTTCACATGGACGTCGCAGAAGCCTGGGGCTGGGGCCAGAAATTCCTGTGGGGCTACGGCAAGCATCCGCCGCTGTCGGGCTGGGTCGCAGGGCTCTGGTTCAGTGTTTTCCCGGCGGCGGACTGGGCGACCTATGCGCTCGCGATGGCAACGGTGAGTGTCGGCATGGTGATCTGCTGGCTGGTGGCGATGCGCGTGGTCGATCCGCGCCGCGCGTTCCTGGTCGTGGTGATGGTCGCACTCTATCCGATCTTCAATTTCAAGGGGTTCAAGTACAACCCCGATCTGCTTCAACTCGTCACCCTGCCGCTCGTCGTGCTCGCGTATCTCAACGCGTTCGAGAAGCGGAGCTGGCAGTCCGGCATCTGGCTCGGGCTTGCCGGTGCGCTGGCGCTGATGACCAAATACTGGGTGCTGACCATGATCGGCGCCATCGGCCTTGCCGCATTGATCCATCCGGAACGGCTCAAATTCCTGCTGTCGCCGGCGCCCTGGGTCGCGATCGCGACCATGGCCGTGGCGATGATCCCGCACATCATCTGGCTGGCGGACGCGCATTTCGTGCCGCTGACCTATGCCGGCGACACTTACAGCCTCGAGGATGCCGGCCAGGTGAGGCAGCTCGTGTTCGGCTACGTCCTGCACAACGCCGCGCTGCTGGCGTTGCCGGTGGCGCTCGCGGCGCTCGCGATGGCGCTGGTGCCGTCATGGCTGACGCTGCTCGTGCGTGCTCCCTCGCAGATCGTCACGCGGGCCTGGGCGCGCGGCGCCAATCCGGGCGTCAATGGTTCGCAGGCGCTGAACATCTGGATCATCCAGATCATCGTCGCGGTTGGGCCGGCGCTTGGTGCGCTCGCCTTCAGCATCTACATGAAGACCGATTGGGGCATCTCGCTGTTCTTCCTGGTGCCGCTCGCACTGGTCGCGATCCCCGCGTTGCGGGTGCAGAGCGCGGCGTTGTTCAACATCACCGCGATCTGGCTCGTGCTCAGCGTCGCGACGCTTGTCGCTTCGCCCTGGATCGCCGCGCGCGAGATGGCGGCGAACAGGGACAACACGGCGACCTATGGCGCGCGCTCGGAACTCGCGCACGAGCTGACCCAGGCCTGGCATTCGCGCTTCGCCTCGCGCTGGGCGATCGTTGCCGGCACCATGGAATCGATCCAGCCGATGGTGTTCTACAGCCCCGACCATCCGGTTGCGTTCATCCCGCACGAGGCCTGGAGTTCCGGGCTGGCGACACTCGACGACGTCAAGAAGGACGGCTTCATCGGTGTGTTCGATCCGACCGACGGCCGCTTGCCGGCATTCGAGAAATGGGTGTCGGAGATTGCGCCGAACGCAGAGCGCATGGTGATGACGACGCGCCGCTTCACCCACGGCAAGGCCGGCCCGTCGATGACGTGGAACGTCTACATCGCCCCGCCAGCCAAGTGATCGCGGGGCCTAAACCCCTTCCTCGTTGAACTTGCTTTCAACGAGCTCGGTGATCGCCGCAAGCGCAGCCTCCGCATCCGCGCCGGCGGCCGCGACCGTGATGGTCGTGCCCGGTCCTGCCGCGAGCATCATCAGGCCCATGATCGAGGTGCCGCCGACGGTCTCGCCGCCGCGCGTCACCCACACCTGCGCGTCAAAGCGCTCGACGGCCTGGACGAACTTCGCCGAGGCGCGCGCATGCAGGCCGCGCTTGTTGATGATCAGGAGCTCTTTGGAAACCGCGCCCGCGGGCACGCCTGTCCCCGCTTGTGGCGCGTCGTCGCTCATTTGCCGGCGAGCACGCGGCTGGCGATGGTGACGTATTTGCGCCCGGCCTCCTGCGCCATTGCGATCGCGTCGGGGAGCGGACGCTCCTCGCGCACCTTGGCGAGCTTGACCAGCATGGGCAGGTTGATGCCCGCGAGCACTTCGACCTTGGGCCGGCTCATGCATGAGATCGCGAGGTTCGACGGTGTGCCGCCGAACATGTCGGTGAGAATCGCAACGCCGTCGCCCGAATCGACGCGGTTAACCGCTTCGATGATGTCGCTTCGGCAGAGATCGGAATCATCTTCAGCGCCGATCGTAATCGCTTCGATTTGCTTTTGTGGGCCCATGACATGTTCAAGCGCTGCCTTGAATTCGTCGGCAAGGCGCCCGTGGGTCACAAGTACTAGACCAATCATCGGAAAACTCCCGCGGGCGCTTTTGGTGCACCGCACGAACGCGCCACTTTGACCATCCAGAGCCCCCGCGCAAGGGGGGATGTTGCGCATCTCCCTGAATCTAGACGGATGGATAAGGGGAGCTGCGCCGGTCTACTCGGTCGCGAGTGTGGGGTTCATATGGTTACCAATTCCCTTCAAACAATCGCCTCACGGGTTAGCCGAAGGTTAACTCTTGGTAGTGGTCAAGGCCGCGACAACCAATGGGAGCGGCGAATAGTCACGGCTCACAGGGAAACGCGGTATTTCGACACCCAAAATGGTGGTTTTCAGGGCTTCCGGCGGCGGCAGGCGGTCGCCGTCGTCGGCGGCCAGGTCGACCACGAGACCGACCGTCGCATGCTCCACGAAGTCGCAGCGGCGAATTCCGAGCCCACGGATCTCGATCAACCCGGCCAGGAGCGGAGCGGGCCGGACTACAATTTCATCGCCGACTGTCGCCAGATGGACACGGTCGTCGCCGACCAGGACGGCGCTTTCGATCACGCCCGAGCGCCCCGCCATGATCAAATCGAACGCAAGGCGCGACTTGCCGGCGCCCGAAGGCCCGCGGATCAGCACCGCCCGGGATCCGACCTTGACCGCGGAGGCGTGAACGCTCGGCCCGCCTTCGTTCAAGCTGCCTTGGCTCATAGCGCCGGCAATCTCACCACGAAGCGCGCGCCGGCGACCGTCGGCGCCCCGTCCTCGTCGGCCGGACCGGCGCGATTCTCGGCCCAGATGCGCCCGCCATGGGCGTCGACGATCTGCTTGGAGATCGACAGGCCAAGGCCGGAATTCTGGCCAAAGCCCTGATGCGGCCGGTCGGTGTAGAAGCGCTCGAAAATCCGCTCCAGTGCATCGTCGCGGATGCCGGGGCCGTCGTCATCGACCACGATCTCGATCTCGCCGCGGACACGACGGCAGACCAGGCGCACCTTGCTGCCGGCTTCCGAGAAGGATTGCGCGTTGGAGAGCAGGTTGGAGACCACCTGCCCGAGCCGTGAATCATGGCCGGTGACAGCGAAGGTATCGCTCGCGTTGCGGCCCTCGAAGCGCGCCTCGACGGCGACGTCGTGGCCGAGCTTGGTTTCATTGGCGACCGAAACCAGCGTGCCGAGGAGTCGCCTGAGATCGACCGGCGTCGCATCCTGCCGTTGCAACTCGGCGTCGAGCCGGCTGGCGTCCGAGATGTCCGAAATCAACCGGTCGAGCCGCTTGACGTCGTGCTCGATCACCTCGAGCAGGCGGGCGCGGCTGTTCTCGTTGCGCGCCAGCGGCATCGTCTCGACCGCGGAGCGCAGCGAGGTCAACGGGTTCTTCAATTCGTGGGCGACGTCAGCGGCGAACATTTCGATCGCCTCGATCCGCTTGTAGAGCGCGCTGGTCATGTCGCGCAGCGCGCCGGAGAGATGACCGATCTCGTCTCGCCGGCGGGTGAAATCAGGAATCTCGACGCGGGTCTTGATGCGGCGGCGGACCCGCTCGGCGCTGTCGGCGAGCCGGCGCACCGGGCCCGCGATGGTGCTCGCAAGCAGCAGAGACAGCATGATCATGACCGCCGCGGCGACGCCGCCGACCCTCAGGATCGCGAGGCGCTCGGCCGTGACCATCTGATCGATTTCGTCGCCCTGGGTCGACAGCATCAGCGCGCCGTGGATGGCGCGGGCGCGCTGTACGGGGACTGCGACCGAGACGATTACCTCGCCGCGGGCATCAACCCGCACCATCGAGCGCTTCTGGCCTTGCAGCGCATCGGCCACCTCCGCATAGCCCTTGCCGTTCTCGCGTCCGAGTTCGCGATAGAGCGGCAGATCGCCGCGGTTCAGATAGGTCCGCACCGGGACCATGATGCGTTCGAAGAGGCCTGGCTTTTCCGACAGCGGCGGCAGTGGAAAGCCGCGCACGCTGTCGAGATCACGGCTGTCGAGCAGCACGCTCCCGTTGGGATCGAAAATCCGCGCACGGGTCTTGGTCGGCGAGATCAGGGTGCTCAACACCGGCGCCACGCGCTCGGGATTGATCGGAAAATCCAGCGAATCGTCCATTCCGCCGTAGCTCTCGCCCAGCTTCAGGTCGAGCAGCCGATCGGGGTCGACGGTGATCGCGTTGGTCTGCACCGTCGCCGACGCGCCGATGGCGCCGGCGATGATCTCGGCCTGCACCAGGAGGCTCTGCGCGCGGGCGTCGATCAGGCCGGCGCGGAATTGCGACAGATACAGGATGCTCGCGACCAGCGCGACGAGGCCGGCGAGATTGAGCGAGACGATGCGACGGGTCAGGCTGGAGAAGGACAGCGCAAAGAAGAATTGCCCGGCGCGCTTGAGCCAGTTCAGCGGCCCCCAGCCTTTCGCAACAGGCTTGTCCTCATGATCCGAGGCGCCGTGGGATGCAATGTCCTCGGCGTTCGAACTCGGATCAGGCTGCGTTCGGTCAAGCAATGCTTACGCCCGCGTTAGGACAGCTCGTGCGACGGTCCCCGCATCCTAGAGCATGCCCGGTTCTGATGGAATCAGAACCGGCGCAGCCCTCGTCTGTCGTGAAGGCGCGAGCGCCTCAGGCTTCCTTGAAGCGGTAGCCGACGCCGTAGAGCGTCTCGATCATCTCGAAATCGTTGTCGACCACCTTGAACTTCTTGCGCAGCCGCTTGATGTGGCTGTCGATGGTGCGGTCGTCGACATAGACCTGGTCGTCATAGGCGGCGTCCATCAGCGCGTTCCGGCTCTTGACCACGCCGGGCCGGGTCGCCAGCGCCTGGAGGATCAGGAATTCGGTGACCGTCAGCGTCACCGGCTCGTTCTTCCAGGTGCAGGTATGCCGTTCCGGATCCATGCGCAGCAGGCCGCGGTCGAGCGCCTTGGCGTCGTTCTCCTTCGGCGCCACGGTCGGATCCTTCGGCGCCGAGCGGCGTAGCACCGCCTTGACGCGTTCGACCAGAAGGCGTTGCGAGAACGGTTTGCGGATGAAATCGTCCGCGCCCATCTTGAGGCCGAACAGCTCGTCGATCTCTTCGTCCTTGGAGGTCAGGAAGATCACCGGCAGGTCGGACTTCTGCCTGAGGCGGCGCAGCGTCTCCATGCCGTCCATGCGCGGCATCTTGATGTCGAGGATGGCAAGATCGGGCTGGGTGGTGCGGAAGCCGTCAAGTGCGGAGGCGCCGTCGGTATAAGTCATGATGCGGTAGCCTTCGGCTTCCAGCGCGATCGAGACGGATGTGAGAATGTTGCGGTCGTCGTCGACCAAAGCGATTGTGGGCATGAGCCTCTGCTTTCTGCTTTCCGTTTGGGTCGTGGCTTAAACGGCGAGCAATCCACTGATGCGCCGCATACATGGGTGCCGAATTTGGCGTTCGAACCGTGTCACCGAGCAATGCAAGCTGGGCTGAAGTGTGACCAAGTTCCACGAAACGCGGCGGATTCGCCGCATATCGACCCATAACCGGGCTCGGGTTTACCCGAAAAAAGGCTCGCCTTGCAACCACCTGGACCGAGAAAGCCGATGCAACCGACCCCCGATTTCGCTCCCGAAAAGCTCGCCAAATCGCTGCTCAGGCGCTCGCGGCAGGGCGCGCTCGCAACCCTCATGCCTGATAGCGGCGATCCCTATTGTTCCCTGGTCAATTTGGCCAGCCACCCCGATGGTTCGCCGATCCTGCTGATCTCCCGATTGGCCGTCCACACCAGGAATATCCTTGGCGACGTCAGGGTCTCCCTGATGCTGGACGAGCGCGCCGCCGGCGATCCGCTCGAAGGCGCCCGGATCATGCTGTCCGGCCGGGCCGAGCAGGCCGGAAGTGAGAAAGATCTGCTTCAGCGGCGGTATCTCAATGCTCATCCGTCGGCGGAAGCCTTTGTCTCATTTAAGGATTTTTCCTTCTTCCGGATTCGCCCCACTGGAACCCATCTGGTGGCCGGCTTCGGCCGAATCGTCGATCTCAAGCCGGAGCAGTTCCTCACGGATCTCGGCGGAACAGAGGACCTGCTGGCTGCGGAGGAGGGCGCTGTCGAGCATATGAATGCCGACCACCGCGACGCCATGGGCCTTTATGCAACGAAGCTTCTGGGCGCTGCTGCAGGCGACTGGCGCTGCACCGGCTGCGACCCCGAGGGCCTCGACATGCAGGACGGCCAGACCGCGCTGCGGCTGGACTTTCCAGAGCGGGTCACGGATGGCACGGCGCTGCGCAAGATGCTGGTCCGCCTGGCAGGCGAGGCGCGGGCCAAGTCCGGCTAGAAGTCCGCGCGGACCAACTGCGGCCCATTGAACGTCGCCTCCCATCGCCGCGACCCAAGATCGTGATCGGTCCGAGGTCGGCAGCGAGGATTCATGGCACGTCGTCGTTTGGCATGGGTCGCAGGCCTGGCGCTCGCGATCACGGCATCGCTGGCCACGCCGGGCCTTGCCCAGAAAGGCGATCTCTCCGGTCAAAGCACGCGGATCAATGCGCTCAGAACCGCCGGGAAATATGCCGAAGCGTTGCCTTTGGCGCAGGCCATGGTGGCCTCGCTCGAGAAGTCCAATAACAACCGCGATCTCGCTGCGGCGCTCAACAACCTCGCGCAGATCTATGCCGACCAGGGGCACGACGATCAGGCCGAGCCGATCTACAAGCGCGCCATCGCGTTGATGGAGAAGGGGACCGGCCTCGACAGCGTCGAGATCGCACCGGTGCTGAACAATCTCGCCGCGCTCGATCAGCGGCAGGGCCGCTTCACGGATGCCGAGCCGCTGTTCAGGCGAGCGCTGGCCATTCGCGAAAGGACGCTGTCGCGCGAGCATCCCGATGTCGGCCAGTCTCTCAACAATCTCGCCACGCTCTATGTGAAGCAGGAACGTCTCGCAGAGGCCGAGCCGTTGTTCCAGCGCGCGCTCGCGATCTTTCAAAAAGTTGGCGGTCCCGAGCATCCGGCGGTCGCGACGCTGCTGAACAATCTTGGCCAGCTCTATCGCGATCTCGGCCGTGATGCCGATGCCGAAGCGCCGATCAAGCGTTCGCTCGCCATCCGTGAGAAGGCGCTGGGAGCGGATCATCCCGACGTCGCGCGCTCGCTCAACAATCTCGCCGGCCTCTACGAGCATCAGCAGCGTTATGCCGATGCCGAGCCGCTCTATCGCCGCGCGCTCGCCATCCGCGAGCGTGCGCTTGGGCCCGATCATCCCGATGTCGCGACATCGACCGGCAATCTCGCCTATTTTCTCCATGTGGCCGGGCGAACTGCGGACGCGCTGCCGCTCGCGGAAAAGACACTCGCGGGCGGTCGCGCGCAGCTGCGTATCGTGCTTCCAATCCTGTTTGCGGCGCGCCAGCAATCGCTGCTGCCGCAAGACAAGGCGCTGGACGAGGCGCTCGCTGCAATCCAGCGCGGCACGCAATCCTCCGCGGCATCGGCGGTGAACAAGCTCGCCGTGCGGCTTGCCGCCGGCAGCGACCGGCTCGCCGAGCTGGTGCGCAAGGACCAGGATCTGGCAGCTGAGTCTGAGGCTCTCGACAAGGCGATTATCACGGCTGTGTCGAAGCCGTCGGCGCAACGCGATCTCGGCTCCGAGCAGCGCAGCCGCGCGCGGATCGCGGTTATCGCAAGCGAGCGCACCGGATTGCAGAAGACGCTCGCCGTCGAGTTTCCCGACTACGCCTCGCTCTCCAATCCGCTGCCTCTGACGGTCAGGGACGTTCAGCCCCTGCTGTCGGCCGACGAAGCCATGGTGCTCTACGCGGTCGTCGACAAGCGCAGCTATGTCATCGCGATCACGCGGGAGGGAGCCGACTGGAAGGAGATTCCGCTTGGCGCCGATGCACTGGCGCAGAAGGTCACATCTTTCCGCAGAGGTCTCGATGTCGGCAAGGCGCGCGATGGCTCGGGCAAATCGGGCTTGTTTGACCTCGCGCTCGCCAACGAGCTCTATGTGACGCTGCTCGGCCCGGTCGAGGCGCTGACCAGGGACAAGCGCAGCCTGCTCACGGTGCCGTCGGGCGCGCTGACCGCGCTGCCGTTTCATCTGCTCGTCACGGAGCGCCCGCAGGCTGCGATCCCTGATACACTCGAAGGCTACCGCAGCGCCGCCTGGCTGCTGCGGCGTCAGGCTGTCTCGGTGCTGCCGTCGGTGGTCAGCCTGAAATCCTTGCGCGCTTTTGCGCGCAAGGACGAGGGCGTCAAGCCGATGACCGGCTTTGGCGATCCCGTGTTCAATCCCGCTGAGGGCGGTGCGCCCGACCGTCGCGCAGCGCGCGGCAAGATTGCCGCACGCAGCATCGTGACATCAGCGTATACCGATTTCTGGCGCGGCGCGGGCGTCGACCGCGCACGGCTTGCGCAGGCGCTGCCGCAGCTTCCGGATACTGCGGATGAGCTGAGCGCCGTGGCGAAAGATGTCGGTGCGGCGGAGGGCGACATCCATCTCGGCCGCGATGCCAGCGAAGCGACGCTCAAGCGCGCACCGCTTGCTCAATACAGCATCATCTACTTTGCGACACACGGTCTCGTCGCCGGCGATATCAAGGGTGTGGGCGAGCCGTCGCTCGCGCTGTCGATTCCCGATCAGCCGTCAGAGCTCGACGACGGTTTGCTCACGGCGAGCGAGGTTGCGCAGCTCAAGCTCAATGCGGATTGGGTCGTATTGTCGGCCTGCAACACGATCGCCGGCGACAAGCCCGGCGCCGAGGCCTTGTCGGGACTGGCGCGCGCCTTCTTCTATGCCGGCGCACGCGCGTTGCTGGTTTCGCATTGGGCCGTGGATTCGGAAGCTGCCACCCGCTTGACCACTTCGACTTTCGACCTGCTCAAAAACGAACCGGGAATCGGCAGAGCCGAAGCTTTACGGCGCGCGATGTTAACATACGTTGATGACACATCGTCGCCCCGCAATGCCTACCCTGCGATGTGGGGCCCGTTCGCGCTCATCGGCGAGGGTGCGGTACGATAGACGGTGTCGCATTTGTGCGACGCAAAACACCCGATAACGCTGAAAAACGCATTTGGTTGCGCGATCATTCACGATTTTCAATGCGCGTGTTCAAAGCCGACATGCGTGACGTTTGGCGCGGTCCTTGAATAAACCAATTCCTGCGGGATCAGCTTGGCAACGCCAGCGTTCACCATTATTAGGTCGTCCAGCCGAGGCCGGACGGCCTGCAATTCACGGTGACTGCGATGGCGACAGAGCTTAGTCGCGCCATGTGTCGCGGGTTCTAGGAGGATTTTTCGTGCAAGAGACGGGCGTGCGCAACGGTGCCTTCGGCGCCGACAAATTCGGCTTAAGGAATCTCAAACAGGTTCACTGGAACCTCGGCGCGCCGCAACTCTATCAATACTCGCTCTCCGCGGGTGAAGCGGTGCTGTCGGCTGACGGCTCGCTCTGCGCTGATACCGGCGAGTTCACCGGCCGCAGCCCGAAGGACAAGTTCACGGTGCGCGACGCGACCACCGACAAGAAGATGTGGTGGGCCGGCAACCAGTCGATCACCGCAGAACAGTTCGAGACGCTCTATCAGGATTTCCTCAAGCACGCTGAAGGCAAGAGCCTGTTTGCACAGGACCTCTACGGTGGTGCCGATCCGGCTTACCGGATCAAGACCCGGGTCTTCACCGAGCTTGCCTGGCACTCGCTGTTCATCCGCACGCTGCTGATCCGCCCAGAGGCCGTCGAACTGTCGAGCTTCACGCCCGAGCTCACCATCATCGACATGCCGAGCTTCCGCGCCGATCCGAAGCGTCATGGCTGCAGGTCGGAGAACGTCGTCGCGATCGACTTCGCCCGCAAGATCGTGCTGATCGGCGGCTCCTATTATGCCGGCGAGATGAAGAAGTCGGTCTTCACCACGCTGAACTATTATCTGCCCGAGCGCGGCGTGATGCCGATGCACTGCTCGGCCAATGTCGGCGCCAACGGCGATACCGCGATCTTCTTTGGCTTGTCCGGCACCGGCAAGACCACGCTGTCGGCCGATCCCAATCGCACACTGATCGGTGACGACGAGCACGGCTGGGGTCCGAACGGCGTGTTCAACTTTGAAGGCGGCTGCTACGCCAAGTGCATCAAGCTCTCGCAGGAAGCCGAGCCCGAGATCTATGCGGCCTCGACCCGCTTCGGCGCGGTGCTCGAGAACTGCGTGCTCGACGAAGACACCCGAATCGTCGATTTCGACAACGGCTCCAAGACCGAGAACACGCGTTCGGCCTATCCGCTCGATTTCATCCCGAACGCTTCGCGTACCGGCCGCGCGCCGCAGCCGAAGAACGTGGTCATGCTCGCCGCCGATGCCTTCGGCGTGCTGCCGCCGATCGCGAAGCTGTCGCCGGCACAGGCGATGTACCACTTCCTCTCCGGCTACACCGCCAAGGTGGCCGGCACCGAACGCGGTCTCGGCAACGAGCCGCAGCCGGAATTCTCGACCTGCTTCGGCTCGCCCTTCCTGCCGCTTGACCCCAGCGTCTACGGCAACATGCTGCGCGACCTGATCGCCCAGCACAATGTCGACTGCTGGCTGGTCAACACCGGCTGGACCGGCGGCAAGTTCGGCACCGGCTCGCGCATGCCGATCAAGGTCACGCGCGCGCTGCTCACCGCCGCGCTCGACGGCTCGCTTCGCAACGTCGAATTCCGCACCGACAAGTATTTCGGCTTCGCCGTCCCGACCGCGCTGCCGGGCGTGCCGAGCGAGATCCTCAACCCTGTCAACACCTGGAAGGACAAGGACGAGTTCGACAAGACCGCACGTCGTCTGGTCGGCATGTTCCAGAAGAACTTTGCCAAGTTCGAAGCCCAGGTCGACGCAGAAGTGCGCGCCGCTGCGCCGGACGTGAAGCTCGCGGCGGAGTAGCCTTCGCCTCGTTCGAATGCAAAGGGCGGCCGTGAGGCCGCCCTTTTTGTTTGTGCGTCGCTCTGACTGAGCACTCAGCGTCGTCCCGGCGCAGGCCGGGACCCATACCGCGTGATCTATCGAGGGAGCGCGGTGCGAGTGCCGAGGAAGAAGATCACTGCCAATCTTCGCCAAACCGCTCCCTGTGGTTATGGGTCCCGGCCTTCGCCGGGACGACGTTGGGGAGAGACCTACGCCTTGAAATAAGCGATCTGCGTCGTCGTCGCGAGCAGTCGTCCGTTCGGCGACCACAGCTCGGCGTTCTGGTCGGCGTAGCTCTTGTGCATGATCTTCGAATCGGCCGTCGCGAGCACGCGCGTGACGTCCTCGGCCGCGAGCTCGTCGCTGTCGGTATGGAAATACGTCGTCAGCGACACCGTGCCGAACGGCACCAGTTCGCGCCTGGCATGGAAGATGCGGCCGAAGAAGGCATCCGACATCGACATCAGCGACGGCATGTCGATCCTGCGTGGCTCGCGATCGCTGATCCAGAGTTTTGAATAGGTGCTCGCGAGCTCCGCCTGCGGCGGACCGAGCCGCATCTCACCCTCGACGAAGCGGAATTCATACTGGTTGGCCCAGGACGCCTGGATCTTCGGAAACGGCAGCGTTTGTTCGAACGGCTTTGCATCGGGATATTGCGCTACCCTGTGCTCCCAGGACGGCCGGCGCTCGGCGAATACGGCGGTGGCGAGCGTCGCGACCTCGCCGCCGCCCTGCGACAGTTCGACGCTCCAGTGCTGGCTGGAGCGGTTGGCCTTCACCAGGCGGATATCGAGATCGAACGGACCCTTGGCGATCGGTGCGCAATAATTGACGGTGAGCGCCAGCGGATCGCCGGCGCGTTGCGGATGCTCGATCAGCGCGCGCAAAATGGTTGCGGCGGTCGCGCCCCCGAACGGGCCGACGAAGGCCCAGTAATCGTCGCTGGTGTGCCCCTGCCAACTGGAGTCGCCGGCGGTGATGCGGGTGGCGTCGTCGAAGGGGTGCGGGAGCTTGGCGTGCATTTTCGTCCTCGGTGTCTTCCCAACCGTCATTGCGAGCGCAGCGAAGCAATCCAGACTGCCGCCGCGGAAAAGAACCTGGATTGCTTCGCTGCGCTCGCAATGACGGCGTTTGAGGTCGCGGCGCGCCCGTCTAGCTGACGCGCTTTGGGGATGACGACAGTCATATCATCATCCGCCATGCGAGACGCAATGACCTCGCAGGTAAGTCGATTTCACGCCGCGGAAAATCAGATCGCGGCGTCGCGCAGGTCTTCAGCCTGTTGGAACGGTGGTGTGATCGGATTCACCGGCACGTTCCAGATCTCCTCGGCATATTCGCGGATGGTGCGGTCGGATGAAAACCACGCCATGCGCGCGACATTGAGGATGGAGGCACGGGTCCAGGCCGGTATCACCTGCCAGCGTGCGTCGACCGCGCGCTGGGCCTCGTAGTAGGAATCGAAATCGGCGCTGACCATGTAATGATCGAGATGACGCAGCGCGTGCGCGATGGATTCGAAGCGGCCGGGATCGCCGGGCGAGAACTCGCCGGTGCTGATCGCGTTGATGGCGCGCTGGAGCTTTGGCGAGTTGCGGATCACGTCGGAAGCATCCAGTCCCTGCTTGCGGCGGATCATCACGTCGCCGGCCTCCATGCCGAAGATCGCGATGTTCTCCGCGCCGACCTGGTCGCGGATCTCGATATTGGCGCCGTCGAGCGTGCCGATCGTGATCGCACCGTTGAGCGCCAGCTTCATGTTGCCGGTGCCGGACGCTTCCATGCCGGCGGTCGAGATCTGCTCGGACAAATCCGCCGCGGGAATGATCACTTCGGCAAGACTGACATTGTAGTCGGGCAGGAAGACGACCTTGAGCTTGCCGTCGATCGCAGGATCGTTGTTGACGACCTCGGCGACGTCGTTGATCAGCTTGATGATCAATTTGGCGTAGCGATAGCTCGCCGCAGCCTTGCCGGCAAAAATCTTGACCCGCGGCACCCAATTGCCGTTGGGGTCGTCCTTGATCGACTGGTACAGCGCGACTGTCTCGATGATGTTGAGCAGCTGGCGCTTGTATTCGTGGATGCGCTTGATCTGCACGTCGAACAGGGCGGTGGGGTCGACCTTGATGCCGAGCCGTTCGCCGATCAGGCGTGCCAGTGCTGTCTTGTTGTGAAGCTTGACGCTGCGGAATTTCTTCTGGAATTCGACGTCGCTGGCGCGCGCCTCGATCAACGAGAGCTGAGTCGGATCGTCGAGCACGGCCTCGCCGCAGGTCTCGCGCAGCAGATCGGTCAGCTTCGGGTTCGCCAGCATCAACCAGCGGCGGAAGGTGATGCCGTTGGTCTTGTTGGTGATGCGGCCGGGATAGAGATGATTGAGATCGTGGAATACGGTCTCGCGCATCAGATCCGAATGCATCGCCGAGACGCCGTTGATGCGGTGCGAGCCGACGAAGGCGAGCTGGCCCATGCGGACGCGGCGGCCGCTCTTCTCGTCGATCAGCGAGACCGAGGCACGGAAATCGATGTCGCCGGGGGCGCGCGCTTCGGCGAGCGCGAGGTGCTGGACATTGATGCGGTAGATGATTTCGAGATGGCGCGGCAGCAGCTTCTCGAACAGTTCGACCGGCCAGGTCTCGAGGGCCTCCGGCAGCAGCGTGTGGTTGGTGTAGGAAAGGGTGGCGACCGTGATCTTCCACGCCTCGTCCCAGCGGAAATTGTGAAGGTCGACGAGAATGCGCATCAGTTCGGTGACGGCGAGGCTCGGATGGGTATCGTTGAGCTGCACCGCGACCTTGGACGACAGGCTGCGCAGCTGGCCGTCGGAGGCGAGATGCCGCTTGATCAGATCCTGGAGCGAGGCCGAGACGAAGAAATATTCCTGGCGCAGGCGCAGTTCGCGGCCCGCCGGGCTCTCGTCGTTCGGGTAGAGGAATTTGCAGATCGCCTCCGCGCGCGACTGCTCGGCGCTGGCGCTGACATAGTCGCCCATGTTGAAGGCGTCGAGCTTGAGCGGATCGGGCGAGCGCGCCGACCATAGCCGCAGCGCATTGACGTGCTGGCCGCGCCAGCCGACGATCGGCGTGTCATAGGCGATCGCCTGCACGGTCTCGCTCGCGTGCCAGATCGCGCGGTCGCGGCCCTTGTCGTCGACATGCTCGACCCCGCCGCCGAAATTGACGTCGTAGATCACCTCGGGGCGCTGCAGTTCCCAGGGATTGCCGAAGCCGAGCCATTCGTCCGGATATTCCTGCTGCCAGCCCTGATTGATGATCTGTCGGAACAGGCCGTAATCATAGCGGATGCCATAGCCGATCGCGGGGATCTGCAGCGTCGCCATGCTTTCCATGAAGCAGGCGGCGAGACGGCCGAGACCGCCGTTGCCGAGCGCCGCGTCCGGCTCGCACTTGCGCAGCTCAGGCAGCGACACGCCGAGATCGCCGAGCGCGACCTCGAAGATCTTCAAGAGCCCCATGTTGTTGAGCGCGTCGGTGAAGAGGCGGCCGATCAGGAATTCGAGCGAGAGATAATAGACGCGCTTGCGGCCTGCGTCGTAGCTGCGCTTCTCGGCCGACAGCCAGCGATGCACGATGCGGTCGCGCAGCGCCAGCGCTGCGGCCTGGTACCAGTCGTGTTTGGTCGCCATGCCCGCGTCCTTGCCGATGGCAAGGCGCAGCTTCGCCAGGATCGCGCCCTTGATCTCCGACAGCGCAAGTTCGTCGATCGGCTGACCGGGGGCGGGAGAATTTGGCTGGAACGATTGATCTTGCAAGGCCGTCACTTCCTGGTCGACAGAAACACCACTAAACCCTACGCGTCTTGCCTCTGCACCGGAACCATTGCTGGCGCGGCCGTGCACTGCGCTGGCGCAAAATTATGCAAGGAACGGGCCGGTTTGGGAACCCGGAGCAGCACGGAGGAACGCCGATTTGGTGCTACATTGAGCACAAATTCGGCCATCACTGTGGAGGAGACGGCTCATGAAATCGCTGATGCGAGTGCTGATCGAAATCGCCACCGCCGCCCTGCTCGTCGTCTGCATCACCGCCCCCAGCGCCGCCTTTGCCGCCGGCAAGCGCAGCGCCGATGGGCTCAGCTGCGCCGTCTCGCTCCCGCAAAGCGCAACACCGGCACAGCGCTGCGCCGCCATCAAGCGCCAATGCGGCGGCAAGTTTTACGCGAGCGCGTGCGGGGATAAGCTGATGTCGGCGGTGAATTGAGGCCGTTGGAGCGAAGCAAACTTTCGCCGTATCGTCGTCCTGGCGAAAGCCAGGACCCATTACCCCGACTGTCAAATCAGGCCCGACCGATCATTCCAATCAGGATTTTCCTGCTCGATCAGCTTGATCTTCCAGTCGCGCTTCCAGAACTTTAATTGCTTCTCGCGCGCGATCGCCTCTTGCGGCGTCGTAAACGCTTCGATGTGAACGAGGCGGAAGATTTTGTACTTCTGCACGAACTTGGAGCCGCGACCCGAACGGTGCAACTCGAGTCGTGCTCGGATGTCGTTGGTGACGCCAATGTACAGCGTGCCGTGATGACGGCTCGCCAGGATGTAAACGAAGTAGCTGCTCGCGCTCATGCTCAAGGTCGCAAAGCCAACGCTGACCGGGGTAATGGGTCCTGGCTTTCGCCGGGACGACGATCTCAAAATCGGTTGCTTATCACTGGAACAAATTAAGAACACTTTAGCAAGTCTTTGATATATCATTGTGATTCGGCATGTTGCCGACACAATATCTAGCGTCTGTCAGACTTTGCGAGGACTACATGTCCACCATTGCCTTCGATCAATTTGCCCTCACGCGGATCGCCGATTTCGCGCGATCGCTGTCGCGGCTGCATCAGGCGGCGCGGCGCTACGCCGTTGACGACGACCAGTTCGACCGCGAGTTCAACGCGGTGTGCCAGTCAATCTGGGGCTACACCATCGACGATATCAGCGATGATCTGTTCGCTGCCGAAGATCACCATTTCCTCGACACGCTGGACGAAGCGCATGCGCGCATCTTCGCAGCCGAGCAGGGCTATGACCTGGTCAGCGAGACCGGCATGCTGACCGACTGGTGGGGCTTTTGCTGGATGATCCTGGCCGAGAAGCGCGGCCTGCTCACGCCGGACAACCGCGCCGCTGCGCGCGCGGCGATCGAGGAGAAATATCTGGCGGCGCCGAACGTGATCGGGGTGATCATCGGGCGGTGACGCAACATCCTCGCGGTGGCGGCGTGGTTAGAGTTGCGCCTTAATCCAATCCCGCCCGCTTCGCCGATTTCGCCGACGTATTCGGCAAGGTCGTCACGTCAGGCAACGTCTCGCGCACGATCTCGGCTGAGGGCGCATCGGCCGCCACCGTCTCTGCGCGCACCGGGGCCACCTTCATTTCACCGAGCCGCGCGCGGACCTGCGCGGTGAGGCCGGGATAGGAGGCGACGGGCGTGAACTCTGCGGTCTGCTCCTGGCCAAGTCGGACGCCGGTATAGGCAACCAAGCCGTCGGTGGTGGCGATGACGTCACCGGCCTTCAGCGAACCGTCGAGCGTCAAATCGACCGGCGCGAGGCCGGCCGGCTCGCGGCCGTTGCAGGTGCAGTCCGCGCGCAGCGCCTTGCGGTAGGCGAACGCGTTCTCGCTGTCGGCGTAGCGCTCGCCGGACTGGCTATAGGCGCCGTCGATCGAGGAGCCGAAATACACCTTCGTCGTGCTGGCAGGGCAGAAAGACTGACACATCTGCGCCGGCGAGGCGAGGCCGCGCATCAGCGGAAAATATTTGCCGTCACAGCTGCGCACGCAGAAGGCCGGGCCGGAGCCGCCAGCCGCAGCCGAGCGCGTCGGCGGCACGTATTGCGGCTGGCCGCTCTGACTGGCGAAGGGATCGACGAAGGGGCTCGCCTGCTGCGGCACGTCGCGCTGAGGGCGTTGCTGCTGCAGCCCGCCGAAGAAGAAGTCGAACAGGCCTTCGGCTGAAACCGGGGCAGGAGCCGCAAGCAGCGAGCTTGCGAGAGTGGCGGCCACAAGCATCGCGCGACGCCGCCGGCGCGCATGGGACACAATCGTACGCAACGCTTACTCCACCCGACGCTACTGATCCGGCCGGGACCATCAGGTCTCAGCACATGATTCACCATAAAGCCGGATGGTAAATGAGGGGTTGAGGGCAGGCGGATGCTGCGCGGGCCCCCCGCAGCGAAAGCCGTTACGCCTTCAGGAATTCCGACGCCTTGTACAGCGAGCGGAACGGCAGCCCGGCGGCGCCGAACGTGTCGGTGGCGCCTTCCTCGCGGTCGACCATGGTCAGCACCAGCACGACCTCGGCGCCCATCTCGCGCACGGATTCCACGGCCTTCATCGCCGAACCGCCTGTCGTGGTGACGTCCTCGACGATCACGACGCGCTTGCCGTCCAGCGTCTCGCCCCTTGGCAAACCTTCGATCGCGAGCTTGGCGCCATGTTCCTTCGGCTTCTTGCGCACGAAGAACGCTGCGATCGGATGGCCCTTGATCCAGGAGATCTGCGCCAGCGCACCCGCCAGCGGCACCGCGCCCATCTCGAGCCCGCCGATGAAATCGAGATTGTCGTCCTTCAGCGTCTCGTAAGTGAGCTCGGCGAGCAGCGTCGCGCCCTCGGGGTCCAGCATGGTCGGCTTCAGGTTGAAATAGAAATCGCTCTTGCGGCCCGAGGCGAGCGTCACCTCACCCCGGCCGAAGGAGCGGCGGCGGATGATTTCGAACAGGCGGGCGCGGGAGGCAGATTTCGACACGGTGGTCCCTCGGGAGCGTTTTTGAGAGGTGGCGGAATTTATCCGCGACCGCCGCGACATTCCAGAGGGGGCGACCCCCGTCAACAGGGATCGGCCATCCCGCTCCGCCGGTTGTGGGGGTGCAACTTTCTGAGGTAGGTGGATGCCGGAGATTTCGGGGAAGGAAACCGGTCAATGACCATCGAGCTGCACACTTGGAACACACCAAACGGCCGCAAAATCTCGGTCGCGCTGGAGGAAATGGGCCTGCCCTACAAGGTGGTCCCGGTGAACATCACCAAGGGCGAGCAGATGGCGCCGGGGTTCCTCAAGCTCTCTCCGAACAACAAGATCCCTGCGATCCTCGACCCCGAGGGCCCCGACGGCAAGCCGGTCAGCATCTTTGAATCAGGCGCGATCCTGCTCTATCTCGGCGAGAAGACCGGAAAATTCCTGCCGAAATCGCTTGCAGGCCGCATCCCCGTCTACGAGTGGCTGATGTGGCAGATGGGCGGCTTCGGGCCGATGCCGGGCCAGGTCCACCATTTCATCGCGCTCGAGAACGAGCAGGACCGCGCCTACGGCCTGAAGCGGTACATGGCGGAGACGCGCCGGCTCTACGGCGTGCTGGACCGTCGCCTCGCCGACCACGACTTCGTCGCCGGCGATCTCTCGGTCGCCGATTTCGCGATTCTCGGCTGGGCCTGGCGCCATCCTCGCCACAAGGTCGATCTCGCCGACTTCCCCAACGTCAAGCGCTGGTACGACGCGCTGATGGCCCGCCCGGCGGTGAAGCGCGGCATGGACGCGAAGCTGGATTGAGGGGGGACGCGCCACCTTCTCCCGCAAGGGGAGAAGGAAAAAGGACGATCACACCTTCCGCGCTTCGACCGCCATCCGCACTGCAAGCCCGGCCAGAACGGTGCCCATCAGCCAGCGCTGCACCAGCATCCAGCTTGGCCGGCTCGCCAGAAACAGCGCGATCGATCCGGCCCCAAGTGCGATGATCGCGTTGACGCTGACGCTGAGCGCGATCTGGATCGCGCCGAGCGCCACCGACTGCGTCAGCACGCTGCCGGCGGCCGGATCAATGAATTGCGGCAGCAGCGCCAGATACAGCATCGCGATCTTCGGATTGAGCAGATTGGTCACGAGCCCCATCGCGAACAATTTGCGCGGGCTGTCGACCGCGAGCTTTTTCACCTGGAACGGCGAGCGCCCGCCGGGCTTCACTGCCTGCCAGGCGAGCCAGAGCATGTAGCCGGCACCGGCAAAGCGCAGTGCGTCATAGGCAAAGGGAATCGCGAGCAGCAGTGCCGTAATGCCGAAGGCCGCGCACAGCATGTAGAACACGAACCCGAGCGCGACGCCGCCGAGCGAGACGATGCCCGCCGCCGGCCCCTGCGTGATCGAGCGCGAGATCAGATAGATCATGTTCGGCCCGGGCGTGAGCACGAGACCGAGGCAGACGAGGGCGAAGGCGAGCAAGGCGGAGGTGTGGGGCATGATCGAACCGGTGCGGGAGATGCGCCGGTTCTAATATGCGCGGCGCCGTGGGGCCATCGCGCAATTGCACGGAGGACAATTCAATCTGGTCCTAGACGTCAGCCTGCACGGTGCGGATAAACGCAGCGAAACGCTCCATCGCCAGCCGTAACGAATCCGCGAGAGCAGGATCGGCGGCGATGCTGTGTTCGTCCCAGGCGCCGCCGAGCAGCGGCAGCGTCACGCAGGCCTCCGTGGCGAGCCGTGCCGACATCGTCTCCAGCGTCAGCGTCAGGGCGGCCAGCGCGTGCGTGGCGCGCGGCGACGTGTTGATCAGCGCGACGGGCTTGTCGGGGAATTCCTGGCTGCCCACCAGCCAGTCGAGCGCGTTCTTCAATACGCCCGCGACGCCGCGGGCATATTCGGGGCTCGAGATCAGAAGGCCATCGACGCTTCCGATGAGTTCGCGCATCGCGCCAACCGACGCAGGCACGTCATCGCCATCAAGATCCGGATTGAAGAAAGGCAGATTCCCAATCCCTCCGAACAGGATCACCTCGACACCATTTGGCGCGAGCCGTGCGGCTGCGCGCAGGACCGCGGTGTTGCTCGAACCCGCGCGCAGGCTGCCGGAGATGGCGACGATCTTCACCAGGATAGCCGTCAGTGCGCCTCGTCCCAGTTCGTCGCGGCACGTGCGTCGACGTGCAGCGGCACCGACAGCAGCACGGCCGGGAACGGCGCGTCCTGCATGACGTGCTGAACGACGGGAAGGGTCTTCTCGACCTCCGCGTCGGGCACCTCGAAGATCAATTCGTCATGCACCTGGAGCAGCATCTGCGCCGAGAGCTTCTTGGCGGCGAGCGCATCCTCGACGCGCGTCATGGCGCGGCGGATGATATCGGCGGCGGTACCTTGCAGGCGCGCATTGATCGAGGCGCGTTCGTTGAAGGCGCGCACCGAGGCGTTGGAAGCCTTGATGTCAGGATAGTACATCTTGCGGCCGAACAGCGTCGTCACATAGCCGTTCTTGCGGCAGAATTCCTTCGTCTCGTCCATGTAGGCACGGATGCCGGGGAAGCGCTCAAAATACTTCTTAATGTAGGCCGAGGCCTCCTCGCGCGCGATGCCGAGCTGGTTGGCGAGGCCGAACGCCGAGATGCCGTAGATGATGCCGAAATTGATCGCCTTGGCGCGGCGGCGGATTTCGCTCGGCATGCCCTTGATCGGCACGCCGAACATTTCCGAAGCGGTCATCGCGTGAATGTCGAGGCCGTCCTTGAATGCCTGCTTCAGCACGGGAATGTCGGCGATTTCGGCCAGCAACCGCAGCTCGATCTGCGAATAGTCGGCAGAGACCAGCTTGTGCCCCGGCGTCGCGATGAAGGCGCGGCGGATCTTTCTGCCGTCTTCGGTGCGAACAGGGATGTTCTGCAAATTGGGCTCGTTCGACGACAGCCGACCCGTCGTGGTCGCGGCCAGCGCGTAGGTCGTGTGCACGCGATGGGTCTGTGGATTGACGTAGGTCGGCAGTGCATCGGTGTAGGTGGATTTCAGCTTCGAGACCTGGCGCCATTCCAGAATCTTGCGCGGAAAATCGTGGCCCTGCTCGGCGAGCTCGTCGAGCACCTGCGCGGTGGTCGACCACGCGCCGGTCTTGGTCTTGGTGCCGCCCGATAGTCCCATCTTGCCGAACAGGATGTCGCCGATCTGCTTCGGGCTACCGACATTGACGGGCTCGCCCGCGATCTCCTGGATCTCGGCCTCGACGCGCGCCGCGGTCTGGGCGAAGTCGCCGGAGAGACGCGACAGCACCTGGCGGTCGATCGAGATGCCGCGCCGCTCCATGCGCGCGAGCACGGAGACCAGCGGCCGCTCCAGCGTCTCGTAGACGGCGGTCATGTGCTCGGCGACGAGGCGCGGCTTCAGCACGCGCCAGACGCGCAAGGCCATGTCGGCGCTTTCCGCCGACAGCGGGACGGACTTGTCGATGGGCACCTGGTCGAAGGTGATCTTGCCCTTGCCGCTGCCGAGCAGCTCGTTCTCCTTCAGCATGGCGTGGCCGAACCAGCGCTCGGACAGCGAGTCCAGCTCATGCGAGCCACGGCCGGCGTCGAGCACGTAGGAGATCAGCTTTGCATCGTCGGCGTTGCGCAAGGTGATGCCGTGCTGCGCCAGCATCACGGCGGCGAATTTGACGTCGAAGCCGATCTTGAGAATGCCTGCCGATTCCAGCACCGGCCGCAGCGCGTCGATGGCGTCGGAGTGCTTGACCTGATCCGGCGCGAGGCCGGCGTCGAACAGGCCGGCACCGCCGCCGGACTGCTTGTGCGCCAGCGGCATGTAGCAGGCCTCGTTCGGCGCCAGCGCCAGCGAGACACCGCAGAGATCGGCCTGCATGGGGTCGATGGAGTTGGCCTTGATCTCGATCGCGACATGGCCGGCATCGTGGATGCGCGCGATGAAGGCGTTGAGCTCTTTCAGCGACTTGATCGCCTGGTACTTGCTGCGATCGACCGGAAGCTTGCGCAGCGCCTCCTCGCGCGTTGCCGCGAGCGAGGTCGGCGCGCCCTTGGGGCTTGCCGATTTGTCGCCCTTGTCGCCGCCGGTGGCGGTAGCAGGGCGCGCAGCGAACAGGTCGCCGGACGCCTCGGACGATGTCGCCTTCGCGGCAGCGCCGCCGCCTCTGGCCCCGCTGCTGTTGCTCGCATCGGCATCGACATTGGAGGGATCGATCTGCGAATAATCGGCGACCCGGCGCGTCAGCGTGGTGAATTCCATCGCCTTCAGGAAGGCGATCAGCTTGCGCGCGTCGGGCTCGTGGACGGCGAGGTCGTCGAGCGGCACCTCGAGGTCGACCTTGTCGTCGAGCAGCACGAGCTGGCGAGAGATCCGCGCCTTCTCGGCATTCTCGATCAGCGCCTCGCGGCGCTTCGGCTGCTTGATCTCGGTGGCGCGGAACAGGAGTTGCTCGAGGTCGCCATATTCGACGATCAACTGCGCGGCGGTCTTGATGCCGATGCCGGGCACGCCGGGCACGTTGTCGGTGGAATCGCCGGCTAAGGCCTGCACCTCGACCACCTTCTCCGGCGGCACGCCGAACTTTTCGATCACCTCGGGGATGCCGATGCGGCGATCCTTCATGGTGTCGTACATCACGATCTTGTCGTTCACGAGCTGCATCAGGTCCTTGTCCGAGGACACGATGGTCGTGGTGGCGCCGCGCTCGCAGGCCTGCCGCGCATAGGTCGCGATGAGGTCGTCGGCCTCGAAGCCGCCTTGCTCGAGGCAGGGCAGGTCGAAGGCGCGCACCGCCTCACGGATCAGCGCGAATTGTGGAATGAGATCGTCTGGCGCCGGCGGCCGGTGGGCCTTGTACTCGGAATAGATCTTGTTGCGGAACGTCACTTCCGACTTGTCGAACACGATCGCCAGATGGGTCGGCCGGTTGTCGGCGGGCATGTCGCGCAACAGCTTCCACAGCATGTTGCAGAAGCCGAGCACCGCGTTGACCTGCAGGCCGTCGGACTTGCGGTTCAGCGGCGGCAGGGCGTGATAGGCGCGGAAGATGTAGCCGGAACCGTCGACCAGGAAAATGTGGTCGCCCTTGCCGGCCGTCTTTGCCGCAACCGGTTTGGCAGCAGCTGTCGCAGCGGGCTTGGTGTCAGCTTTGGCGGAGGTCTTCGGGGATGTGCTTTGGGAGCTTTTGGGCATGGCCGCAATGTATGAATTTTTGCGGCAAAAGACAGCCTCGGCAGGCTGCAATTTTGCGACTCGCACAGGCAAATCACGGCGCCGGCGAGGATCCTGAGTTCAGGACAGGCAGCCTTCGATGAAGCTTGCCACCGCGCGCACGGCGGGCGTGCGGCGCAGGTCGCGATGGAGAACCAGCCAGACTTCGCGTCCGACAGGCCGTCCGCCGACATCATGGCGCTCCAGCCGCGGATCGGTCTCGCCAAGGAATTTTGGCAAGGCTGCCAGCCCAATTCCGGTCCTGGCCGCTGCGGCCTGGTTCTCCAGATCATTGGTGCGAAGCACGATCTCGCGCGGGCCGGCGAAGCGCATCAGCCATCGCTGCTGGGGAGCCTCATCCATGCTGGAATCGTAGGCGACGAACGTAAAGGCATGCGGGGCTGTCGCCTTAAGATAGTCGGGCGAAGCATAGAGAGCGAACTCGAAATAGCCGATCTTGCGCGCGATCAGCCCCGGCTCCGTCGGACGAGACAAGCGAAGCGCCAGATCGGCCTCGCGGCGATTGAGCGAGGCGGTGCGCTTTTCGCCGATCAGCTTGATCGTGATGCCGGGATGCTGTCGTCGCAACCGGATCAGGTTCGGCGCAATCAGGAGGTTGGCGAGTGAAGGTGGGGCGCTGATCGTGATCTCGCCGCCGAATTCGGACTTTGAGGCCTGTGCGGCGCGCTCCACCGCAAACGCCGTCTCTGCCATTGGCGCTCCGATCTTGGCGATGCGCTTGCCGTCCTCGGTGAGTTCGTAGCTGCGCGGCCTGCGGTCCACGAGCTTGAGCGACATGGATTCTTCCAGCGCGGCGACGCGGCGGGCCACCGTCACATGATCGACGTTGAGACTCCTTGCCGCGGCGGACAGGGTGCCCTCGCGTGCGAGCGCCAGGAAATGCTGCAGATCGGTCCAGTCCATCTGTGCGAATTCTCACAACAAGATCTCGATTATGAGCAGTTTCGCAGATTTTCGGACCAATCCATAGTTTCTTCCGTCATCAACTGGAGAATTCGACATGACCGTGATCGTGAGACTGAAGGCGCCCGGTGGTGCAGACCAGCTCGAACTGGCGAGCGTCGATCTGCAGCCGCCGGGCCGGGGCGAAATCCGGCTGCGGCAGACCGCGATCGGCGTCAATTCCATCGACATCTATCACCGCATGGGTCTCTACCCGCTTCCGCCGGAGCGAATTCCCGGCGTCGAGGCGGTGGGCATCGTGACGGCGCTGGGTGCGGAGGTGACCGGCCTCGCGGTCGGGGACCGCATCGCCTATGCGGGCGCGCCGGTTGGCGCCTATGCTTCCGAACGCAACCTGCCGGCCTGGCGGGCCGTCAAACTTCCGTCCAGCCTGCCGGATGAGGCGGTCGCCGCAGCCTTCGTCAAGGGCATCACAGCCGACATGCTGCTCAATCGCGTTTTCCCGGTTGTCCCTGGCACGGCGGTTCTCGTCCATAGCGCCGCAGGAGGGCTCGGACAGCTTCTCACACGCTGGGCCAGCGCTGTCGGTGCGGTCGTGATCGGGACGGTCGGTTCGCCGGCGAAAGCCGAAATCGCCCGTGCCGCGGGCGCGTCTCACGTGATCGTCGGGCGGGACGCCGATTTCGGCGCAACCGTCGCCGATCTCACTGCGGGACGCGGCGTCGATGTCGCGTATGACGGCGTCGGCGGGACGACGTTGCAGAAGACGCTTGGCTGCGTGCGGCCATTCGGCGTCGTGGCGAGCATCGGTCAATCGGCCGGGCCGATCCCTTCAGTCGATGTCAACGATCTCGGGCCGCGACGCAGCCTGATGTTGGCGCGGCCGAGCGTCATGGCCCATATGAACGATGCCGATGCGTATCGCCGTTCTGCCGAGCGCGTGCTTGCCGCGATGGCCGATGGCGTGCTGCAGGTCAGCGGGAAAGCCTACTATCTGCGGGAGGCTGCGCTGGCGCAGGCCGATCTCGAAGCGGGGCGCACGACGGGAGCCTTGTATTTGCGACCCTGAGCGGTCTATTCCGCCGCCTGCAAGACCGGCCCCGCCTTATTCGGCGCGATCCAGAACGTCTTCGGCCGCTCGAACAGGAAGTCGGCGCGCAGTCGCAGCGCAGCCTGCCAGATCGCGAGCGATCCGAGCACGCCGACGATGGTGACGATCAACGACACCGTGCCGATGTCAGGAATGATGCCGGTGCGCAGCAACAGCGTCCGCGTCGTCGCCATCGGCAGGAAGAAGGCGAGATAGATCACGATCGAATGCTCGCCGCAGAAGCGGAAGAAATTCAGCCAATGCGTCCGCGCAAGCAGCGTGCCGATCGTGATGATCGCGCATGCGCCTGCAAAGCCGAGCATGAGTGAGACGAATTTCCATTCGCTGACGCCAAGCCAGACGAGACCGGCATCGACCAGCGCCCATGCCGCGAGCGCCACAAGCGCCAGCGCGGGATGGCTGCGCGCGCGATCCGACAGGGCGAACACGTAAGGCGCAAACAGATAGCCCGAATAGAAATAGACGAAGCGCGCGCAGAACTCGTCGATCGCGGTCCAGCCGGTCGAGATACGCGCGGTCTCCAGCGCGGCCGCGACGAGCCAGATCGCCGGCGCGGGGATTCGTCGTGTCAGTTTTGTGACGACGAAGAAGATCGGCAACAGATAGATGAACCAGAGCGTACCGAACGGCTCGATGAAGGATTCGAGATACAAGAGGCCGACCTCGCGCCAGCCGGATTCGGCCGCGAAAGCAGGCGCCTTGAAGCCGAACTGGATTGTCACCCAGACGACATAAAAATAGGCGAAATGCACCACCTTGCGGTCGAGATAGGTTCGCCAGTCCCGATCGATCACCAGTGGCAGGAACAAGCCCGAAATCAGAAAGAAATCCGGCATCCGGAACGGCTTCGCAAAGGCCACCACGACATGCATGAAACCGGTCTCGCCGGCGGCGAGCTCGACCCCCAGCACCGAATGCATCATCACCACCATGACGATGCAGATGCCCTTGGCGTAATCGACCCAATCGACGCGCGCGGCAGCGGAGGCTTTGGGAAGCCCTCCACTCGCAGCCGATGTGCCTGATGGTGTCATGTGTCTCTTTTCGAGGCGTGTTCCGCCCGCTCCTGTGCGGGCGTGGGGCAGTGTGGCCCTCAGTGGTTTCCGACTTCTTTACCGGTACAAATCGCGTGCCGGTTTCCGACCTCGGGCCCTTCCTTCCCGACGGGAAAATGCTAAACCGCCCCGGATTGGGGTTTCGTTAACCAAGCTAGAACAGGGATTTTCATGCGAATCGCGATGATCGGCACGGGCTACGTCGGACTGGTGTCCGGAGCCTGCTTTGCGGATTTCGGTCACGACGTCACCTGCGTCGACAAGGACGACAAGAAGATTGCAGCGCT
>NZ_JAFCJI010000004.1 GCF_018131105.1 Bradyrhizobium manausense | reverse complement strand
TCGGAAACGACGTATGTGTCGCGCAACCCGGCCCATGGAAGAGGGGCGTATCGCGATCGTCACGACGCGGGCCGGACGGCGGTGGGCGTGGCTCACATCGGTGCGAAGGGTTTTGCAGGGCGGGAAACCGTGAGCGAGGCCGTCGCGCGGACGACCGGTGTGATCTCGCGTACGGCAAAATCGTGTGGTCCTGGCGCCCGGAGCCTGTGCGCCAAGTCTTGTGGTGATGTGCGATGTCCAACCGGACGCTCGCATCAGCCATCTGCAAGGTGACGGGGGCAATAGTGCATCGCTCCCCGGGGAGAGCACGACATAAGCCGTCAAACCACTGCGCAGGGAAGGCCGGATGTTGAGGCTTCACCTGTATGCCGCTGTGCAGATCTTCCGACTACAACCCCGCACAGTGGACCGCGGGTGCCAGCCGGCACCCGGTCTTCCCTGCGCCCTCTTTCAGTTGAGGGTGAGGCGACGGAGCAAAGCTCGGGCGAGATGAGCCGCGAGGATGCGGAGGTGTGTCTGCGATGGAGATGCGTGCCATGGAAGCGACGCCAATGCGTCTTGCTCCGTCAGTGCGAGGAGCGAAGCGGCGAGGCAATCCAGACTGCCGCTGCGGATGGGTTCTGGATGACTCCGCTACGCTCGCAATGGCGAACTGGATGGGTTTATGCGCGCCCCGAATAGGACCCCAGACATGAGAAAGCGCCCGTGGGGGGCGGGCGCTTTCTGTAGTCGACTTGGGGTTGGGGTCGTCTACATATCCACGTGGCGACTTTGGGGGGCTGGTAAAGAGCCGCGTGAATTCCTGAAACTCGTGTCTCCTAGCGAACGAGAAGTGTGTTCGCGCTGGTGATGGCAACCGGCTTGCCGGCCTTCATAACGCGGGCGGTCTGGGTGAGGCTGTCATCGGAACCCGTGCGTGCCGTGATGCCGAAGCCAGCAACCGCGATCCCTGCGACCAGGGCCACGACCACAATCTTCAGATGTGTCGAGCGATCTGCGCTGTAAATCGAGTGGTTCATGGAAGGCTCCTGCCGCCACCTACCCGAAGTAGTCGCCGCCCTGTTGAGGCAGGTTCATGCTCCCGGTGCCCAACAACCTAGTATTGGGAGGATTCGTTCCCAAGGGGTCATCACAAGAGCGTGACAGGACGTGAAAGATCGCGATTGAAATCGGTTCTCGATCGTTCGATTTCGCAATTATTTCAAAGCTGTAATCTGCTTGTCAGGCGCCTTGTCAGCCTTTGGTCGACAAGGCGCCAGGAACTCAAAAACCATTTGCCTGTGGCCGAAAAACACACGGCTTCTTAAGACAAATCAGATGCTTCCGACCGTTTTCAGCCTCGCCCTGGGGTGGATTTCGGCCTGCGACAACACTGTCGTCTGGGCACGGAACCGCTCGACCAGGGAGCGAACGAAGGGACGAATTGCCGCAGATGTCACCAGCACCGGAGCCTCGCCTTCGCGGGCGGCGCGCTCGAAGGCCTCGCGCACGCCGGTCATGAACTCCGACAGTTTCGAGGGCTGCATCGCGAGGCTGCGCTCTTCGCCCTGGCCGATGATGGATTCGGCAAAGGCCTGCTCCCATCGCGCCGACAGCGCGATCAGCGGCAGATAGCCGGCATAGGAGGTGTTCTGCGCACAGATCTGCCGTGCCAGCCGTGCGCGGACATGCTCGACCATGCTCGCGGGATTGCGCGAGAAGGCGAGCGAATCGGCGATGCCCTCGAGGATGGTCGAGAGGTCGCGGATCGAGATGCGCTCGGCGAGCAGCAGCTGCAGCACGCGCTGGATACCGGAGACCGTGACCTGTCCGGGCACGATGTCCTTGACCAGCTCGCTCTGCTCCTTCGGCAGCTCCTTGAGCAGCTTCTGCACCTCGCCATAGGAGAGCAGGTCCGACATGTTGGCCTTGAGCAGCTCGGTGAGGTGGGTCGAGAGCACGGTCGCGGCGTCGACGACGGTGTAGCCCTTGAGCGAGGCTTCCTCCTTGAGGCTGGCATCGACCCAGGTCGCGGGCAGGCCGAAGGTCGGCTCGGTGGTGTGGATGCCGGGCACCTGCACCTGGCTGCCGCCGGGATCCATGACCATGAACTGGTTCGGCCAGATCTTGCCGGTGCCGGCGTCGACCTCCTTGATCTTGATGATGTAGGTGTTGGCCTCGAGCTGGACGTTGTCGAGTATGCGTACCGCCGGCATCACGAAGCCCATTTCGATCGCGAGCGAACGGCGCAGCGCCTTGATCTGCTCGGTGAGGCGGTCGGTGCCGTCGGGGCCGTTGACCAGCGGCAAGAGCGCATAGCCAAGCTCGATCTTGAGGTCGTCGATCTTCAGCGCCGCCGAGATCGGCTCCTCCGCCGCCGCAGCTCCTGGCGCGCCGGGCTGACCGGCAGCGGGCGCGGCCTTGGCGGCTTCCGCGGCCTTGACGGCGGTGCGCTTGTGATTGCGCGCATTCCAGGCGAGCGCGCCGGCGCCGGCGCCGAGCGCGAGGAAGGGGATGGTCGGAATGCCGGGCAAGGCCGCCAGCACCAGCATGACCGCCGAGGACATCGCGAGCGCCTGCGGATAGCCGGAGAACTGCTTCATCAGCGCCTTGTCGGCGGCGCCGGAGACGCCGGCCTTGGAAACCAGCAGGCCCGCCGCCGTCGAGACGATCAGCGCGGGCACCTGGGTGACGAGGCCGTCACCCACGGTCAGCAGCGTGTAGCTGCGCCCTGCGTCGGCGAAGGAAAGGCCCTGTTGCGCGACGCCGATGATCATGCCGCCGACGACGTTGATGAAGACGATCAGCAGGCCGGCGACGGCGTCGCCGCGGACGAATTTCGAGGCACCGTCCATGGCGCCGAAGAAGCCGCTCTCGTCCTCCAGCTCCTTGCGCCGCTGCTTGGCGACCGTCTCGTCGATCAGGCCGGCGCCGAGATCGGCGTCGATCGCCATCTGCTTGCCGGGCATGGCATCCAGGTGGAAGCGCGCGGCGACTTCGGCGATGCGGCCCGAACCCTTGGTGATGACGACGAAGTTGACGATGATCAGGATGGCGAAGACGATGATGCCGATGACGAAATTGCCGCCCATCACGAAGCTGCCGAACGCTTCGATGACGTGACCCGCGGCGGCCGTGCCCTCGTGCCCGTGCGACAGGATCAGGCGCGTCGAGGCCATGTTGAGCGACAGGCGCAGCATGGTCGAGATCAGCAGGACGGTCGGAAAGGCCGAGAATTCCAGCGGCGTCTGGATGAACAGGGACGTCATCAGGATCAGGATCGAAAGCGTGATCGAGATCGCCAGGAACAGGTCCAGCACGATCGCGGGCAGCGGCAGGATCAGCACCACCAGGATGGTGAGGATGCCGAGCGCCAGCGCGATGTCGCCGCGCTTGAGGATGGTGACGATCTCGTTCAGCGAGGGGATGCCGGGCTTCGCTGCGCCTACGCCCTGTCCTGCGGTGACGTCGACCATGGTAGCTGCCTCTCCGCGCGACTGCCGTCCGCGCGCCCCAAACGTCTGTGCGGCGGCCGATGGGCCACCGTTCCGAAAGTGAGGCACCGCACTGGCGTCCACGGGAACTCCCGCTCTACGCGTCTGACGACACTCGACTTCACCCGGCAATTTTTGCCCGGTGTATGGTTAGCAAAGGGTTAACAAAGGAGTGGGAGAAGGTCGGGGCAGGGGTATTTCGGGCCCCCGATCCGGCGAAAAATCCCGGCCGCCAGGCAGCGGCCGATCAATAGGGGGGCGGAGCCGCTCGAATCGCCCTACAGCGCCTTCGCGACGTCGGCTGTGCCCATCGGCATTAGGTCGCCCGACTCTTTCCGGATCGCGTCCGCGACGTAACGAAGCTCGAGGTTCTTGATGAACCAATAGGTCGCGAAGGCCCACAGGCCGGACCATTCGACGTACAGGATGTAGGAATCGTTGGCCCGATCCGTGTGCAGGAAATGCATCAGCACCGAGCCTCCCATCGCGAGCAGCATGTAGGTGCCGATCAGGAAGTAGGCCCTCCTGAACCATTTGCGGGCCGCGCCGTCTTTCTTGAGCTTCGACAGCGTCGAGCCCGAGAACCAGAATATGATGATGCCGATACACACGAACGCCAGCACCGCGCTGATGCCGTGCAGCGTGACATTCGGGTAGCCGAAATAGGCGAGGGTGAATGGACTCGTCTTGCCGGAGACGGCCATCGGAAAGATGGCGACGCACAAGGTGAATGCTCCGGTCAGGCTGAGCCAGCGGTCTTCATTTTTCGAGAAGCCCTTGTAGCGGTACAGGAACACGCCGACCGCGAACAGGAGTCCGCAGAACCAAAGCCGGACAGGATAGAGATCCGCCATGCCCGAAGCAGGGTTCTGGGCAAAATAGTAATCGCTCAACGAGGGCTGGAGCTGAATTCCCCAGGCCAGGCCAACCAGGATCACGACGACCGGGAAAGCCGCGGTGAGCAGGCCCATTCGGTTTCGCAATGTCTGGTAGTTCTCGACGATGGCCTTGTCGATATGATCCTGGTCCATGATGCGCTCCCATGGCTGCAATCGGTGTCATTCTTTCATTATTTCAGGTTGTGCAAAAGAGATCGGCTTCACAAAGGGTGTGTCATAAAACGCGACTGCTAGCCTGTGATCGTGCGACAGTTCGCGATGCGCAAGCAGTTGCAAATGAATGCAAACCCAGGCTTCGCCACGCCCGTTACCGCAGTGCACAGCGCATGCCCATTATCGCGGCGCGATGGTTGACCGCACGGCGATCCGCGAACATGGTCCACGCCGTGCACGCGCCAAATCACCCAGAACAGAAACCGGCCTCATTCACCCCTGACTCGCGTCAGGCCTGGGTGCGGCTTTTGCTCGCGCTGGTGATGGGTTCGATCGGCGGCGTCGGCATGTGGGCTGTGGTCGTGGTGATTCCCGTCGTGCAGGCCGAATTCGCCGCCACGCGGGGGTCGGTGTCGCTGGCCTTCACGCTGATGATGTTCGGGTTCGGGCTTGGCGGCGTCATCGCCGGCAAGATCACCGACAAGTTCGGCATTGTGCCGGCCATGGCCATCAGCATCGCCTTCCTCGGCGTCGCCAACATGCTTGCCGGGCTCTCGGCCCATCTCTGGCAATTCGTGGCCGCCTATTTCCTGATCGGGCTCGGCACATCGGCAACCTTCGCGCCGCTGATGGCGGAGGCCTCGCACTGGTTCGAGCGCTATCGCGGGCTCGGCGTGACCATCGTCGCGAGCGGCAATTACGTCGCCGGCACGATCTGGCCGCCGCTCATCAATGCGGGCATGGAGAAGATCGGCTGGCGCTACACTCATTTCGGGATTGCCCTCGTCTGCGTGACCCTGATGACCATGCTGGTGCTGGTCCTGCGCGCGCAGATGGGCGACGACAAGGTCCGCAATCACGCCAATGCGGCGCCTCCGCGCGTCAATCTGAGGCTCTCGACCAACACGCTGACGGTGCTGCTCTCGATCGCCAGCATTTCCTGTTGTGTCGCCATGGCAATGCCTCAGGTGCATATCGTCGCCTATTGCGGCGATCTCGGCTACGGCGTGGCGCGGGGCGCCGAGATGTTGTCGCTGATGATGGCCTGCGGCATCGTCAGCCGTATCGGCTCCGGCTATCTCGCGGACAAGATCGGCGGGATTCCGACGTTACTGATCGGGGCATTGGCGCAGGGCTTCGCGCTGGTGTTCTACCTGTTCTTCGACAGCCTCTCCTCGCTCTACCTGATCTCGGCCATGTTCGGCCTGTTCCAGGGCGGCATCGTGCCGAGCTACGCGATCATCGTGCGCGAGGCGATGCCGGCCAGCGAAGCCGCAACCCGCGTCGGCATCGTGATCTTCGCCTCCGTGTTCGGCATGTCCTTCGGCGGCTGGGTGTCCGGCATCATCTTCGATGCCACCGGCTCCTACGCGGCGGCCTTCGCCAACGGCGTAGCGTGGAATGCCCTCAATGTCGGCATCGTCTTGACGCTGCTGATCCGCTCGCGCATGTCGTCGGTCAAGACAGGACCGAATTTCGCGACCTAGACCGCTTGTCCCGCCTTCAGCAGTGAACAGCCGGTGATCTTGTAGCTTCCGTCGGCCTGCTGTTCGAGCGTGTAGAGCGCTTCCCAGGCCTCGCCATTGGCATCGATGATATGAACGCGCTGGGCAATCGAGCTGCCCTCGCTCTTGCTGTCGCCGAACTCAAAGCTCTTGTGGCGGTAGACCGGCGCGTAGCCGTTCTGCACCATCGACATGAAGATGTCGGGTGCGGGGAAGATCTGCTTGATCGCCGGTGCGGCATAGGAATAGGCCGCTGCCGCATCGTCGTGAACAAAGGCTTGCTCCTGGGCGCGGATCACCCCTTGCGCCGTCGTGACGTCGTCAGCGCGGGCGGCGAGGGGACTGAAGGCCATGATGAGGGCAACGACCAAGGCTGCGATGCGCATGATAGGCTTCCCGCGTTGATATGCCGGCGATGCTGATCCTAGCACGACCTCGGACAAATACGGGCCTGCTACCGCTTCCGTTTCACCGCCGCCTTCGTCGATTTGGCCGCGCGCGCCTTGGCTTTTGCGGCGGGCTGCACGCGCAGACCGTCGACAAACACGTCGAGCATCCGCAGCACCGAGGATTGCCAGCCGGGCTGGTCGTTGATGTAGCACATGCCGACGAGGGTCCTGAGCAGATCCTCCGGGCTGACATCGCCGCGCATCTCGCCGGCCGCGACGGCGCGGTCGAGCAGCGAGCCAATCGCCTTGGTCAGGCGATCCATCGAGAACGCAGCCAGGTCCGACGTGCTCTGGAACGTCAGCGCCAATGCGGCCGACATGCCCTTTTTGGTGGCGACGAATTCGACGTTGGAACGAAGCCAGCGCCTGAGCGCATCGACGGGATCCTTGGCATTCTTCAACTGCTCGGCGAGCTCGCTGAGCTGCTCGACCTCGCGCCGGTAAACCGCCTCGAACAGATCTTCGCGGGTCGGGAAATGCCGATAGAGTGTGCCGATGCCGACGCCCGCGCGTTTGGCCACGGCTTCCAGGCTGGCCTCCGGGCCGCCCGCGTTGAACACAAGCTTGGCCGCCTCGAGCACGCGCTCGCGATTGCGCACGGCGTCGGCGCGGGGCTTACGGGTCTGGTCGGTTTGGTCGTCCATATCAGGCAATGTAGATCACGAATTGGTTAGATTGAACCCTTGCTGAACCCTTGCAGGGCTGCATCGCGTTGTCGGTGCACGGGCTTTTGACGAATTCCAAATATTTTCGGGCGGCCCTTGTTAAACGGAGGCTGCCTCCGTATCTTCGTTGTGCTTGTCCGGACTCAGCTTCCGGGCGGCGCGATATCGACGGCGGCCACGGCGGTGGTGCGCTGCGCGATGAGCCATGTCCAAATCTGATCGGAGCCCTGTATGAACCACTCCATCAGCCTCACCGTGAACGGTGCACGGCGCGACTTCGTCCTCGACGATCCCCGCGTCACGCTGCTCGATCTCCTGCGTGAGCGCCTCCATCTCACCGGAACCAAGAAGGGATGCGACCGCGGCCAATGCGGTGCCTGCACCATTCTCGTCGACGGCAAGCGCATCAATTCCTGCCTCGCGCTCGCCGTCAGCCATGACGGCGCCGACATCCTCACTATCGAGGGAGTTGCCCGTGGCGACCAGCTTCATCCTGTCCAGGCCGCCTTCATCGCCCATGACGGATTCCAGTGCGGCTTCTGCACGCCCGGCCAGATCATGAGCGCCATCGGCATGATGCAGGAAGCCCAGGCCGGGAACGATCCCGAACGCATTCGCGAATGCATGAGTGGCAATCTCTGCCGTTGCGGCGCCTATGCCGGCATCGTCGATGCCGTGCTCGAGGCGCAGGCCGGTGCCGACGAAGCCAACGAGAGGCGCTCCGCATGAAACAGTTTGACTATGTCAAGGCCGCCACGGTCGCTGAAGCCGTTGCCGCCGCCGCACAGCCGGGCGCGACTTATCTTGCCGCCGGCACCAATCTGCTCGATCTGATGAAGGGCAACGTCAGCCGTCCGGATCGCCTGGTCGATGTCACGCATCTCGCTGGGCTCGATCAGGTTGAGCGTCTTGCCGATGGGTCGTTGCGTATCGGTGCGCTCGTGAGCAACGCCGACCTGGCGCATGATGCAGAGTTCGCGAAGTCTTATCCGGCAATTGCCGAGGCGCTGCTTTCCGGCGCATCGGCACAGTTGCGCAATGCCGCGACGGTCGGCGGCAACCTGTTGCAGCGGACCCGTTGCGCGTATTTTTACGACACCGCCAGCCGCTGCAACAAGCGCGAGCCCGGTAGCGGCTGCGACGCCCGCGACGGCGAGAACCGGTCGCATGCGGTGCTCGGCTGGAGCGAGAGCTGTATCGCGACGCACCCCTCAGACTTCTGTGTGCCGTTGGTCGCGCTCGACGCCATCGTCGAGATCGAAGGCAAAAATGGTCGTCGCGAGATCGCGCTCGACGAGTTGCATCGCCTGCCCGGCAATACGCCCGAGCGCGAATCCGCGCTCGAACCCGGCGATCTCATCGTCGCGGTTCGCCTCCCGCCTGCAGCGCGCGGCTTTGCCGCGCATGCGCGCTATCTCAAGGTCCGCGAACGCACGTCCTACGCATTCGCCATCGTCTCGGCTGCGGCGGCGCTGCGGATCGAGAACGGCAAGATCGCGGAAGCGCGGCTTGCGCTTGGCGGTGTCGCCGCAAAGCCGTGGCGTGCCCGTGCAGCGGAAGACGTGCTGAAGGACGTCGCACCGACGGCAGATGCCTTCCAGGAAGCCGCCTGGCGCGCGCTTACCGACGCAAAGCCGTCCGGCGACAACGCCTACAAGATCGAGCTCGCACGCCGCATCGTCGTGCGCGCGCTGACCCTTGCCGCTGCCGGTACGCCCGCGCGTATCCCCGCACTACCGGCTTCCCCCTTTGCCTCGACGTCTGGAGCCATCCATGCCTGAGCTCAATCTCACCAGCGCTCCTGCCCATCTTCGCCACGGCTCGAGCATCGGCCAGCCGCTGACCCGCCGCGACGGCGTGCTCAAGGTCAAGGGACAGGCGACCTATGCCGCCGACAATCATCCGCCCGGCATGTTGTTCGCGGTGATGGCTGTGTCCAGCATCGCGCATGGCCGGGTTACTTCACTCGATATCGCCGCTGCCAAAAATCATCCCGGCGTCGTCGATGTCATGACGTCCGACCACAAGCCGCAGCTTGCGATTGATCCTGAAATCAAGACCAATCCGTTCGTGTTCCGGATGGAGGTGCTGCAGAGCAACGAGGTCCGCTACGCCAACCAGCCGATCGCTGTCGTGATCGCCGAGACGCTCGAAGCAGCGACGGAGGGTGCGGTCCTGTTGTCGCCCCGCTATGAGACGCTGCCAGCGCTCGTTGGGCTCGATGCCGGTAAAAGCTACGTACCGCCCGTCGTCGGTGTCGGCAATCCGTCTGAAAGCCATCGCGGCGACGTCGAGTCGGGCCTTGCCTCGGCTGACAAGCAGATCGATGCGATCTACGAGACGCCGCCGCAATATCACAACGCGATGGAGCCGCACGCGATCGTGGCTCATTGGGACGGCGATAATCTGCAGATCGACATGCCGACCCAGGGCCTCATGCTGTCGCTCGGGCGCGTCGCCGAGCTGTTCGGCATTGCGCCCGAGAAGATTCATATCCGCAGCCCATTCCTCGGCGGAGGATTTGGCTCGAAGGGACTGATGGCCGGTCCGCCGGTCCTCGGCATCATGGCGGCAAAGCTGGTCGGCAAGCCGGTCAAGCTCGTGCTGCGCCGTGAGCAGATGTATGGCCCGGTCGGCCATCGTGCGCCGACGCGTCAGCGCTTGCGCATCGGTGCCGATGCCGAGGGGCGCCTGACCGCGCTCGATCACCATGCGCGGACCGTGTCGAGTACGTTCGACGATTTCTACGAGCCGGCCGCCGATGCCTCGCACACGCTTTACGCGGCGCCCGCGATCCGCACCTCGCATGACGCAGTGCGCGTCAACACCGGCACGCCATTGTTCATGCGCGCGCCCGGTGAGGCGACCGGATCGATTGCGCTGGAAAGCGCGATCGACGAGATGGCCTGGGCCTGCGGTATGGATCCGCTCGCCTTCCGCCTGAAGAATTACGCCGAGGTCGAGCCGATCACGGGAAAACCGTTTTCCTCGAAAGCGCTGCGTGCCTGTTACGATCAGGGCGCGGCGCGTTTCGGCTGGGCGAAGCGCACGCTCCAGCCGCGACAGATGCGCGACGATGCCGGACTGCTGGTCGGCTGGGGAATGGGCACCGCGACGTTCCCCGCGCTCATGTTCCAGGCTGAAGCACGCGCTGCGATCCGCCGTGATGGCAGTGGCGCGATGGAGATCGGCGCGCACGACATGGGGCAGGGTGCCTGGACGGCGCTGGCCCAGATCGCGGCCGATGCCGTCGGCCTCGATATCGACCGCGTCACGTTCAAGGCGGGCACCTCCGATCTGCCTGATGCGGGCATTGCCGGCGGCTCGGCGCATACGGCGACCGCAGGAGCCGCGATCCACAGCGCCGGCGCGGCCGTGATCGCAAAGCTTGCCGATCTCGCCACCAGCGACGAGCGCTCGCCGCTGTTCGGTGCCGGCAATGCCGGCGTGATCGCGCGCGATGGCCGGTTGATCCGTCGCGATGACGAGAGCCGCAGCGAGAGCTACGCCGAGATCCTGGCGCGCGCCGGCGTCGCCGAAATCGAGGCACGCGGCACGGGTGCACCGAATCCGGCAGCGATGGAAGAATATGCCATGCATGCCCATGGCGCGGTGTTCGCCGAGGTGAAGGTCGATCCCGAGCTTGGTCAAGTCCGTGTCACCCGCATGGTCGGCGCCTTCGCCGCGGGACGCATCGTCAACCCGCATTTGGTGAAGAGCCAGCTGTTCGGCGGCATGATCTGGGGCATGTCCTTTGCGCTGCACGAGGAGGCCATCACCGATCGCCGCAGCGGGAGGATCATGAACGCCAATCTCGGCGAGTATCATATCCCCGTGAATGCCGACGTGCCGCCGCTCGACGTCATCACGGTCGAGGAACACGACCCGCACGTCAATGCGCTCGGCATCAAGGGCGTCGGCGAGATCGGCATCACCGGCAGCGCCGGCGCGGTCGCCAATGCCGTCTGGCATGCGACCGGCGTTCGCGTACGCCGCTTCCCGATCAGGATCGAGGAGTTGCTGACATCGCGCTGAAGGGGCTAGCGACGCATGTCGTGCAGGTTCTGCCTGGCAAGGGCATAGCCTTGCGCGGCTGACCGCTCGAACAATTCCCTGGCGAGCCGCGTGTTGCGCGGCACGCCCTGGGCCTCGTTGTACATGGAGCCCAGGCTGTTCAAGGCAGCGTCGTCGTTCAGCGCCGCGCCCTGCTCGAACAGCCGGCGCGCCTCTGCATAGTCGCGCTCGACGCAGCGGCCCCGCACATAGAGCAGGCCGAGATTGTTCATTGCGGCCCCGACGCCGGCCTTGACCGCAGCTTCATTGAGCCTGATCGCTTCAGGGCAATTTCGAGCGGCTCCATCGCTGAAGGCATAGATCCAACCGAGTTCCAGCATCCCGAGCGGATCGCCTGCGTCTGATGCCTTCTTGTACCAGCGTGCGGCTTCGGTCTTGTCTGTCTTGACGCCTTCGCCGGTTGCGTAGAGCACGCCGATATTATGCATCGCCGGCGGGTATCCGGCGGCTGCGGCTTTCTCGAACAGATGAAGCGCATCCGCATAGTCCTTGCGCGCAGTGGCGGCGCGGCCGGCCTCATAGGCGAACCTTGCCACGTCAGGATAACGCTGCATCGCGTCGTTGCAGGCGGCGGTCGCCTCGGCCGGCTTCATCTTCTCGAATGGGGTTGCCGCCACGCCGACTGCGCCGAGCGTGTCATAGGGCATCATTGCCAGGCGGTCGCAATCGGTGATGAGATCGCGGCGCAAGGCCTGTTCGGAAAGCTGCGCGGGCGTCGCGTTGGTCTGCGGCGCAAGTGCGACTTGCGTCGCGCTTGGCGGCACGGTCTTGCCGGCGAAATAGAAGCTGGTGGAAATCGGCGAGGTGGCGACCCACGGCAATTGCTCACCATGCGTGGCCTTCTCGACCGCCAGGCCCATCTCGTTGAACGTCCGGAACAGGCCGTAGCCGGGATGACGCATCGTCTCGGTGAGGGCGCGGGTATAGGGACTATGGCCGCCATCGCCGTCCAGCGCGACGCTGTGCGGCTGGGTCGCAAACGAAATCAGCGTCCCGGGCGGCGCCTGCATCTGCGCGAGCCCATCGGCCGTTGCGGACATCGCGTGACCGCCGAACGGATTGTTGCGGCAGGCATCGAGCAGCATCAGATTGATCCTGGCGCCCGACTTCTCCATCCGATCGAGTATGCCGGCAAGCCCGATCGCCTGCACGAACACGTCGCCTTCATCCGCCGGATGAGCGTCGACAGGCACGATGTAATTCAGGCCATGCGTTTCGACGCCGTGTCCGGCGAAATAGAACAGCGCCACATCAGCGCCGATCAGCTCCTTGTCGAAGGTTTGCAGCGCGCGGTCGAAGCCCGCCTTGTCGAGATCGATCTGCGCGCCGCCGCCGACCACGAAGAAGCCAAGCGAGAGCAGCGTGTCCGCCATGAGCCTTGCGTCATCAGCCGGGTTGGGCAGTTTTGCCACCGTCTGATAGGCCGAGTTGCCGATCACCAGCGCGACGCGCTTTTCGGCCTGCGCCGCGGTGGCGGCGCATGCCAGCAACACCGTGCTGATCAGGCGTGCGATAATGCCGATGCGACTCGCCATGGTGACTCCGCGAGGCGGGACGAGGTTGATCTCGTCCTTGGTCTCGCCCGGGCGACGTCAGGTTCGAACGTGAGCCACCTGGCGGGGTCAAGCCGGTCGGATTGTCGATATCGTCCGAGGATTTAGGTCGCGTTCACGCCGGCAGCCGGATCAGTTCATCATCCGGCGGAGCACCTTGATCTGCGCTCGCTGCTCTTCGATATATTTCTCGATAGTCTCGCGCAGCTCCCGTGAATGGAGCTTTCGCGTGTCGCGCTGAACTTCGTCGAGCACGGCTTCTGCATTGGCGAGGGTGGTTTTCATCGCGAGCTCTGTTACGAAGCAGCTCGGCTGCTTGGCTACGGCTCGCAACATATAGAAGACCGACGCGCGAAAATTGAGGTGCCGCAAGCTCCGTAAGATACCGGTGGCTCCGTAGGATCCCGGATAAACCTGATGCGTTCAGAACGTCGGCGGCGTGCACGCCGAGATCACTTCGCACGGCTTGCCGCCGACGCAGCGAAATCGATGCGGCCGGCGGCTCTCGAAGTAATAGGCATCGCCGGGATTGAGAATGCGTCGCTCGTCCTCGACGGTGACCTCTAACTTGCCCGAGATCACGATGCCGCCTTCCTCGCCGTCATGGACGAGATGCACGCGTCCGGTGTCGCTGCCGGGCTCGTAACGCTCTTTCAAGATCTGCAGGCTGCGGCCGAACAGATTGTCGCCGACCTGCCGATAGGAGATCGGCTTCTTGCCGACCTCGGTCAGCTCCTCCGCACGGTAGAAGATCTTGCGCCGGCTCTCCGGCTCCAGCGCGAAGAACTCGGCGAGCCCCATCGGGATGCCGTCGAGGATGCGCTTGAGCGCGCCGACCGAGGGGTTCATCTGGTTGGATTCGATCAGCGAGATCGTCGAATTGGTGACGCCGGCACGCTTGGCGAGCTCGCGCTGCGATAGCTTGTGGCGCGCCCGGATGAATCGCAGCCGTCCACCGATGTCGACGCTCATGCCCCTGGTCCTGTTTCAGGTGTTGCGGATCGCGCAAATATGGACTGGGAGCCTCAGTTAAATCAATGGCTTGCAGATCGCCAGAAAAGGACTTGTTGCGCTATCGAAGCCGTGGCTCTGCTATGACGTCAGCAAAGGAGCGTGGCCCGTGACCCTTCATCAGATTCCGAACACTATCAAGACCGACTCGTTCTGGATGCCGTTCACGGCCAACCGTCAGTTCAAGAAGGCGCCGCGCCTGTTCTCCTCGGCCGAGGGCATGCACTACACCACCGTCGACGGCCGCAAGGTGATCGACGGCTCCGCCGGTCTCTGGTGCGTCAATGCGGGCCACGGCCGCAAGCAGATCGCCGCTGCGGTCGAGCGGCAGTTGATGACGCTGGATTTCGCGCCGTCCTTCCAGATGGGCCATCCACTGGCATTCGACTTCGCCGAGCGTCTCGCCGAGATCGCGCCGAAGGGCCTCGACCGCGTCTTCTTCACCAATTCCGGCTCAGAGTCGGTCGATACCGCACTGAAGATCGCGCTCGCCTATCACCGCGCCAACGGCCAGGCGAGCCGCACCCGCCTGATTGGCCGTGAGCGCGGCTATCACGGCGTCGGCTTCGGTGGCACCTCGGTCGGCGGCATGGTCGCCAACCGTCGCGCCTTCGCCACCTTGCTGCCGGGCGTCGATCACATCCGCCACACCCATGATCTCTCACGCAATGCCTTCGCCAAGGATCAGCCCGAGCATGGTGCAGAGCTCGCTGACGACCTCGAGCGTCTGGTGGCCTTGCATGGCGCCGAGACGATCGCAGCCGTCATCGTCGAGCCCGTGCCGGGTTCGACCGCCGTGCTGCCGCCGCCGAAGGGTTATCTGCAGCGCCTGCGCGCGATCTGCGACAAGCACGGCATTCTCCTGATCTTCGACGAGGTCATCACCGGCTTCGGCCGCCTCGGCACGCCGTTCGCCGCCGACTTCTTCGGCGTCACGCCGGACCTGATGACGACGGCCAAGGGCATCACCAACGGCACCATCCCCTGCGGCGCCGTATTCGCGAGCCGCAAGGTGCATGACGGCATGATGGTCGGCCCCGAGAACCAGATGGAGCTGTTCCACGGCTACACCTATTCCGCGCATCCGACCGCCTGCGCCGCTGGCATCGCCACGCTCGACATCTACAAGGATGAAGGCCTGCTCACCCGCGGAGCGTCGATTGCCGAGTACTGGCGCGATGCGCTGCATCAGCTGAAGGGTTTGCCGAACGTCGTCGATATCCGCAATTGCGGCCTGATGGGCGCGGTCGAGCTGTCGTCGCGTGACGGCGCGGTCGGCGCGCGCGGTTACGACGTGATGGTCGACTGCTTCAATCGCGGGCTCTACTTCCGCATGAGCGGCGACTCCTTCGCGCTGTCGCCCCCGCTCATCGTCGAGAAGAGCCACATTGACGACATCGTGTCGATCCTGGGCGACGCCATCAAGCGGGTGGCCTGATCATTGCTCTCGCCGCTGGTGAGTTTTATCTTGCAGCGGCGAGCGTGATGCCGCGGGAGTTTGATTAAGCGTGAAAGTTCTGATCTTCGGCAGCGGTGTCATCGGTGTCACCTCTGCCTATTACCTCGCCCGTGCCGGCCACGAGGTGACGGTCGTCGACCGTCAGCCCGAGCCGGCGCTGGAGACGTCTTTTGCCAATGCCGGCGAAGTGTCGCCCGGCTACTCCTCGCCATGGGCTGGTCCCGGTGTGCCGGTGAAGGCGGTCAAGTGGCTGCTGATGAAGCATGGCCCGCTGGTGGTCCGGCCGAAGCTCGACCCCGTCATGTGGATCTGGCTGCTCAAGATGCTGCGCAACTGCACCAGCGCGCGCTACGCGGTCAACAAGAGCCGGATGATCCCGATCGCGGAATACAGCCGCGATTGCCTGCGCGATCTGCGCCGCGACATCGGCATTCAATATGACGAGCGCTCGCAGGGCACGCTGCAACTGTTCCGCTATCAGGCCCAGCTCGATGGCACCGGCGAGGACGTCGCCGTGCTCAAGCAGTACGGCGTGCCTTACGAAACGCTGAACCGCGAGGGCTGCATCGCGGTCGAGCCGGCGCTGGCTGGTGTAAAGGAAAAATTCGTCGGCGGGCTTCGCTTGCCGCAGGACGAGACCGGCGACTGCCACATGTTTACGCAGGCGCTGGCCAGGCATGCGGAAGCGCTCGGCGTGCGCTTCATGTTCAATACCGGCATCGACCGCATCGTCACCGATGGTGCGCGTGTCAGCGGCGTCGCGACCAGCGCCGGCCTATTGCAGGCAGACTCATACGTACTCGCGCTCGGAAGCTATTCGTCGCGGATGGCCGCGCCGCTCGGCATCTCGCTGCCGGTCTATCCGGTGAAGGGCTACTCGATCACGGTGCCGATCAAAGACGCCTCCGGCGCGCCGGAATCGACCGTGATGGACGAGAGCTACAAGGTCGCGATCACGCGCCTGGGGGATCGCATCCGCGTCGGCGGCACGGCCGAGATCTCAGGCTTCTCGACCAAGCTCTACAATGCGCGCCGTGCCACGCTCGACCACTCCCTGACGGATCTGTTCCCGCGTGGCGGCGATCTCTCCAGGGCGACGTTCTGGAGCGGCCTGCGCCCGATGACGCCGGATGGCCCGCCGGTGATCGGCCCGACGCAATACGCCAACCTCCACCTCAACACTGGCCACGGCACGCTCGGCTGGACCATGTCCTGCGGCTCCGGCCGCGTGCTCGCGGACATGCTGTCGGGCAAGAAGCCGGATGTTGATGTGAGTGCGCTGACGGTGGAGCGGTATAGTCACCGGTTCGGGTAGACTCTCTCGCTCGTCATTGCGAGGAGCTCTTGCGACGAAGCCATCCAGACTGCCTCCGCTGTGAGAGCCTGGATTGCTTCGCTTCCGCTCGCAATGACGACGGAGGGAGCAACTACGCCCCTGTCACGCAATTCACCCACAGCACCACGGCCTTTGCGTCCTGCGCCGGATTGGAAAACCGGTGCGGCCTTCGGCTCGCGAACCGAAAGCTGTCGCCGGTCTTCAGCGACCACGTCTCGCTGTCGACCGTCAGCATCATCTCGCCTTCGAGCACGAGGCCGGCTTCCTCGCCGTCATGGGTGTAGAGTTCGTCGCCCGTAGAGCCGCCGGGCTCGAGATGCACCAGAAACAGGTTCAGTCTGTTGTCGGTACTGGCCGGGCTGAGCAATTGCTTCGATACGCCGGTACGCCAGAGCTTCAGCTCGGGCCGCTGCAGCCCGCGCGTCACAACCTGATCGGACGCGCCATCGGCGCTCGGGCTCGCTCCAAACAGCGCGGCGATGCCGACGCCCAGCACGTCGGCGAGCATGGCGAGCACGCGCAATGACGGCGACGAAAGGCCGCGCTCGATCTGGCTGAGGAAGCCGATCGACAAATCCGTGTGCGTAGCGACCATTTCGAGCGAGAACTGTCTGACGCGCCTGAGATCGCGGATGCGGCGGCCGACCGCGACGTCCATTGCCGGCTCCGGCGGCTTCGCGGTGGCCTTCCCGCCGCTCTTGTTGCGGCTTGTGGCCAATTTGGCCGGCTTTGCGGCGGCCGGCTTGCGCATTCTTTTGCCACCGCTCACGTCAAACCGCTTCCTTCATGTGCATGAAAACCGCTTGCATCGCCTGCGAAAGTGTGACCAAATTTTCATATTGGTGAAAATAGGCCGAAACGGCTTGGTCCGCAATGTCTGATCGCGACATGCGCGAGCGCCGTCATCGGCCAAGCCCAAAAGGGGGATGCGATGAAGCGTTATGGTCTGGCCGCAATGGCGGCACTCGCACTGGCAGCGATGGCGCCGGCCTCGGCGCAGCAGGTGTTGAAGGTGGGTTCGACGCCAACGGGCATTCCCTTCACCTTCCTCGACACCAAGACCAACTCCATCCAGGGCATCATGGTCGATCTTGTCACGGAAGTGGGCAAGGATGCCGGCTTCAACGTGCAGATCGAGCCGATGCAGTTCTCGACGCTGATTCCGTCGCTGACCTCGAGCAAGATTGACATCATCGCAGCCGCGATGTTCATCACCGCGCCGCGGAAAGAGGTCGTCGACTTCTCCGACCCGATCTACACCTATGGCGAAGGCCTGGTCGTGCCGAAGAGCGACACCAAGGCCTACGCCACGCAGGACGATCTGAAGGGCGAGACGGTCGGTGCCCAGGTCGGCACCGCCTTCGTCGACGCGTTGAAGAAGACCGGCCTGTTCGCCGAGGTGAAGGCCTACGACACCATTCCCGACATCCTGCGCGACGTGAACACCGGCCGCCTCAAGGCCGGCTACGCCGACTATCCGATCCTCGCCTATAATCTGAAGCAGGGCGGCTTCCCCGAGGTGCGTCTCGTCGACGGCTACAAGCCCGTGACGGTCGGCTCGGTCGGCATCGGCGTGCGCAAGGGAGAGAGCGCGCTGCTCGGCAAGATCAACGCGTCACTCGCCAAGCTCAAGGCCAACGGCACCATCGACAAGATTCTCGGAAAATGGGGCCTGAAGTCTCAGGGCTGATAGGGGTCTGACTGATGAAGGCTTTCCGATGAAAGGCTTCTGGCACGACGCCGCCGAGTTCTTCCCGATCCTGATGAACGGCGTCGCGCTGACGATCATCGTCACGATCGGCTCGCTGCTGCTCTCGACGGTGCTCGGGCTGATCTGGGCGATGATGCGGGTCTCCGGCATCAAGGCGCTGTCGATGCTCAGCGCCAGCCTGATCAACGTGATCCGCGGCATCCCGATCATCGTGCTGCTGTTCTATCTCTACTTCGTGATGCCGGATCTCGGCGTCACGCTGTCGGCTTTGCAGGCCGCGATTCTCGGTCTCGGCATTGCCTATTCGGCCTACCAGGCGGAAAACTTTCGCGCCGGGATCGAGGCGATCGACAAGGGCCAGATCGAGGCGGCGCAATCGATCGGCATGGGCTGGTGGCTCACCATGCGCCGCGTGGTATTGCCGCAGGCGGTGCGCATCGTGCTGCCGCCCTACGGCAATGTCATGATCATGATGTTGAAGGACTCCTCGCAAGCCTCGACCATCACGGTTGCCGAGCTTGCCCTCCAGGGCAAGCTGATCGCGTCCTCGACCTTCAAGAACACCAACGTGTTCACGCTGGTGGCGCTGATGTATCTCACCATGAGCATTCCGCTGATCCTGCTGGTCCGTCACTTCGAGAAGCGGGCCGGCAAGAAATGATCGAGCTCAACGACGTCCACAAGAGCTTTGGCAAGGTCGAGGTGCTCAAGGGCATTACGGCCTCGGTGCAGAAGGGCGAGGTGGTCTGCATCATTGGGCCATCAGGCTCGGGCAAGTCCACTATCCTGCGCTGTATCAACGGGCTCGAAAGCTACGACCGCGGCGAGATCAGCGTCGAGGGCCTGAAGGTCGATCGCGACGCGCCGTCGATCGTCAACATCCGCACCCAGGTGTCGATGGTGTTCCAGCGCTTCAACCTGTTCCCGCATCGCACCGCGCTCGAGAACGTCATCGAGGGACCGCTGTTCGTGAAGAAGGAGCCGCGCGCCCAGGCGTTCGAGCGCGGCCGGGCGCTGCTGACCCGCGTCGGACTGGCCGAGAAGGCCGACGTGCATCCGCCGCAGCTCTCGGGCGGCCAGCAGCAGCGCGTCGCGATCGCGCGGGCCCTCGCCATGCAGCCCAAGGCGATCCTGTTCGACGAGCCGACCTCGGCGCTCGACCCTGAACTCGTCGGCGACGTCCTCGGCGTGATGCGCAAGCTCGCGGACGAGGGCATGACCATGGTCGTCGTCACCCACGAGATGGGTTTTGCCCGCGACGTCGCCGACCGCGTGCTGTTCATCGACGGCGGCGTTATCGTCGAGCAGGGGCCGGCCAAGGCGCTGCTCAACCAGCCCCAGCATCCGCGCACGCAGGATTTTCTGCGCCGCGTGCTGCATCCGCTCTGACCGGATTCTAATAATGACGCGTCTGCCTCTGCCGCCTTCGCTTTATGCCGACACTGCCGTCGCGCCAGTGGTCGCGCCGCCGCTCGATACCGACAAAAGCGCTTCCGTAGCGATCGTTGGCGGCGGCTATACCGGTCTTTCTACGGCGCTGCATCTGGCGGAGCAGGGTGTCGAGGCGCTGGTGCTGGAAGCGCAGGAGCCGGGCTGGGGTGCGTCAGGCAACAATGGCGGCCACACCAATCCCGGCCTGAAGCACGATCCCGATCAGATCGAGGCCGATTTCGGCGCCGAGCTAGGCCGCCGCATGATCGAGTTCTCCTACGGCACCACGAATTTCACTCACGATCTGATCCGCCGCTACCAGATCCCGTGCGAGGCGCGGCAGAACGGCACGCTGCGCGCGGCCTACAACGAAGCCAGCGCCGCCGCGATCGAGAAGACCGCGCAGCAATGCATCCGCCGCGGCATGCCGGTGACGTATCTCAACCGCGAGCAGCTGCGCGAGATGACTGGCACGGACCGCTACATCGGCGCGATGCTGGATGCGCGCGGCGGCGATCTGCATCCGCTCAGCTACGCCCGCGGCCTCGCACGCGCCGCGATCTCGGCGGGCGCGAAGGTGCACGGCGAAACGCCGGCGCTATCGCTGCGCCGCGACGGCGGCCGCTGGCGGATCGAGACGCCGCGTGCGGTCGTGCACGCCGACAAGGTGCTGCTTGCGACCAACGGCTTCACCGACGATCTCTGGCCCGCGCTCCGCCGTACCATCGTGCCGGTGTTTTCGTCGATCGCGGCCACCGCGCCGCTGTCCGACACCGTCGCCCGCTCGATCATGCCGACGCGCCCTGTTCTCTATGAGAGCGGCCATATCACCGTCTACTACCGCATCGACCAGCAGAACCGCCTGCTGATGGGCGGGCGCGGCCCGATGCGCTGGATCAATTCGCCTGATGACGTTGCCTATCTCATCCGCTACGCCGAGCGGCTCTGGCCGCAGCTCAAGGGCGTGGCCTGGACTCATGGCTGGAACAGCCGGCTCGCCATCACCAAGGACCATTATCCGCATGTGCACGAGCCGGCGGAGAACATCCTGATCTCGCTCGGCTGCAATGGCCGCGGCGTCGCGCTCTCGACCGCAATGGGCGCACAGCTCGCGCGCCGGCTGATCGGCGGCGCCAAGGCGGAGATCGACATGCCCGTCACCGGAATCAATCCGATCCCGATGCACGCGTTCTGGCCCGTGGGGGTGACGACGGCGGTGATCGCCGGCCGCGTTCGCGACCGGCTGGGGATCTAGCCTCAGCCCTCCGCTACCGCATCGGCCCAGGGCTGGAAGATATCGACCGCGCCCGAATTGACGTCGCCGTCGCGCATCACGACGCTCGGGCAGGCGAATTTCTGCGGCAGAGCCTGCACCCGGCTTTCCTCAAAGTCGAAGCGCGCCGCGAGCGTCTTGCGTATCTCCGCAGGCAGTCTGCTGTCGCCGATCACAATCGCGCCCTCGCTGGCGTCGATGCGGGGCTGGTGAATGGCGGCGTCGAGGTCCATGCCATAGTCCATCGCGAAAGAGATGAGCTGCATCACCGACGGCAGGATGCGGCGGCCCCCGGAGGCGCCGGCCGCGAGGCGCTTGCCGTCGTTGATCTCTGCGATGACGGGCGTGTAGTTGCAGAGGCAGCGCTTGCCGGGCGCGAGCGAGTTGGTGGTGCCCGGCGTCGGGTCGAACCACATGATGCCGTTGTTCATGGTGATGCCCGTGTGCGGCGTCACGTATTTCGAGCCGAACGACGAGAGCAGCGTCTGCGTCACCGCGGCGATGTTGCCGTGGCGGTCGACCACGGAGAAATGCGTGGTGCAGGCGGGCGCGAGGTATTCGGCGCCGAGCGAGCGCTTGCCGTCCGCATCGCCCATGTCCTTGAGCCGCTCGCGGAAGGCCGCCTGCACGGCGAGCGCATATTCCACATAGGCAGCCGCATCGGGCGTGCTCGCAGGCTTCAGGCTCTGCTGCAACAGGCGCAGCGCATGCGCCATGGTCGGTCCGGCCGTGAGCTCCGGCGTCGCATACACCTTGCCGTCGCGATAGGGGGTCGCCAGCGGCTCGCGCAGGTGCGCGCGGAATGCGGCGAGGTCCTCGACCGCCAGCGAGCCGCCGTCAGTCCTGATGTCGGATGCGATGCTCCTGGCGAGATCGCCCTGGTAGAAATCGCGCGGGCCGGCTTCGGCGAGGTGCGACAGCGTCGCCTTGAGTGCGTCCTGTGGCAGCCGCACTTCGGATTTGATTCCCCATGGCGGGCTCGGCGCCAGCCCGTCCTTCAGGAATGCCGCTGCGCTTGCGGGGTAGCGCCGGAGATCGGCCGCCGAGGCCGTGATTGTCAGCGCGGTCCACCAATCGACCAGCAGGCCTTCGCCGGCGAGCCCGGCTGATGGCGCGACCAGATCCTTCCACGGCATTTTGGCGTAGCGGCGATGCGCCTCCTCCATGCCGGCGACGACGCCGGGCACGGCGATCGCGCCGGGGCCGTGGATGTTGCGGTCGTCCGTCACCCGCGACCAGGGAAACAAATCGGAAGCTGCCCCTTCGCCGCTGAGCGGATAGTCCGATACGCGCAGGCTCCGCGGCGCGCACATGCCGTAGTCGATCACCTCATAGCGATTTTCCTTGGCGCGGTAGAGCACCATCGCGCCGCCGCCGCCGATGCCGCTGTTCCAGGGCTCGAGCACATTCAGCGCAAACGTGGTGGCGACGATCGCGTCGACGCAGTCGCCACCGGCCGCGAGCACCTGCGCTCCCACCTCGGCCGCGCGCCGCGATTGCGAAGCGATGATGCCGCCCTTGGATGTGACGGCGGGTTTGCGGACAGTTTGGTTGAGGCTGAACTGATGAGGCATGATGTCGCTTGTGCTTGTTTTGGCTTCGTTGCGCGGACCCGCCCCGCAATTGGCGGAGTGCGCGAAGAATGGCACATTGCCGTCAACGAGAACATCGAAAGGGAGGCGCGACATGGCAGGTGTGAAACAGGCGCGGGATGGCGCGGTCGGCATTTTGACGCTCGACGAGCCGGAAAGCCTGAATGCGATGACGCCGGACCTGCTCGGCGCGCTCGCAACCGCGGTCGCCGAGATGACGGGAGATGCGGAGGTTCGCGCTCTCATCCTCACCGGCGCCGGACGTGGATTTTGCTCAGGACAGAATTTGAAGGCAGCAGGAGCGCTCGGCGAGGACATCGCGACCGGCGTCATGCGCTTCTATTGGCCCGCCTTCAGGGCGTTGCGTGAATGTCGCGTGCCTGTCGTCGTCGCCGTCAACGGCGTCGCGGCCGGTGGCGGCTTCAGCCTGGCAATGGCCGGCGACATTATTGTTGCGGCGCGGTCGGCGAGTTTCATCCAGGTGTTCAGCCGCATCGCGCTGGTGCCGGATCTCGGCTCGACCTGGCTGTTGCCGAGGCTGATCGGCCGGCAGCGGGCACTTGAACTGATGCTGTTGAACGAGCCGCTGACGGCCGAACGCGCCCGGGAGATCGGCCTGGTGCGGCAGGTCGTCGACGATGCGAAGCTGATGGAGGAGGCCCTTGTGCTGGCACGTCGCCTCGCCGATGGCCCAACCCGCGCTTTGGTCGCGACCCGCGCACTCGTCGAGGAGAGTGAGCATACCAGCTACGAGGCCCAGTTCCGCCGCGAGATCGAGCTTCAGGCCACCATCCGCACGAGCGTTGACGCCGTCGAGGGCCGGAATGCCTTCGTCGAGAAGCGCAAGGCGAAGTTTACGGGTAAGTGAGGTAGGGCACGCTTCCTCGAACTCGTCATGCCCGGGCTTGACCCGGGCATCCACGTCTTGCCGCCCCAAAACTCGAATGGCCGGGGCGAGCCCGGCCATGACGACGAAGAGACGAAGCTCAGCAGGAGAGCGGCGAAGCCGCGGGACTCAGAGCCCGCGGTTCAGCCGGCTGGCCTGATATTTGGCGTGCCATTTCGGGCCGGGGCCGCGCATGTAATGCAGCTCGGGGCGGTAGGGGTTGCCGGCGATTTGCACCAGCTTCTGCCATTTGGTGGCAACGAAGGTGAGGGGCTGGCGGAGCAGGCTCAATGAAGAGAACAGCATGGCATCACCTCAATGGGGCTTGCCGAGCATGGCGGTGAAGGGGAGATCGAAAAGGTCCTCGCCGTCGGAGCCGCTGACATGGATCACCCAGTCGCGCCAGTCTTCAGCGCCGGGCGTCTGAATCATGGAATTCATGATCTGGGCAGCGCGGTCGCGCGCCTCGGTCAGGCTGGCGACTGCGGCCCCATTGCGATCGATCAGCGTTCCGTCGGTGTTCGAACAGTGAAAAAAGACCTGGACCATATGCGCCTCCTGTGGGGCGGTCGGGACGGCAAATAGATACCACCCGAACTATTCGCGAAATATTCGGGACGAGCCCGGTAAGGGAATCTACGGGGATTGGTCGGCACGAAGAGCCCTGCGGGTTTGATCACAGGGGGGTGATGTTCAACTGGACGGCGCCTGCACAGCATGGAACAACCCTCGCCCGAAAGCCGGGGAGGCCGCTGTGAATCATCTCACACTGCAGGATGGACGCCGAAGCCTGTGCGCAGGTTTCGCTGCCTTCGCCGCAGCTCTGCTCGGTATCGTCTCGCTGGCCGCGTCCGAACCGGTGAAGAAAAGCGGCTACACGATAGGGTCCGAAAGCTGCGGCAGCGGCGATCTCGCCTTTCCAAAAGTCCAGATCGACATGAAGGCGGGCTTCTGCGCCGGCCTTGTCGCCAGCGAGGAAGATCATCTGAAATTCCCGCGGTCGATCGTCCAGGTGCCCGGTCGCGATCTGTTCGTCGTGGCCGACATGGGCGGCTGGGGTCACGCCGATGGCCGCCTGCTGCTGCTCGATCCCCACGCCGCCAGTGGCCAGCGCTTGAGAGAACTCCTGACCGGGGTCGAATATCCGTTCGGCCTCGTGATCGGCCCGGACAAGAAGCTCTACGCCTCGACGGCGGAGAGCATCTTCCGCTTCGATCCGCTCGCGGACAATCCGCGCAGCACGGTCGAGACCATCGTCCGTCACATGCCGGGCCGGCGCATCACGCTGCCGGACGGAACGAAGCTCGACGAGGCCGCACATCCGCTGAAGCAGTTTGTGTTCGACAAGAGCGGGCGGCTGTTCGTCAATATCGGCGCCCACAGCGACGACTGCATCTCGCCGGCGCCGATCACAAAACCCTGCGCGCCGGCCGAAGGCGCCTCCGCAATGGCCGCGATCTGGCTGTTCACGCCGCCGTCAGGCGGGGTTTTCCCGGCGCTGACCCCGAAGGATCCCGACCCGCCGCACATCGTCTATGCGCGCGGCCTGCGCAACTCGATGGCGCTGGCGCTGCATCCGAATTTTCCCGATGCCGGCTATGCCTTCCTGCAAGGCGAGAACGGCCGCGATCTGCCCGACATCTTCAAGCCGAACGAGGAGATCAACGCGATCGAGCAGGGCAGGCACTATGGCTGGCCCTATTGTTACGATCTGTCGACGCCGAGCCCCGAGTTCAGGCTCGTGCTGCAATCGGGCGCCTACAAATCGCTTTGCGCGAGCAACGCGCTCTACAAGCCGCCGTTCTCGCTGCTGCCGCCGCACGGTGCGCCGCTCGCGATGCTCTATTATCACGGCGCAAAGTTTCCGGAGCTGGAGGGCAAGCTCCTGGTCGGCTTGCACGGCTATCGCCCGACCGGCAGCCGTGTGCTGATCTACGATGTCGACGATCACGGCTTCCCGAAGCCGGCTCCGCCGCCCGTGCGTTACCACGTCAGTTGCGCGGCCGACCCGAGTCACAATTTTCAGGCTGATGCCGGCGATGTCGCTGCTGCGCCGTTTGATGAGCTGATCGCGGGCTGGCATCGCGTCAATGGTGCGCGGCCGCAAGGCGCGCCGGTCGGCATGACGGTCGCGGAGGACGGTGCGATCTGGCTGGTCGAGGACAAGAACCAGACGATCATCCGAATCGATCGCGCCGCCGGCGATCCACCGCCGCCGCTGCCCTGCGATACGCGCAGTCAGGCGCTGATCGATCAACTGGCCTCCTTCGTCGCCAGGGACGCGCTGAACAAGATCCGGCTCACCACGCTGCGCAAAAATCTCGTCGAAAAGCACTGCGCCGGCTGCCACTCCGATTTTGGCCTGAAGGCAGGACAATCGGACGCCGACAAGGACGCGACCGTGCTGAGGTTCATGCTGTCGCAGGACGGCTGGATTTATCCGGGCGATCCCACCTCCGGCAGGCTGCGCACACGGCTGCGCGGCATTGGTGCCGAAAAGCTGATGCCGCCGGGCGGCGAGGGCCTGCCGAAGGCCGAGCCGGGCTACGCGGCGCTGCTCAATACGGTTGATCTGTTCGTTGCGAAGATGGTTCCGGGCACGCCGATGCGGATCAAGCTTGGTCTGCCGCAGCGCAAGTTCTTCAGCAAGACGAACAAGGAATGCGGCGAAATACCGGCTGCCAAGGTCGTTGTCGTGACACAAAGGAACGCTGTAGACAGGCCGGGCTTCAGCCGATTCTTCCGGCCGGCCGATCCTTATTTGAATGGCGACTGCAGCGACGACGATGGCTATTACATCCGGCAGGAATTTCTGGTGCCTGTGCAGTAGCCTTCTGCTGATCGCCGCGACGCCGCTCCTTGCAGCCGAGACGAAGCTGTTCGAAAGCGTGCAGGTCACGCCCGCCGACGAATATACGCACGGCATCGAAGGGCCGGCCGCCGATCTCGACGGTAATCTCTTCGTCGTCAATTTCGGCAAGCCCGGCACGATCGGCAGGCTGCCCGCGGGAGGGGACGCGTCCGAAGCCTTCACAGCGCTTCCCGAGGGCAGTGTGGGAAATGCCATCCGGTTCGATCGCGGCGGCACGATGTACATCGCCGACTACAAGAAGCATAACATCTTCGCGATTCCGAAAGGCGCAACAGAGCCCAGCGTCTGGTTTCACTCCGACGAGATGAACCAGCCCAACGACATCACCATCGCCCGCGACGGCACGATCTATGCGAGCGATCCGAACTGGAAGGGCCGCGAAGGTCACATCTGGCGGATAGCGAAAGCTGCGGACGGATCGGTGCAGGGACAAATCATGCCGGCACCGCGCGCGATGGGCACCACCAACGGCATCGATCTCAGCCCCGACGGCAAGACGCTCTATGTCGGTGAATCCAGCAACGGCCAGATCTGGTCCTACGCGATCCGCGGCAACGATCTCGCTGACGCAAGGCTAGTCAAGGCGTTCCAGCCCGACACCATCGACGGCCTGCGCACCGACATCGCCGGCCGCCTCTACATCGCACGCATTCTCAAGGGCACGATCGCGCTGATGAAGCCCAATGGCGCAGTCGAGCGCGAGATCGCGTTGAAGGCGAAGGAGCCGACCAACCTCGCCTTCGGCGGCAGCGACGGCAAGACCGTCTTCGTGACCCAGCGCCAGGGCGGCTTCATCGAATCCTTCCGGACCGATCAGCAAGGGCGTGAGCACTGTCTTCAGCGTGGGCGTTGCTGAGCAGGTCAAAGGCGATCTGCCCTCGGCGCAGACAGGCCAGCATTCTTCTTGCTTGCATCCGGACGCGGCAGGGATCAAGAACTCTGTAGCGCTGTTGAAGAGCACGGAGTTTTCGAGTGAAGGCCGTCCATACCGAACTGCACCGCAGCCACGATCCGCAATTCTTTCTGGTTCGCGGCGTCGTCAAGCGTACCACCGAGCAGCCCGAGCGCGCCGATCGCCTGCTCAAGGGGTTGAAGGATGGCAAGCATCATTTGGTCGAGCCGGCCACATTCGGCCAGGGCCCGCGCGCGCGCATTCACAGTCCGGAGTATTTGTCGTTCCTGAGCGAAGCCTGGGATGCCTGGACGGCGCTTGGCGATTCCGGTCCTGAGATGATCGGCAACATCCATCCGGTGCGCCATGCCGCGACCTATCCGACCCACATTGTCGGCAAGCTCGGCTGGCACACTGCCGATACCGCAGCGCCGATTGGTCCCGGCACCTGGGCCGCCGCATGTGCCGCGACCGACGTTGCGGTCACTGCGGCGCAGATGGTGATGGACGGCGAGGACGCGACCTACGCACTCTGCCGCCCGCCCGGCCATCACGCCTACCGCGACATGGCCGGCGGCTTCTGCTTCCTCAACAACAGCGCGATCGCGGCGGCGCATCTGCGGCTCAGGCACGAGCGCGTCGTCATCCTCGACGTCGATGTTCACCACGGCAATGGTACGCAAGGCATCTTCTACGCACGGCCCGATGTCTACACGGTCTCGATCCATGCCGATCCGATGGCCTATTATCCCTACGTGTGGGGCTACGCGCATGAGCGCGGCGAGGGCCCCGGCCTCGGCGCCAATCTCAACATTCCGCTGCCGATCGGAACCGGCGATGACGGCTACATCCAGGCGATGGACGTCGCGCGCAGGGCGATCGAATCCTTTGCGCCCGGTGCGCTCGTGATCGCGCTCGGCCTCGATGCCTCCGAGCACGATCCGCTCAAGGGTCTCGCCGTCACCACGCCCGGCTTCCGCCGCATCGGCCAGGCCATCGCGAAGATGGGCCTGCCGACCGTGTTCGTGCAGGAGGGTGGTTATCTCTCGGATATTCTCGGCGCCAACCTCACTTCTGTGTTGGCAGGATTCGAAGAGGCGCGGTGAAGTAGCTTCACACTTCGTCATTGCGGATCAAAACATCCCGCTTGTTTTCAGCGCCTTGCAGACGTGCTGCATCTCGGTCTCATCCGCGACCATGTCGAGCATGATGGTGGTCAGGCCGTTCGCCGCAAATTCCTTCAGCTTCGTACCGATCTCGGCATAGCTGCCGACGAGATAGGGGCAATCGGCCTGGAAGGTGAGATAGGGCAGCAGCCAATAGCCGTTGGCGGCGAGCTCACCGCTCTGGCCGTCATACAGCCGCCGTTTCCAGACGGAATCCGAGTTCTGCACCGTGAGTGCAAGCAGCTCGCGATCGTCAGGATTATCGCGGAAGCGCGCCTTCGCGGCCCGTCGCGCCTCGTCGCCGCTCTCGCGCGCGAAGATGCCAAAATTCATTCCTGATGCGTTGAGACCGCGATCGAGGTCGGGCGGCAGCATCTGCATCTTGATGCAGCCGGTGTCCTCTGCAACGCGTTGCGCTGCCTCCGACTGGCCCGCAATCAAGAATTCCGGCATCAGCTCGGTCGGCAGCCGCGGCCGGAGTTGCAGATTGCTGGCGCGATAAAACCGGCCCTCGGCATTGACCGGCCGCGGGCTGGCGAGCAATTGGCGCATCAGCGCAACGAATTCGCCGAGCCTGACATAGCGGTCGGCATGCGACTGCTCGTCACCCAAGCCCTGCAAATCGCTGATGGCGGTCCCCGTGATCATGTTGAGATAGATCTTGCGGCCGTAGAGCTGTGCAAAGGACGAGACGAACTTCGCCGCCGTGAACGGATGCATGTAGACCGGATTGACCGCGATCAGCGGCGAGCTTCGCTCGGTCGCCGCCATGATGTGCTGGGCCATGGCCCACGGCTCGACGAAGACGTCGTTGCCTTCAAACAGCAAAATACCTTCGAAGCCCTCGCGGTCGGCGAACTCCGCGACCCGCATCAGTTCGGCGACATATGTCTTTGGATCGCGGTTACGCGAGATCGCAGGAAAGACGCGCAGCCGCGCCGGACTCATTCCGCCGCTTCCTGGAGTGGCCAGGCGTTGCGGGTGGCGCGAAGGGCGCCGGCCGCCGTGTCGATGCTCTCGATCAGTCCGATAAACACTTCAATGCGGTCGTCTGGCATCAAATCGGCCCATTGCGTCAAGGCGGAGACCAAATCCGACCCTGACCGAAAAATCAATCGAGCACAAAGCAACCGAGCGAACCGCTCTTGGCGGTCCACCCGGGCAAATTCTTGTCGAGTGCCGGCCGGTTTGCAGCGACAAGCTTGTGCGAGACCCCAACTCGACAAGCGAGCGGCCCAAATTTCGAAATGAAATGGAAGATTCGCGCGGCGTGTCGGCCGACAAATCTTACTTTTTCTTCTTCTTGGCCTTTTTGCCGCCCAGCATCGAAAGGCTGGTGTCGACGTCCTTGAGTGCCGACTGAAGCTTCTTCTTCTCGTCGGTCAGCAGCTTCTGCAAGGACTTGCGGTCCTTGTCGCTCAGCGAGGTACCCTTGGTAAATTTGATGAAACTCATAACACTCCCCCGGTTGAAATCAGTCCAAATCAAAACGCGAGAATAATCTTGCGCGCTGGCGCCAAATAATCAAGATGCAACTTGTTCATTCACAGCTTTGGCGTGAAATCTTGTTCACCTGGAGTGGACGGCCTTTCATGCCGCCTTGCGCACGAGCAATCGCTCGAGCGTGGTATCGGGTCGGGCAACGGCGACCACCAGCAGTGCGACGAGATCGTCCATCCACGCGCCGACCATGCCGCCGTCGAGCAGGTCGCGTTTGAAATTGCATGAACCGGTGATTCCGGTCGGGCGCTCCTTGAGCATCAGCGACAGCCAGGTCTGGTCGATGGGAAGCACAGGCTGACCCTCGCGCGCGACGTTTCCGATCGATTGCACCGTGACATCAGGCAGGTCGAGCGGCTGGCGCAGCGGATTCTGCAGCGTGAAATAGACCTGGAGCAGCGACGCAGGGTCGATGCCCTCCTGCTCCAGATGGTCGGCCAGGATGTTGAACGGCAGCTCTTGCCGCGCATGGGCGTCGAGCACGCTTTGGCGCACCCGGGCCAAGGCCTCCGTGAACGACAGATCCGGCGTGATTTGGCTGCGGACGATCACGGTGTTCTCGAACGAACCGACGATTCGCTCGGTGTCCGGCTGGGCGCGGTTGGCCATGGCGGTGGCGACCGAAATGTCGGTGCGCCCGGTCCGCGCCAGCAGCAGCGCCTTCAGGCCGGTGAGCAGACACATGAACAGCGTGGCGTTGTGCTGGCGCGCATACGCCGTGAGCCGGGTGACGAGGTCGCGCTCGAGACTGAGCGGATGATGGCCGGTCGACGCGCCCGGCCGTGCTTCACCGTCAAACGAGGGAGTTGCGCCGCGCAAATTCTCGGTCCAGTCGTCAGTCTGACGGCGGGCTGCATCGGTGCCGCACCACCAGCGCTGCCAGCGTGCGACATCCGAGAAAGCGAGCGGCACCTGCAGCAAAGGCGCTGACGGATGGCCCGCCAGCGCCGCGTAGCGGCTCGACAATTCCTCGAACAGCACGCCGATCGACCAGCCATCGGCGATGGCATGATGCAGCGTCAACAGCAGGATGTGATCCTCGGCGTGAAGCCGCAGCAGCCGCGCCCGCAGGAGCGGCGCCCGGGCGGTGTTCACAGGGGTATAGGCCTCCTGCGCGATCAGGAGTTCGATCTTCCTCAGCTCGAGCGCCTTGCGTCGCTTGTTGTCGTGGGGCCGTCCGTCGCCAATGGTCTCGACGGTGAGCACCGGACCGAGCGCGGCGGGCGCGATGACCCGGTTGATCGGCTGGTCACCATCCCAGCCGAACGCCGTCCGCAACGAATCGTGGCGGCGCACGATGTCGTCGATGGCCTGCGCCAGGAGGTGCGGATCAATCCGGCCCTCGAGGTGGAAGGCGAACGGCAGGTTGAACAACGGCAGATCGGGCAGGTTCTGCTCGATCCGCATCATCTGATCCTGTGCGATCGACAGCGTGGGAGGTGCGTTATGGGCAAGGCGGGGTACGCCCGCTGCAGGTTTTTGCGGCTTCGTTGCAACGGCCTCGTCGACCCGGCGGGCGAGTTCCTCGATCGTCGGCGCCTCGAAGATGCTCTTGATCGGCAGCGAGACCCCGAGCGCACGCGCCACGCGCGCCATCGTCTGGCCCGCCAGCAGCGAATGGCCGCCGAGGTCGAAGAAATTGTCGGTGACACCGAGGCTCTCGACCTTCAGCAGGTCGATCCAGATGTCGGACAGAACCTTTTCGGTGAAGCGGCGGGCCGGTACGGTGGCTTCCGTCCCGGCGGCCTCTTGTTGCGCAGGTGCAAGCAGGGCGGAGCGATCGAGCTTGCCATGGGCGTTAAGCGGGATCTGATCCAGGAACAGGAATGCGGAAGGGATCGCATGGCCTGGCAGCCGGTTCTTGAGGAAATCGCGTAGCGCGCTGGCGCTGATCTGGCTGTCTGATTTGGCGACGACATGGGCGATCAGCCTGACATCGCCATTGGCGTCGCGGCGCGGCTCGACGATGCCGGCGCGCACGCTGGCGTGATCGCCAAGTGCTGCCTCGATCTCCTTGAGCTCGATGCGATAACCGCGGACCTTGACCTGAAGGTCGGCGCGGCCGAGGCATTCGATCGTTCCGTCGGCGCGGCGGCGAGCGAGGTCGCCGGTGCGGTACAGCCGGCCACTCTCCTGGCGCGCGAACGGATCGGGGATGAAGCGCTCCCGGCTCTGTGCGGGATCGTTGACATAGCCGCGGCCGACCCCGGCGCCGCCGACGCAGAGCTCGCCGACCACGCCGATCGGCTGCGGCTCCAGATTCGGGTCGAGCACGTAGAGCTGGGTGTTGGGCAGCGGCGCGCCGACCGGAACATTGGTCGTCACCGTGTCGGGTGCCTTGGTCAACCGGTGCAGCGAGACGTCATCCGAACATTCCGAGGCGCCATAGGCGTTGATCAGCGGCACCTTTGGGCAGTGGGCGAACCATGCGCGGCAGAGATCAACCGGCAGCGGCTCACCGGTCGAGATCAGCAGTCGCAGTCTTGAAAAGGCGCGCTGTATCGCGGCCTCGTCCATTCGTTCGAGGATCACCCGCAGCAGCGAAGGAACGATCTCCAGCACAGTGATGCCTTCGCGTTCGATCTCGCGCGCCAGCAGCGCCGGGTCCTGCACGATTGCATGCCCACAGACATGGACCCGCGCGCCCGTCATGGGACCGGCGAGTAACTGCCAGACCGAGATCACAAAACTCTGCGGTGCGGTCTGGGCGATCACGTCTTTGCTTGTGAGGCCCAGCTCGGAGATCAGCGACGCCAGATGGTTCGACAGCCCGCGCTGCTCGATCATGACGCCCTTCGATGCACCGGAAGAGCCTGAAGTATAGATGAGGTAGGCAAGGCTCCTGCTTGTGCGCCGCGCCGGGCGTGCCGGCTTGGTCGAGTTCAGCGCGATCGCGTCCCCGAGCTCCGCCACCCGGATGCGTGCGATCAGAGGTTCGACCAGCGAGTCGACCATGGCGGATTGCGCGCGCCCCGTCAGCAGAACACTTGCGCAGCTTGATCCGAGGATGGTCGCGAGCCGCGCCGGCGGCTGCTCGGGATCGAGGTTCAGGAAGGCCGCGCCCGCGCGCTGCACGCCAATCATCGCGGCGAGCAGGTTGGGCCCACGCGCCGCGAGCAAGGCGACCACGCTCTCGGCGCCGATACCCTCGCGGGTGAGCCAGCGCGCGACAGCCTGGCTGCGGCGGGCCAGCTCGCGATAGCTCAGGGACTGATCTCCATCGGATATCGCTACCGCATTCGGCGTCTTCTTCGCCTGCCGCTCGAAGCGATCGCAGGGATTGCCGCGCGCCGCGAAATTGGCCGTCGTGCCCTTGGTCAGCAACCGGCGGCGTTCCGCGTCCGTCAGCAGTGGCAGGCGCAAGATGCGCTGCTCAGGATTGGCGATCACCGCTTTGAGCAGCGTCTTGAACTGATCCGCCATGCCCTCGATCGTGCCTGCGTCGAACAGATCAGTGGCGTATTCGAAGAAGCCGGTGAAGCGGCCCTCGGCCTCGACCAGTTCGAGTGTGATGTCGAAGCGCGCGACTTCAGGGTCGATTTCCAACCGGCGCGACGACAGGCCCGGGAAGCGCGCGGCCTCGATCGAAGCGTTCTGGAGGATGAACATGATGCGGAACAGCGGATTGCCGTCGCTCCTTCGCGCGATCTGCAACGCACGAAGGACCTCTTCGATCGGAAGGTCCTGGTTGCGATAGGCGTCGAGGGTGACCTGGCGAACCCGCCGCAGCATCTCGCCGAAGGTTGGGTCGCCGCCGAAATCGTTGCGCAGGATCAGTGTGTTGGCAAACAGCCCGATCAGGCGCTCGCTTTCGATCTGGTTGCGATTCGCGATCAGGGAGCCGGTCGCGACATCCTCATGTCCGGTGTGGCGGAACAACAGGCACTGAAACACCGCGAGCAGGGTCATGAAGGGCGTGACGCCCTGGTGCTGGCTCAGCGCGCGAATGTCAGCCGAAAGGCCCTTGGAGAATTCGAAATAATGACGGGCGCCGTGACCGCTCCAGACGTCGGGCCGCGGCCGGTCGGGCCGCAGCGGCAGCGTGGTGATGCCGTCGAGCTGTGTCCGCCAATAATCGAGCTGCTCCTTCGCCGCCGGCGTCTGCGCCCAGTTCTGCTGCCAGCGCGCAAAGTCACGATATTGGAAGCCGGTTGAGGGCAGCGCTGACGTGCCATCCTTGCGCGCGGCGGAATATCCGGCGGCGAGCGCCTCCCAAAACAGCCGCTGCGACCAGCCGTCGGTGACGAGGTGATGGACGTTGACCACCAGCGCATGGCTGGATTTGTCGAACGAGAGCAGTGTGACCTTCAGCGGTGGCTCGCGGGCAAGATCAAACGGATACTGCGCAAGCTTCAGCGCCTCGCGCCTGACGACCGCAGCCCGTCGCTGCGCAGGGCAAGGCTTCAGCTTGATCCGCTCGAACCGCGGTGCCCTTCGAAGCACACGTTGCACGGGCTCGCCTTCGCGTTCGACGAAGACCGAGCGCAGCGCTTCATGGCGCTGGCAAATTGACGCGAGGCTCGTCTGAAGCGCAGCGATGTCGACCCCGCCCTTGAGCAGCGCGACCTCAACGACATTATAATTGTAACGGGTCGGATCGAGCCGCGAGAGGACATACATCCGCTGTTGCTGGAACGACAGCGGCGCGTCTGCTTCGGAAGCCTGCGGGCGCCACGCCGGCATCATCGCATCGCGATGCGCCGTGGTCTCGATCCGGGCCGCAAGGGCGCCGACCGTGGTGCAATCAAAGATGTGCTCAAAGGAGAAGTCGACGTTGAAGCGTTCGCGCAGGCGCGAGCGCATCTGCGTGACCGCGAGCGAATCCGCGCCCAGCGCAAACACGTCCTGATCGATTCCGACCTGTGGCAAATCAAGCAGGCTGGCCCAGATCTCCGCGAGCTGGGTCTCCAGGGCGTTGCGCGGCAGTTGTGTCTCGTCGTCATCATGGGAGGCCGAAATCAGCTCGGCCAGCGCATTGCGCTTGACCTTGCCGCTGGCGCCTTTCGGTAGCGCCGTCACGCTGCGGATCAGGCTCGGCACCTTGTAGGCGGCAAGCCGTTTGCGCACGAACTGGCGCAACTGGTCGGACGTCGCCTCGGAATTGTCCCGCAGCACCACGACGGCGGCGACGTTCTCGCCGAGCTTTGTGTGGGGGACAGCGAAGACGCCTGCCTCCAGCACCGCCGGATGGGCCAGCAACGCCTCCTCCACCTCCAGCGGCGAGACCTTCTGGCCGCCGCGGTTGATGACGTCCTTGATGCGGCCGACGATGAAGAGATAGCCGTCGGCATCGAGATAGCCGAGATCGCCGGTCCTGAACCAGCCGTCGCGGAAGGCGGCCTGTGTCGCCGCTTCGTCATTATAATAGCCGCGACTCATATTCGGTCCGCGCAGCATGATCTCGCCGCGTTTGCCGCTCGCCAGTTTGCGGCCGGTCTCGTCCATGATCGCGATCTCGGGACCGGCGGCGCGGCCGACCGAGCCGATCTTGCGCAATTCGGACGGATTGGCGGCGATCTGCGATGCCGCCTCCGTCATGCCGTAAGTCTCGAGCACTGGCACGCCAAAGGTCGCCTCCAATCCGTTGAGGATGGCGGGCGCGAGCGAGGATGAGGCCGAGCGGATCACACGCAGCGACGACGAGCGGACGAGTTCGGGGCTGGCTTCCGCGGCGGTCAGCAGCGCGCGATGAATGGTCGGCACCGCGGTGTACCAGGTCGGTTGCAGATCCCGCATCCAGCCGAAGAAGGATGGCGCGTCGAAGCCGCCGGTCACAATCACGCTCGAGCCCGCCACGAGCGCTGTCAGCAGACCGGAAATCAGGCCATGGGCGTGAAACAGCGGCAGGGCATTGAGCAGCCGATCCTGCGCAGCGAGCGACAATGCGCGGCCGGCATTTTGCGCGGAGAGACACACATTGCGATGTGTCAGCGGCACCATTTTCGGCCGTGCCGCCGTGCCCGACGTCAGCAGGAGGAACGCATCATCCTCGGCGCGTGCGGCGCCGTTCTTGCAGGCCGGGCCGACCGGCGGGCCGATGAATTCGCAGCCGCCGAGATCCGCTCCCGGTCCGGGCACGAAGTCGATCACCGCGATATCGAGCGCCCTGGCGACGTCACGGCTCGGCGAGTTCATGTCGGCCCGCGTCACGAGTGCGGTCAGCTTCATCTCGCTGAAATAGCGTTGCAGCTCATCCGCCGTCAGATCGGGGTTGAGGGGGACGCAAGCGCAGCTTGACGCCACCGCGATCAGGGCCAGCGCGCTGTCGGCGCCGCGTGGCAGCGCAACAGCAACCCGGTCGGCAGGTGCAATGCCGAGGCCACGCAGCGTGCGGAGCAGGTGCTCGATCGTGGCGCCGAGCGCGCCGTAGGTCAGCGGCGGACGTCCGGGCGCGAGCAGGGCAGGCGCTGCCGGGGTCGTTCGCGCATGAAAGGCGAGCAGGCCGCCGATATCGGCCAAGCCATTGGCGTCTGCGGTAGATATCTCTCCCGCTCCGGATGCAATGCCCGACAATGCCATTCCCTTTTGATCCGATTGGGCTATTCTTCGCTGGAGTTAGGGAACGCGTCCAGTCTGAGGTGAAGTTTAGGTCCCAAAATCTGTGGTTGAGGGACCTTTAAGCCCTTCGGCGGAGGGAGTGTCGGGGTGGAATCACCATGCTGGAGAACGAGCCGGGGACAGACGTCGGGTTGAAGCGCTGGCTCGAAGGCATCGGTCTTGGTCACTACACCGATCTGTTCGCGCAGCACCGGCTCGATCTCGACGTCATGGGTGACCTGACGGAGGCCGACCTTGCCGAGCTCGGGCTGCCGCTCGGCGATCGCAAGCGGCTGCAGCGCGCGACGGCTGCGCTGTTCCCGGCCGAGTCGGCGGAGGCACCGGCTGAGCTCGCGCGACAGCCTGCCCGCACGGAGGTCGGCGCAGAACGGCGTCAGCTCACCACCATGTTCTGTGACATGGTGGATTCCACCGCGCTCTCCGCCCAGTTCGACCCCGAAGACGTGCGCGACATGATCGCGAGCTTCCGCGAGACCTGCGTGCGCGTGGTCAAGCATTACGAAGGCTATGCCGCCCGCTTCGTCGGGGACGGCATTCTGGTCTATTTCGGCTACCCGACCGCGCATGAGGACGATGCCGAGCGCTCGGTGCGCGCCGGTCTCGAGATCGTACGGGTGCTGTCGACCGCGCGCGCGATCGAGCCGCGCGGTGCGCTCAGCCATGCGCCGGCCGTCCGCATCGGCATAGCGACCGGCCTCGTCGTGGTCGGCGACCTCGTCGGCCAGGGCACCGAGGAGCGCGATTCCGCGGTCGGCGAGACTGTCAATCTTGCCGCGCGCCTGCAGGCGCTGGCGCCGCCCAACGGCGTGGTGATCTCCGCCTCGACGCAATCGCTGCTGAAGGGCAAGTTCGATTACCGCAATCTCGGCGCCCAAACGTTGAAGGGCATCTCGGAAAAGACCCAGGCCTGGCACGTCGTGCGCGCGACGCGCGTGGAGACCCGCTTCGCCGCCGCGATGGGCACGCGGCTGACCCCGCTCGTCAACCGCGAGGAGGAGATTGCGCTCCTGATGGGACGCTGGGAGCAGATCAAGGGAGGCGATGGTCAGGTTGTCGTCAAGTTCGGCGAGCCCGGCATCGGCAAGTCGCGCATCATTCAGGAGATTTTTGAGCGGATCTCAGGTGACCGGCACGGACAGGTCTCGTTCCAGTGCTCGCCTTATTACATCTCCACTGCATTCTATCCGTTCGTCGAGCAGCTCAAATTCGCGCTCGGCCTCGACCGCGAGGATGCGTCCGCGCTGTCGTTGACGGACCTGGAGACGGCGATTGCCGCCGCCCACGGTGATGTCGAGCAAGTGGCGCCGCTGTTTGCCGCGCTGTTGTCGATCCCGACCGGAGAGCGCTATCCGCCGCTCGACCTGTCGCCGCAGCAACAGAAGGACGCGACCACCGCGGCGCTGGTCAATCACTTTCTCGGGCTCGCACGCGAGATGCCGCTGGTGATGGTCTTCGAGGATCTGCACTGGATCGATCCGACCTCCCGCGAGGTGGTCGACCTTCTGGTTGACCGGGTGCAAAACCGGCCAATCCTGGCCATCATCACCGCGCGGTCCGAATTCCAGCCGAGCTGGAATGCGCATTCGCACATCACCACGCTGGTGCTGAACCGGTTGAGCCGGCCGCTGCGCACGACGCTGGTCGAGCGCGTCGCGGGGCGCGAGTTGCCGAAGGAGGTCGTCGAGGAGATCATCGTCAAGACCGACGGCGTGCCGCTGTTCCTCGAGGAATTGACCAAGACCGTTCTCGAATCCAACCTCCTGACCGAGCGGCATGGGCGCTACGTGCTGTCGGGCCCGTGGCGGCAGCTCGCGATCCCGGCGACTTTGACGGACTCGCTGATGGCGCGTCTCGATCGGATGGGGCCGTTCAAGCGGATCGCGCAGATCGGCGCCACCATCGGCCGCGAATTCTCCTACGAGACCCTGAACGCGGTCGCAAACACGCCGGCGGAGCAGATCGAGGCGGCGCTGACACATCTGGAAGAGGCCGGTCTGATCATGCGCCGCGGTCATCCGCCCGATGCGCTCTACTCCTTCAAGCACGTGATGATCCAGAACGCGGCGCATGACAGCCTGTTGCATAGCGAGCGGCGCAAGCTGCATGCCAGCATCGCCCAGGTGCTGGCCGAGATGTATCCGGAGAAGACCGAGCGCGAGCCGGAGCTGCTCGCCCATCATCTCACCGAGTCCGGCCAGAGCGAGGGCGCCGCCAGCTTCTGGCTCAAGGCCGGCAAGCAGGCGGCCAAGAGCGGCGCCAATCTCGAGGCGATCGGCCATCTTCGCCGTGGCTTGAGTGTCGTGCAGGCCAACACCCGCATGCAGGGCGCCGACGAAATGGAGCTCGAGCTGCGGATCGCGCTCGGCAACGCGCTGATTGCCGCCAAGGGCTACGCCGTGCAGGAGGTCGAGGAGAACTACATCCGCGCGCTCGAGCTCGGCCAGCAGCTCGATGACGACGAAAAGACCTTTGCCGCCACCCGCGGACTCTGGGTCTGCCATTTCATCCGTGCTGATCTCACCCGCGCGCACGATCTCAGCGTCGAGCTGTTGAAATTCGCCAAGCGCGAGCGGTTGAACGAGGAGGCGGCGCAGCAGACCGGTTATCTGATCGAGGCACACCGCTCGATCGCAATGACCATGCTCTATCGCGGGCGCTTCGCCGCCGCGCAGCATCATCTGCATCGCTGCATCGATCTCTACAGCGCCGATCTGCATTCCGACCTGATGGAGCGCCACGGCACCGATCCCGGCGTCGTCTCGCTGTCCTATCTCGGTTATCTCCTCTGGTTCCTCGGCCAGCCCGACGCGGCGCGCCAGCACAGCGAGCAGGCGATTGCGCTCGCGGAGAAGATCCGCCATCCCTTCTCGCTCGCCTTCGCCCTGGTGTTCGGCGCTTATCTCTGCCAGCATTTGCGTGATATCGAGGGCACGCGGGATCATGCCAACCGCGCCATGATCATCGCCACCGAGCACAATTTCCTGCACTGGAAGCAGCAGGCTGCGATCCTGCGCGGCTGGGCGCTGGCGCAGCTCGGTGAAGCCGATGAAGGCATCAGCCAGATGCGCTTCGGCCTCGACGAGTATGAGGCGATGGATTCCTGGCTCGCCGGTTGCTGGTTCCGATGCCTGCTCGCGGAAGCCTATGCCAAGGTCGGCATGCGCGACGCCGCCTTGCGCGCGCTGGACGGGGCGCTTGCGACCGCAAGACGGACCGGCGATCACTCGTATCTTGCCGAGGTCTATCGCCTGCAGGGCGAGATTACCTTGTCGGACGGCAATCCGGTCTCGGTGCAGGAGGCCGAAGATCTGTTCGGCCTGTCGCTCGAGACGGCACGCAAGCAGGGCGCGTTGTCCTGGGAGCTGAGAACGGCGGTCAGCCTGGCGCGGCTGTCGCACGTATCAGGCAAGCGCGAACATGCGAGCCTTCTGCTCCTGCCGATCGTCGGCAAGTTCAACGAGGGCTTCCTGACGCCGGACCTCAAGCTGGCCATGCAGCTCGTGCACGAGCTCGGGGGCGACACGCCGGCTCGTCCGCAGGCCGATCCGGTGAAATGACCGATCTGTCAGCGGCGCGCGCACGTTACGTTGCGCTGATTGCAAAGCGAGAGCGAATTAGCTCGCCGCGCCTGCTGAAAGCACTCGCGGCGGTGCCGCGCGAAAACTTTCTGGCGAAGGGGCCATGGCGCGTCAAGAGCGAGGCCGCGCGGAGCTACCGCCTGACCCCCGACGCCGATCCCATCCATCTCTACGACAACGTGCTGGTCGCCATCGACGCGCGCCGCAAGCTCGACACGGGTTTGCCGAGCCTGTGGGCGTACTTCATCGATCTGCTTGGCGTCGGTGAAAAGGACCGCGTGGTCCAGATCGGCTGCGGGCTCGGCTATTTCTCGGCGATCCTGTCGGAAATCGTGGGTCCGAAGGGCAGGGTGGAGGCGATCGAATGCGACGCACGTCTTGCATCGCGCGCCGCGACTTATCTCCGCGCCTATTCGAATGTCGAGGTCGTCAACGGCGACGGTTGCCGCGATATCGGCGAGCCGGCCGATGTCATCATCGTGCATGCCGGCTTCCCGCATCCGCATCCGCTCTGGCTCGCTTCGCTCCGCCCGCGCGGCCGCCTGCTGGTGCCGCTGACGCAGCGGGACCGCGAAGGCGCCGCGCTCAAGATCACGCGCAAGGGCAAAGGGTTCGAGGCGGAAGCTGTGCAGCAGATCCGGATCTTTCCCGGTCGTGGTCGTGGCGTAACTGCTCTCGACGATCGCGTTGCCGACTGGTGGCAGCGCGCAGCGTCGCTGGCGCCGCTGCGCTTTCGCGGCATCGCGCAGGGGCTGCCATCGGACGGCTAAATTTCGTAGCCGGTCCGGGCTTCACACGTCCTTCGTGAACTTGCCGATCACGTCCATGAACGGCTTCGGCTTGAACTCGCCGTCGAGTGGCAGCGGACGGTTCGGCTGCTTGTCCGGGCGCTTGACCAGGCCGTTCATCCAGCTGTAGCGGTCGGAAATGCCCCAGGTCAGGATCGAGCGCACCGGTCCGCTGGTCGAAATTGCCGTCAGGAGATCGTCGACGCGCTTGGCGACGATGGCATCGCGCTCCGAAGGACTACCTGTCAGCTTCTCGTCGTTGACGTCGAGCTCGGTGACGAAGACCTCGAGACCCCATGAGCGCACTTCGGTCACGAAGTCGGCGAGCCCGTGGGTATCGATCTCGAGCTCGGCATGCAGATGCGATTGCAGTCCGACCGCATGCAGCGGAACGCCCTGGTCGAGCAGGTCCATGATGAGGTTGCGGTAGGCGGCGCGCTTGGCGATGAACGAATCCTTCGCCGATTCGATGTCGTATTCGTTGATCGCGAGCTTGACGGAGGGATCGGCAGCCGCAGCGGTGCGGTAGGCCAGCGGAATCCAGCGGTCGCCGAGATGCTGGGTCCAGAACGTGTCACGCCGGTCCTTGACGCTCTTGGGATTGTCAGGGATGGGTTCGTTGACGACGTCCCATGAGGTCAGCTTGTCCTTGTAATAGGACACGACGGTGTTGATGTGATCGACATAGGCGCGCTCGACCGCCTTCGAATCCTTGAGCTGTTTGGTCCAGTCGGGAATGTCGTAATACCAGACGAGAGTATGGCCGCGCATGGTCAGGTCGTTCTTCTGAGCGAAATCATGGATGGCATCGGCGTGCTCGAAGGCGAAGGTGTGCGCGTCCGGCCTCAGCATCGGCCATTTCAGCTCCTGCACCGGAACCACCTGGGTGCAATAGGTGCTGATGGCTTCGCCGAGCCGCGGATCGGCCTGCAGGTCCAGGAGCGTGGCGGCGGCACCATAGCCCGGATGGCGCTGGACAAGTTTCGACACCGGCAGTGCTGATGCCGATGTGCCCGCCGCGAGCGTGGCGGCGCTGCCGAGGATAAATTCGCGTCTGTCGAGCTTCATCACGTGGCTGCAGTCCTTCCGGAACCAACGCGCCATCGTACCAAGCGGCACCTTGCCACGCCGTGGTTTCCCGTCGTTGGGTTAACTTTTGCAGACGGTCGCCTCAGCGCGCCTGGCGCTGCATCACCGCTTCAGCGATGCCGTAATAGTGAAGCGCGCCCTTTTCGAGCGTGAGATGCTCCATCACATAATCGCGAGGTGCGAAGTCGCCCGTGCTCACATGCGACCAGAAATCGCTCCAGCCGGAGCTGAAGCCGCCCGCGTCGATGAACGTGCGGCCGCAGCGGTCGTCGAAATAGGGAACCGAGGACACGCCGCCTTCGTATCTCACGCGATCCGGAAAGTACGCCGGATCCTGCCATGGGCCGCCGCGATCCCAGGCGAACACGGGCACGCCGCTGGACAGCGCCTGCTGGCAGGCGATGCCCTGGCTCTCGTGCTCGCACAGGAAGACCATGCTGCGGCAGCGCGCCAGCGCCGCCTTGTAATCATCTTCCCTATAGTGGCCGTAGCGGATCACTTCGACCGAGCGGCCACTTGCTTCGAGATGCCGGCGGATCGGATCGATCAGCTCGCTCTCATAGCGCTCGTGGTCCCAGCGCACCTTGTCGTAGAGCAGCACGTCGACGCTCTTCTGCGCGGCCGGCGCCGGCGTCCACAAATCGGTTTCGATACCGACCGGCCACACCTCGACTCCGGGCCAATATGGCCGGCACATCTCCGCATACCAGTTGCAGGGCACCAGGATGGTTTGGTTGAGTGGATCCTTGTGATGCGCGGGTACGTCCACGGGATGGTTGTACATCACGACGCCGAGCAGGAGCGGGTTCTTCCAAGCGAAGCGATCGAGCACGAACGGGCGCCCGAGGATGCAGGCGAGCTCCTCCGGATGCTTGCGGATGTAGCTGTAGTCGTTGAGGCGATAGGGAATCCCGACCCGTTCGAGCCCGGCACAGAGATTGAGGAACACACGCCGCTGGCCGCTGATCCAGGATTTTCCGAGCAGCATCCGCCGCAGCAGCGGGCGAATGTGGCGGTCGCCGGGAAACCAGCGATCAGCCCGCTCCTCGAAGAATAGATTGAGCGTCATCCGCTCACCCCCATCCGCAGGGGATGCTGGAACCAGGGACGCATCCGTCCCGCCATGGGGCAGCGAGGCGGGATTCTCTCGCAAACGTTCGGCAACGTCCATCTTCGTCACGTCCACGCATTAACCAAAGGTCGGGCGACGACCTGAAATCATGGTTTCTTTTCGGTGATAGCGTCGGCCGGTTCAAGGACAGGGCAAATTTAACGCTAACGCGCGAAACCCGCCGGCCCGCCCCATTCGCGGGCCGATTTGCAGACTTATGTGACACTCTTGGGAGATGCTGCGGCGCAGTCCAATCGCCGAGCTTTTGATCGTCACGCCAAGGTCCAACTGATCAACGGCCACCCGATTTCAATCAAGGCCGCCAGTCCCGTGCACGCATGCTGAACCGCCATTTCTCCATCTATCTCGTCGCCCATATCCTGCCTGCGGCGGTGGGCTTCTTTGCGGTGACCGCCTACACGCGGCTGCTCACGCCGGCGGAGTATGGCGTCTATGTCGTCGGCATGAGCATCGCCGGCATTCTGGGCGCGATCTTCTTCGTCTGGATCAAGTTGTCGGTGTCGCGCTATCAGGCGATGTCGGGTGAGGTGGATTTTCGCGGCACGGCGATGGTCGCTTTTGCGCTCACGGTCGTCGCCATGTGCGCCGCGACCCCGTTGGTGTTCCTGTTCCGCAGCGACGTCAGTGTCGAGCTGGTACTGGCGAGCATGTTCGTCGCCATCATGTCGAATGCGGTTGATGTCGGCCAGGAGTTCGAGCGCGCGAAGCTGCGGCCCTATCGCTTCGCGGCGATTTCGATCGTGCGCAGCGTCTCGAGCGTGGGTTTCGGCCTGCTCGGGATCTGGCTTGGCTGGGGCGGCATGGGCTTGCTCGCGGCGTTCGGCCTCGGCTCGCTCACCGGCATCGTTCTCAATCTCGTCGGCGATCGCACCAGGATCGCGGGCTTTTCGCGCAGCCAGTTCATGCAGCTCGCGCGCTATGGTCTGCCGCTGACGTTGGCGGGGCTCTCGGTTGCGGTCTACTCGGCCAGCGACCGGCTCATCGTTGCCTGGCTGCTCGGCAAGGATTCCGCCGGCATTTTCGGCGTCGCCGCCGAACTGCCGCGCCAGTTCATGGTCATGATCGCCGGCAGCGTTGCAGCGGCCACCGTGCCGCTGGTGTTCCGCTCGCTGTCGGAGAACAGCAACGACGCGACGCGGCAACGGCTGACCGAGAGTCTCGAACTGCTGCTCGTCGTCGTCGCGCCCGTCGCGATCTGGCTTGCGCTCGCCGCCGACCAGGTCGCGGGTACGCTCGTCGGTGTCGATTTCCGCGCCGGCGTGTCCGCGCTGCTGCCGACGCTGGTGCTCGCCCGCTTCTTCGGCATCGCCAATCAATTCTACGTCCAGCTCAGCTTTCAGCTCGCCGAGCGGCCTTTCATGCTGGCGGCGCAGTCGTTCCTCACGCTGGTCGTGAGCGTGGCGCTGATGGTCGCGCTGGTCGCGAGCTACGGCATCTATGGCGCCGCGCTGGCGACGCTCGCAACCGAGGTGATCGGCTTTGTCGTCGCCGTCACGCTGATGCACCGTGCCCATCCGGTGCCGTTCGATGTCGTCAGGCTTGCCGGCGTTGCGGCATCGGCCGCGGCCATGGCGGGAGCGATCTTCGCCGCGCGCTCGCAGGTCAGCGGCACCGGCATCGTGGCGCTGATCATCGTGAGCCTTGCCGGCGGTCTCGCTTACGTTACGGCTGCGTGGCTGCTGAACGTCGCGAACGTGCGGACCCTGTCGCTGCGATTCCTGCGGACCCTCAATCGCAAGGCGCTGGGCGTGTAGGCACGCGCGCTACCCCGCAAGAAATCCACCATCGACCGCGACAACCGTGCCGGTCGCATATTGCGACGCTGGCATGCAGAGGAAGGCAACGGCGCCGGCAATGTCTTCCGGCTGTCCCCAACGCTTGAAGGCGGTGCGGTCCGCGATGCGCTGATAATGCGCAAGATCGGTGCGGCCGGCAGCGTTGATCGCGGTTTCGATATAGCCGGGCGCGACCGCGTTGACGCGGATGCCATCTTCGGCCCACTTCAAGGCCAGTGCCTTGGTCAGCATCACGACACCGCCCTTGCTGGCGCAATAGGCCGGAATCCGCGGCAGCGCCAACGTCGCGTTCATCGAAGCGATGTTGACGATCGAGCCCTGGGTCTCCGCAAGCCGCGGCTGGAATGCCATGCAGCTTCGGAAGGTGCCGGTGAGATTGACGTCGATCACCTTCATGAAGGTCTCGATCTCGAACTCCTTGTCGCGCGCGAGCATGCCGGCGCAATTGACCAGCGCGTCGACGCGTTGGTGCTTCCCGGCGAACGACGTCACGGCCACGTCATCGGTCACATCGAGCGTCGCGAGCGTAAGACCCGCGCGAGGCTTGAGCAGCGTCCGCGCAACATCGGCTTCGTTCGCGCCGGTTGCGGTCACCGTCGCGCCGAGATCGCAGAACTGGTTGCTGATCGCAGCGCCGATGTCACCGGCGCCGCCGATCACGACGGCATGAAAGCCGGGCGCGAGAGAGAAATTCGAACTCATGGGGCAGGGTCTCACTTCAGGGATTTCGGAGGCGGAGCTGTCGACTCGCGGACCACCAGCGAGAAATCGATCTCGCGATGCATGATGGTCTGCTCGCCGGCGAGGCTGCGCACCAGATATTCGCCGGCGCGCTGCCAGGTTTCTCCGGTCGGAACGTGGATCGTGGTCAGGCTCGGCCGCAGATGGCGGCTCCAGTCGAGGTCGTCGAATCCGATCACGGACAGATCGCGCGGCACGGAGAAGCCGTCGCGTTCCGCCTCGAGCAGCACGCCATAGGCGATGACGTCGTTGCCGCACACCACGGCGGTCGGGCGGTCCTTGAGGCTCAGGAGATAGCGCGCGGCCTCGCGCGCGTCGTCCAGCGTATAGGGCACTTCGACATGCCATTGCGCCGGAAGCTCGATGCCGTTCTCGGCCAGCGCGCGGCGAAAGCCGGCCACGCGGGCGCTGGCGCGGTCGTTGTTGCGCTGGAGTGCCGAGACGATTCCGACGCGGCGGTGGCCAAGTTCGATGACATGGGCGGCCGCGCGATGGGCTGCGGCTTCGTTGTTGGTGCCGACGCAAGGATAGGGCCTGTCGGGCTGGTAGATGCCGACATTGATGAACGGCACCACGTTGTCGGCGAGCAGTTTTCGCAAGCCGTCGTGATGGCAGTCGCCGCGCAGCACCAGGCCGTCGACACCGCGGCTGATCAGATTGCGCGCCTGCTGCAATTCGACGTCGAGATCGTAGCCGCTGGTGGTGAGGAACAGCATGTATCCGACCGACGACAGATATTGCTGGAGCGATGCGATGCCGCGCGCGAACATCGTGTTGTCGATCGTCGGCACGATCGCGCCGAGGGTGCGCGAGCGACGCGACGACAGGATGCGCGCCGGCGCATGCGGGATGTAACCCAGCGCGTCGATGGCCTGTTCGATGCGCGCACGCAGGGACGGGCTCACCGCATCGGGATTGTTGAGCGCGCGCGAGACCGATGCGGTTGAAACGCCGGCGCGGGCCGCCACGGCGCGGATGCCCTGTTTCACAGACTTGGCGTTGGTCAGTTTCATGAATGTAACGTTACATGCTCGGCCGCGAGCCATTTAGCAGCGCGAATGACGCAAATCTGCCGCAGATTATGCGGCTTGTCCATCGCTTGACACAGCGAATGTGAGGTCTATTTTGTAACCGTTTTCAGTGGTGCCCAAAACGCGTTCAAGATGGTCCGCCAGCTTAAGGCGGCCAGCCCGGAGGAGAGTTCGATGAAGGCCAGGATGCTCGCGACGCATGTCGCGTTACCCGTTCTTGCGATTGCCAGCGTCAGCGTGCAGGCGCACGCGGCCGATTTCGACTGGATGAAGTTCAAGGGCAAGACCGTCACATTTCTCGCCAACAACAATCCGGTCTCGCAGGCGCTGCTGACCTACAAGGCCGATTTCGAGAAGCTGACCGGCATGACCCTGAAGGTCGACGGCTATCAGGAGCAGCAGATGCGCCAGCGTCTGGTCACGGTCATGAATGCCAACAGCGACGAGGTCGACGTGTTCATGACGCTGCCCTCACGCGAGGGCGAGCAGTTCGCGGCTGCCGGCTGGTATGGCGATCTTACCGCAATGGCCAAGAACGACGTCGCCAAGGACTATGACCCGGCCGGGCTGAGCCAGGCGCTGCTCAAGGCTGCGACCTTCGGCGGCAAGCTCACCAGCATGCCGATGAACATCGAAGGCCCGATCTTCTACTACCGTACCGACATCTTCAAGAAGTGCGGGCTCGAGGCGCCGAAGACCATCAAGGATGTCGAGGCTGCCGCCGAAAAAATCAAGACCTGCGACAGCGCCGTGACCCCGTTCGTCTCGCGCGGCCTCAAGCCCGCGGTCGCCTATACCTTCAGCAACATGCTGCACAATATCGGCGGCAGCTACATTGCGAACGGAAAGTCGAATCTCTGCTCGGCCAAGGGCAAGGAGGCGCTCGACACTTATAGCCGGTTGCTGCGCGACTTCGGTCCGCCCGGCGTCGTCAATTACAGCTTCCAGCAGATTTCGGCGCTGTATCGCGGCGGCCGCGCCGCGATGGCGTTCGAATCCTCGAATGAGCTGCGCACGGTGATGGAAGGCGGTGCGCGTCTGAAGGACACCGGCCTGCTGCCGTTCCCGGCAGGCGATGCCGGCCAGGTGCCGACGACGATCGGTTGGGGCATGGCCGTGTCGTCGCACAGCAAGCAGCCGGATGCAGCCTGGTACTTCGTGCAGTGGGCCACCAGCCCCGAGGTGCAGAAGAAGATGGCGCTCCAGGGCATTGCGCCGCCGCGTCCGTCGGTCGCCAACGATCCTGAATATCGCAAATGGATCGACGAGGAGCCGGTCCGCAAGGAATGGCAGGCTGCGCTCGACGTGCTCGCGACCAAGGGCACCTCCGAGGTCGGCTATCCCATCGTCGCCAACCCGGAATCGCGCGAGTTCATCGGCCAGGCCGTGCAGGATCTGATCCTGAAGCAGAAGCCGATCGACCAGGCCTGCGCCGATGCCGACAAGGCGCTCGATGCGCTGATCGCGAAGAAGTAACAGCCTGACGCCGGCAGGCGTGCTGCCTGCCGGCACCTCATCCTCAAGGACACGCACGGATGTCTGATACGGCTGCGACACTCACGCAGGACCGGCAGAAGCTGGAGATGGCGGCGCTCTCGGCGCCAGCCGTGGTCTTCACGGTCGCGATGATCGCGTTTCCGGTCGTCTATACGATCTGGCTCGGCTTCCAGACGTTCTCTTCGACCGGCAAGCAGTCCTTCGCGGGTCTCGCCAATTATTCGAAGCTGATCTCCGATGTCGAGTTCTGGCACGGGCTGTGGATCACCATCGCGCTGTTCGTGCTGTCGCTCGTGCTGCAGCTCGTCTTCGGCGTCTGGTTGGCGCTGGTGCTGTTCCACGCCAAGCGGCTGCCGGGAATCGTGCGCTCGCTGTTCATCTCGCCCTTCATGATGCCGCCTGTCGTGGCCGGCATGATGTGGCTGGTGATCCTCGATCCCTCGTTGGGCGCGGCCAACTATATCCTGCAGTCTTTAGGCCTGCCGCCTTCGGATTGGCTGGCGTCGCCGACCTGGGTAATTCCGACCGTCGCGCTGATCGACAGCTGGCAGTGGACGCCCTACGTCGCCCTGATCGTGCTGGGCGGCCTGCAATCGCTGCCGCCGAGCGTCTACGAGGCCGCGCAGATCGACGGCGCATCTCCGTTCAAGACGTTCCAGCGCATCACGCTGCCGCTGCTGCTGCCGACCATCGTCACCGCTGCCATCCTGCGCAGCGTCGATTTGCTGCGCTTCTTCGACATCATCTACATCACCACCCAGGGCGGTCCGGGCAACGCCTCGAACACGCTCAACATCTACGGCTTCCGGGTCGGCTTCGAATTCTTCAACATCGGCTATGCCAGCGCCCTGATGCTGACGCTGACGGCGATCGTGTTCGGCGCCGTGCTCGCCTTCAACCGCCTCCGCGGCGCAGTGGCGTGGTGATGTCATGAACGATGCCGCCAACACCGACCGCTGGATCCGCTGGCTCAACACGCTGCAACTCGTCGTCGCCGGCTTGCTCATCATGGCCCCGACGGTCTGGATGGTGCTGTCCTCGTTCAAGCCGTCCTTCGAGGTCACGGCCTATCCGCCGACGCTGGTCTTCTCGCCGACGCTGGAGAACTACGTCGAACTGACCAGGACGACGCCGTTCCTGAGCTACGCGCTCAACAGCCTGATCGTCACGGTCGGTTCGACCGCGCTGGGGCTGCTGTTCGGAATTCCTGCCGCCTTCGCCGTGTCCTGGACGCGGATTACCTGGCCGGCAATCCTGACGCTGGCCGCGCGCATGGCGCCGGGGACGCTATTCCTGCTGCCGTGGTACGTCATGTTCCGGCAAATCGGCATGATCGGCTCCTACACCGCGCTGATCCTCAGCCACGCAGTGATCACACTCCCGATCGTGATCTGGGTTTTGCTGCCGTCCTTCGATGCCATTCCGCGCAGCGTCTTCGAAGCCGCGCAGGTCGACGGATGCAGCGTCTCGCGCATCCTCTGGCGCATCGCGCTGCCGCTGGTGGCATCAGGTATCGCGGTCTCGGCGATCCTCGCCTTCGTGTTTTCGTGGAACTACTTCCTGTTTGCGCTGGTGCTCTCCAATGGCGACACCAAGACGCTGATCGCGGCGGCCTTCAACTTCATCGGCGAGGGCTCGACGCAATGGGGTGCGCTCATGGCGGCTGCGACGCTGATCGCATTGCCGCCGCTGGTGCTGGCGGCCCTGGTTCAGCGCTGGCTGGTGTCCGGACTGACGCTCGGCGCGGTGAAAGGCTAGATGAGATGAACGTATCCCCCCGTCCGAACTCGATCATGCAGGCTGCGGTCTTCCACGGCAATGACCGCATCACCATCGAGCGCGTCGCAATGCCCGACGTGGGCGCCGGCGAAGTGCTGGTGCGCGTCTCGCGCACCGCGCTGTGCGGCTCGGACTTCAAGCTCTGGCACAAGGGCGCCGAGTTCACCGCCGGTCACGAGATCTTCGGTGTCGTCGAGCAGCCCGGCCATCGGCTGCACGGACGCCGCTGCGCCGTCTACATCCCCTTGCATTGCGGCCATTGCGCCGCCTGCAAGCGCGGCGATACCCAGATGTGCCTGGAAGTCTCCAGCCTGATCGGCTGGAACAGGCCGGGCGGCTACGCTGAATACGTGCCGGTGCCGGAGAACTGCCTGCTGCCGGTGCCCGATGACATCGAGGACAGCCTGGCGCCGCTGTTGCTCGACACCATCGGCACGTCGGGCCACGCCGTCAGATTCGTCAGTCGCGTCGTGCCGCCGAGCGAAGCCGGACCAGTCCTCGTGATGGGAGCAGGGCCTGTCGGCCTCGGGGTCGTGCTGGCGCTTCGCGCACTCGGCTATGACGATATTTACGTCGCCGATCCCAATGCGGCGCGCTTGAAGATCGCGCAGTCCTTCGGTGCGAAGGCGCATCCGGTCGGCGATACCTCGAAGCGCTTTGCGCTCATCATGGAATGCTCCGGCGCGCATGCGGCGCGCAATCTCGGCATCGAGCTGGTGCTGCCGCGTGGCGCGCTGGTGCTCGTCGGCGAGAACGCCGCCCCCTGGACCATCGAGGAAGGCAAGGTGTTCCGCCGCAAGGATTTCTACATGATCCGGACCTTCTATTTCCCGGTCTCGGATTTCGAGCCGAATGTCGAGCTGCTGCGCAAGTACAAGGACGAATACCGCGTTCTCGTCGATGGCGAGTTCGGCCTGTCTGCTCTGCCCGAGAATTTCGCCCGCTTCGCCAAGGGCGAGTTGATCAAGCCTGTGCTGGCGCTGGACTGAGCGATCATGGCCTCAATCTCGATCCGCAACCTCACCAAGCGCTACGGCAATTTCACCGTGATTCCCGATCTCAATCTGGAGATCGCGGACCACGAATTCGTCGTGTTCGTCGGTCCGTCCGGCTGCGGCAAGTCGACCTTGCTGCGCATCATCGCGGGCCTCGAGCCGATTTCGTCCGGAGATCTCTATATCGGCGACAAGCGCGTCAACGGTGTGCAGGCTGCGCAGCGCGATATCGCCATGGTGTTCCAGGATTACGCGCTCTATCCGCACATGCGCGTTTACGACAACATGTCCTTCGCGCTCGAATTGCGGGGAACGCCCAAAGCGGAGATCGACACGCGGGTGAAGCGCGCCGCCGCATTGCTGCACATCGAGCCCTACCTCGACCGCAAGCCGAAGGAGCTGTCCGGCGGCCAGCGCCAGCGCGTCGCCATGGGTCGCGCCATCGTGCGCAACCCCAAGGCGTTCCTGTTCGACGAGCCGCTGTCCAATCTCGACGCCAAATTGCGCGGTCAGGTCCGTGCCGAGATCAAGGCGCTGTCGCAGGAGCTGAAGACCACCATGGTCTTCGTCACCCACGACCAGATCGAGGCCATGACCATGGCCGACCGCATCGTCGTGCTCCAGAGCGGCACCATCCAGCAATACGATACGCCGGAGACGGTCTACGAGCGGCCGGCCAACCAGTTCGTTGCCGGTTTCATCGGCTCGCCCGCGATGAATTTCTTCCCGGTCGAATGGCGCCAGGAGCGGCCCGTTCTCTCGCAAGGGGGAACGGTCGTGCCGCTGGACGGCGAGACGGCGAGCCGCCTGAGTCTGGCCGGCAATGCCGTGCTCGGAATTCGTCCGGAGCACTTTGCCGTCGCCGCTGACGGAGCCGATGGGATCGCCATCGACGTCAAGCTGGTCGAGCCGCTCGGCTCGGATACGCTGATTCATTTCGATCTCGCCGGCGGCTCCGCCATCGCGCGGGTCGATCCGGCGTTGCGGCCGAAGGTCGGCGATCGCATCACTCTGCGCGCGCAGCCGGGCAAGACGCATCTGTTCGATGCCGCCAACGGACAGGTTCTGCGGTGAGCTCGTCACACAATATCGGAGATCTCGCGGGCGTTGCCTCCGGCGCAAAGCCCGTGCACGTGATCTGCCTCGGCCTGTCCGCGCTCGACCAGGTCTGGCGCGTCGATCGGCCGTTCGCGGGGGGAAGCGAGAAGATCAAGGCCCTCGCGTACGGCACGCTCGGCGGCGGCATGGCCGCCAATGCCAGTGTCGCGGTGGCCAAGCTCGGCGCGTCCGTCGCGTTCTGGGGGCGGGCAGGGAATGATGCCGCCGGCCATGAGATGAAATCGGCCTTCACGGCTGAAGGCGTCGATGTCGAGAATTTTCGGCTGTTTCCCGAGGGACGCTCGTCGGTATCAGGCGTCATCGTCGACAGCTCCGGCGAGCGGCAGATCGTGAACTTCCGCGGGCTCTATCCTGAAGCCGCTGGCTGGCTTCCGCTCGAAGCGGTCGCGCGCGCATCCTCCGTGCTCGCCGATCCGCGTTGGGTCGAGGGCGCCGCGACGCTGTTCGGCGAAGCGCGGGCGCGCGGCATCCCGACGGTCCTCGATGGCGATGTGGCTGATGCGGAAGTGTTCGAGCGGCTGCTGCCGCTGACCGATCACGCGATCTTCTCCGAACCCGCGCTCACCGCCTTTGCCGGCTCGGCCGATGACAAATCCCTCGGAGCGCTCGCGCGCTTCGGCTGCAGCGTCGTCGCCGTGACGCGCGGGGAGGGTGGCGTCAGCTGGTACGGGAGCGGTCAACTGCACCGGCAGGCCGCCTATGCGGTCGAGGTCGTCGATACCACGGGCGCGGGCGACGTCTTTCACGGCGCCTATGCGCTGGCGATCGGCGCCGGCCTCGACGTGCCCGCCGCCATGGCGTTTTCGGCGGCGACAGCCGCCATGAAATGCCGCCACGCCGGCGGCCGCAACGGAATCCCCACCATCAACGAATGTCTTGTATTCATGAGGACGAAGCCATGAGAACGATTGGAAAGAACCGCGGCCTGGCACGGCTTGCTGACGCGGATGGCCACTTTCGCATGGTCGCGCTGGATCAGCGGCCGCCACTGTTCGATGCCATCGCGAAAGCCAAGGGCATCACGCGCGAGCAGGTCGAATACTCCGACGTCACGGCGGCCAAGCGTCTCCTGGTCGAGAACCTCGCGCCGCATTGCAGCTCGATGCTGTTCGATCCGAATTTCGCGGTGCCCGCGGCGATCGACCTGCTGCCGCCGCGCTGCGGCCTGATCATGACGCTGGAAGAGCACCGCGTCGAGGAAACCGCTGCTGGACGCAAGTCGCGTGCGATCACCAATTGGAGCGTGGACAAGATCCGCGCCATGGGCGGCGACGCCGTCAAGGTGCTGGCCTGGTACCGGCCGGACGCCGATGCCGCCGTGAACGAGCATCAGAAGAAGTTCGTGCGCGAGATCGGCGAGGACTGCGCCCGTCACGATATCCCGTACGTGCTCGAGCTGCTGGTCTATCCGTTCCTCGGCAGTGCCAACCACACCGCCGATTACGTGGAAGCGCCCGGCAAGCTGCCGGGCCTCGTCATCGACAGCGTGCGCGAGTTTGCCAAGCCGGAATACAACGTCGATCTCCTCAAGCTGGAGAGCCCGCTGGCGGCCAACGGCCTGCCGGCCCGCGACGGCAGCGCCGAGGCAAAAGCCGCGCAGAGGGAGTTCGACGCGATCGGCGATATCTGCCGCGCGCGCAACATTCCCTGGGTGCTGCTGTCCGGCGGCGCTGCGCCCGAAAAGTTCGAGCGCGTGCTCGATTACTCCTACGCCGCGGGTGCAAGCGGCTTCCTGGCGGGCCGCACCATCTGGCTCGACGCGGTGCTGAAGCATTTCCCGGACCGCGCGGCGGTCGCGGCCAGCCTGCGCAAGGATGGCCTCAACGTGCTCGAACGGCTCAGCGAACTGACCACGGCCAAGGGCACGCCATGGAAGGCGCGTTATCCTGTCTTCACCGACATCAAGCAGGAAGGTGACTTCGCGCGCGCTTACTGAGATGTTAGTGGTTCCGCGTGGTCTCGCAGGATCTGCAACATGACTGACAGCTTCACCGTCCGCTCGATCGAGGCGTTCTGCTATCGCTATCCGCTGGCAACGCCGGTGGTGACGTCGTTCGGCAAGATGCTGAACCGTCCGGCCGTCTTCGTTCGCGTGACCGACGAAGACGGTGTCGCGGGATGGGGTGAAGCCTGGTCCAACTTTCCGGCACCGGGCGCAGAGCATCGCGCCCGGCTCGTCAATGAAGTGCTTGCGCCTGCGCTCGTCGGGCGCAAGTTCGGCCATCCTGCTCAGGCCTTCGAGGCTTTGACCAAGGGTACCGAGGTCCTCGCACTTCAATGCGGCGAGCCCGGTCCGTTTGCTCAGGCGATCTCAGGGATTGATCTCGCGCTGTGGGATCTGTCCGCCCGGCGGCAGCGCTTGCCGCTGTGGCGCCTGCTCGGCGGCCAGTCGCGCACGATCAAGGTTTATGCCAGCGGCATCAATCCCGCCGGCGCCGCGCAGACGGCGGAAGCCGCGCTCAAGCGCGGCCATCGCGCATTGAAGCTGAAGGTCGGCTTCGGCGTGGAGACCGATCTCGCGAACCTCACTGCGCTGCGTACCATCGTCGGCGCGGGCATGCTCGCCACTGATGCCAATCAGGGCTGGTCGGCGGATCAGGCCCTGGAGATGTTGCCGCGGCTCGCCGCATTCGATCTGCGCTGGCTGGAGGAGCCGATCCGGGCCGACCGGCCGCGCGAGGACTGGCGCAGGCTGCGCGCAGCCGCGAAGATGCCGATTGCCGCGGGCGAGAACATTTCCAGTGTCGAAGCTTTCAAGGACGTTCTGGCGGAGGACGTGCTCGGCGTGGTTCAGCCCGACATCGCGAAATGGGGCGGGCTCAGTGTTTGTGCCGGCCTCGCGCGCGACATACTGAATTCCGGCAAGACATTCTGCCCGCACTATCTCGGTGGCGGCATCGGACTGCTCGCCTCTGCGCATCTGCTCGCGGGCATCGGAGGTGACGGCTGGCTCGAGGTCGACGCCAACGACAATCCGTTGCGCGATCTGTTCTGCGGCCCCGTCGCCCATGTGACGGACGGTACGATCATCCTCGGCGAGGAGCCTGGACTTGGGTTCACGCCTGATCTGTCGGGCATGGCCGACTATCGCAGCCTCTAGCGGGCGCTGACGTGGCGCATGATGCGTCCAAGTTCCCCCTTGCGTTCTATTCCTTGTCACGGAATGCTGTGGGTGAGCCGGGCGGCGGCGCGACATTTCATAGCGGCGGCCCGAGCCATGTCCTGTTGCGCTTGAAAAGCAAAGTTCGTTCTGCTCATTAGGGTTTTGAAATTGCGCTGCAACATGCGCAAAAAGCCCGTCGACGAAAGTCGATAGCCAGCGAGGAAACGAAAGAATGCGCAAACTCACTTTGGCCATTGCCGTGATCGCTCCGATGCTCGGTCATGCAGCGTCGGCCGAGGACACCATCAAGATCGGCTACATCGATCCGCTCTCCGGTGGCGGTGCCAGCGTCGGCGAGGGTGGTCTCAAGACGTTTCAGTATCTGGCTGACGAGCTCAACGCCAAGGGCGGCATCCTCGGCCACAAGATCGAGATCCTGCCGCTGGACAACAAGACCAATCCGCAGGAAAGCCTGGTGCAGGCGCAGAAGGCGATCGACGCCGGCGCCCATTTCATCACGCAGGGCAACGGCTCGTCCGTCGGCGCTGCGCTGGAAGACTTCGTCACCAAGCACAACACGCGCAATCCCGGCAAGGAAGTCCTGTACTTCAACTACGCCGCCGTCGATCCGAGCATGACCAACGACAAGTGCAGCTACTGGCACTTCCGCTGGGACGCGAGCTCCGACATCAAGATGGAAGCGCTCACCAACTACATGAAGGGCGTTCCGTCGATCAAGAAGGTCTACCTGATCAACCAGGACTATTCGTTCGGCCAGTCGGTGCGATCAGATGCGCGCAAGATGCTGGCTGCAAAGCGGCCTGACGTCCAGATCGTCGGCGACGAGCTGCATCCGCTGCTCAAGGTCACCGACTTCTCGCCCTACATCGCCAAGATCAAGGCGTCCGGCGCCGACAGCGTCGTCACCGGCAATTGGGGCCAGGATATCGCGCTGCTGCTCAAGGCCGCCGCCGATGCCGGCCTGAAGGTCAACTGGTACACCTATTATGCTGGCGGCGCCGGTGGCCCGACCGCGATCAAGCAGACCGGCCTCGACCATCAGGTCTTCCAGATCACCGAAGGCTTCGCCAACTCCGGCAACCAGACCGCGATGGATTTCGAGAAGGCGTTCCGCGCCAAGGTCGGCCTGTCGCTCTGGTATCCGCGTGCGGTCAACGAGATGCGCATGTTCAAGGCGGCAGCCGAGAAGGCCAATTCGATCGATCCGGTAAAGGTCGCGGCGGCGCTCGAGGACCTGAAGTTCGAGGTTCTCGACGGCGGCCAGGGCCTCATGCGCAAGGACGACCACCAGTTCTTCCAGCCGATCTACATCTCCTCCTTCGGCAAGCTCGCCGCCAACGAGCCGTTCGACGAGGAGAACACCGGCTGGGGCTGGCATCTGGTCTCCAAGGTCGATACGCCTCAGGCCATGGTCTCCACGACCTGCAAGATGACGCGGCCGTAATCACGTCGTCTGTCGTCGTCCCGCGGTCCTCATGGGGCGCGGGACGACGGCGACCGGACTATTTTTGATCGGGCGATGTTCACCGGGACCATCAGGCCCCGGATAACTATGAGTGCGCTGTGCTTGAACTCATTGTCATTTCGACCTTGAACGGTGTGCTGTTCGGCATGCTGCTCTTCCTGCTGTCGAGCGGGCTCACCGTCATCTTCAGCATGATGGGCGTGCTCAATTTCGCCCATGCCAGCTTCTACATGCTCGGCGCGTTCTTCGGCTTCCAGCTCACGAAGTGGATCGGGTTCTGGCCGGCGCTGGTGCTGGCGCCGCTGCTGGTTGGCGCGATCGGCATGGCCGTGGAGCGCTACGGTCTGCGCAACACTCACAAGCACGGCCACGTCGCCGAGCTCTTGCTGACCTTCGGTCTGGCGTTCGCGATCGAAGAGATCGTGTCGATGATCTGGGGCAAGAGTCCGGTCGACTACCGCGTGCCGGCGCTGCTCGACTTCCCGGCCTTCACGATCTTCTCGACCAACTATCCCGCCTTCAAGATCTTCATGCTGGCCGTCTCGGTCGTGATCTTCGTGGCGCTTCTGATCGTGCTCAAGCGCACCAGGGTCGGCCTCATCGTGCAGGCGGCGCTGACGCATCCGCACATGGTCGGCCATCTCGGCCACAATGTCGGACGCGTGTTCATGGCCGTGTTCGGTGTCGGCAGCGCGCTGGCCGCCCTTGCCGGCGTCATTGCAGGTCCCGCGCTGGTGACGCAGTCGGACATGGCTGCTTCGCTCGGACCCATCCTGTTCGTTGTCATCGTGTTCGGTGGTCTCGGCTCCTTGCCGGGTGCCTTCATCGCCTCGCTCGTCATCGGCCTGGTGCAGACGTTCGCCGTTGCGCTCGATGGATCGCTTGCGAGCGCCTTTGGCCCGCTCGACCCGTCAGCGGGACCATCGGTTCTCACCGATATCTGGAACGTCACGATCGCCCAGGTCGCGCCGATCGTTCCTTATCTGCTGCTGGTGATCATTCTGATCGTACGCCCCATGGGCCTGATGGGGACGCGTGAATCATGAGTGAGGCTGCGACTTCGACCTCCAAGATGGCAGAGCCCGCCGGCGGAAGCCTGCGCTTCTACGGCGTCTGGCTGCTCGGCATCATCGTGCTGATCGTGCTGCCGATGATCTTCTCGTCGGGCGGCTCGCTGACCTCGTTCAGCCTGATCGGCATCGCGATCGTGTTCGCGCTGTCCTACAACATCCTGCTCGGCCAGACCGGTCTGCTGTCGTTCGGCCATGCCGTTCATTACGGCCTCGGCGGCTTCGCGGCCTGCCACATGATGAACGCGGTGGTCTCGCACAAATGGCCGATCCCGCTGCCATTCATTCCGCTGTTCGGCGGGATCGGCGGCCTCCTGTTTGCAATGATCATCGGCTGGGTCATGACCAAGCGCGCCGGCACCGTGTTTGCGATGATCTCGCTCGGCATTGGTGAGCTGGTGGCGTCATCGTCGCTGATCCTGCGATCGGTGTTCGGCGGTGAATCCGGCATCACCACGGACCGCACCGCGCTGCCAAAATTGCTCGGCTGGTCGTTCGGGCCGCAGCTTCAGGTCTATTACCTGATCGCGTTCTGGCTGGTGCTGTCGGCGATCGCGATGTACGCGCTGACCCGCACGCCCCTCGGTCGGATCTGCAATGCGGTCCGCGACAATCCGGAGCGCGTCCAGTTCATCGGCTACGATCCGCACGTCGTCCGCTACATCGCCTTCTGCTTTGCCGGGTTCTTCGCTGGCATCGCCGGTGGTCTCGCCGCGATCAATTTCGAGATCGCGAACTCCGCCTATCTCGGCGCGATCCAGTCCGGCCTCGTGCTGTTCTCGACCTTCATCGGCGGCACCGCCTTCTTCTTCGGCCCGATCCTGGGGGCGATCCTCGTCACCTATCTCCAGCTCGGGCTGACCAACCTCACGACGGCCTGGCAGCTCTATTTCGGCATCATCTTCATCGGCATCGTGATGTATTCGCCGGGCGGCATTGCCGGCCTGTTGATGATGCACCGGCCGCTGATCCGCGCCGGAACGCTGTGGACGGTGATCCCGTCCTATCTCGTCGCTGTTATCCCGACAGTGGCGCTCGCCTGCGGCGTGATCCTGACCATCGAAACCGTCGCGCGTTTCTCCGGCGGCGATCCCATCAATCTGTTCGGCATTGCCTTCAACGCGAATTCGCCGGTGACTTGGTTCACCGCAGCCATTCTCGTTGTCGGCGGCTTCTTCGTCGCGCGGCTGACCTGGCGGCGGATTGCGGAGGCATGGGACCGGGCTGCCACGGTTGCGCGTGACCGGGGGTATCTGGCATGACCACCTCAGCCATCGAAGTTCGTGCCGTCGAAAAGCGCTTCGGCAATGTCGGCATCATCCGGGACCTCAACTTCAGCGTCGCCAAGGGTGAGCGCCACGCCATCATCGGCCCGAACGGCGCCGGCAAGTCGACGACGTTCAACCTGATCAGCGGGCACATCGCGCCGACCTCGGGCGAGGTGAAGCTGAATGGCGATCTGATCTCGGGCCTGCGGCCCTTCGAGATCAACCGCCGCGGCCTGTCGCGCTCGTTCCAGGTCACCAACGTATTCGCGCGCATGACGGTGTGGGAGAACGTGCGCTGCGCTGTGCTCTGGGCCACCGGGCATCGCTACGCGTTCTGGAAGAACGTCGACAGTCTGCCCGAGGTGCGCGATCGCACCGCGCAGATCCTCGACGACATCCATCTGACGCACCGGCGCGACGTGCCGGCGGGTCTCCTGACCTATGCCGAGCAGCGCGAGCTCGAAATCGGCATCACCATCGCGAGCGGTGCCACCGTGGTCATGCTCGACGAGCCGACCGCGGGCATGAGCCACGCCGAAACCGACCGCGCGGTGTCGTTGATCCGCCGGTTGACCGAGGGCAAGACGCTCGTGATCGTCGAGCACGACATGAGCGTCGTGTTCGGCCTTGCCGACCGCATCTCGGTCCTGGTCTATGGCCACATCATTGCCTCGGGCACGCCGGAAGAAATCCGCCGCGACCCGAAGGTCAAGGAAGCCTATCTCGGCGAGGAAGCGCACTGATGCTCGAGGTCAGGGATCTCCACGCCTATTACGGCAAGAGCCACATTCTGCAGGGCGTCGACCTCGATGTCGGCGCGGGCGAAGTGGTGAGCCTGCTTGGCCGTAACGGCGTCGGCCGCTCCACCACGGTCAAGGCGATCATGGGCGAGGTCGCGCCGCAGGGCACGATCCGCTTCAAGGGCAAGGACATCGCCGGTCTTCCCAGCTACAAGATCGCGCGGCTCGGGCTCGGCTACGTGCCGGAGCATCGCGACATCTTTCCGAGCCTCACGGTCCGCCAGAATCTCGTGCTCGGCATCAAGGATACGCGCCGTCCCGGCAAATGGCGGCTGCAGGACATGCTCGACATGTTTCCCAATCTCGCCGCGCGTGCCGATACGGCCGCGGGCGTGCTGTCCGGCGGCGAGAAGCAGATGCTCACGACGTGCCGGACGCTGATGGGCGATCCCGATCTGATCATGATCGACGAGCCCACTGAAGGCCTCGCACCGCTGATCGTCCAGCAGGTCGGCGATCTCATCGCGCGGATCGCGCAGGCCGGCGTCGCCATTCTTCTCGTCGAGCAGAAACTGTCGATCGCGATGCGCATCTCCAAGCGCGTGTACATCATGGGCCACGGCCGCGTCGTGTTCGAGGGAACGCCTGACGAGCTCAAGGCGAATGCCGCCGTGCGGCAGGAATGGCTCGAAGTCTGACGCTCACATTGTCGTGTGACGTACGTGTCATCTGCACGGCTGCAAGCTGTGCATACGCATCTGAATTCTAAGCTACATCTCACGCCTGATAATCAAGGTATCGTCTGCCTCGCCGTCATCGCGAACGATGCGGCCGACGATAACCAAGAACAGAAGTGGAGGACGTTGATCGCGGCCTTGCGAGCCCGCGCGTCGATGCACTCTGCCAGGCAAGGAGATGCCGCAAATGGCCGGCCACAAATTCAAGATCATCGGCGGAGCCGTCGCTCTGCTGACTGTGCTGGGCGCTGCATCAGCAGCTAACGCCGGAAACTACGACACCGGCGCGACCGACACGAGTATCAAGCTCGGACAGACCATGCCGTATTCCGGGCCGGCCTCGGCCTATTCCGCGATCGGCCGCGCCGAGATCGCCTATTTCAAGATGCTCAACGAGAAAGGCGGCATCAACGGTCGCAAGATCGATCTCCTCAGCATGGACGATGCTTATTCGCCGGCGAAGACGGTCGAGCAGACGCGCCGGCTCGTCGAGAGCGACGAAGTCCTGGCGATGTTCTCGATGCTCGGCACCGGCCCGAACATCGCCGCGCAAAAATATCTCAACGCCAAGAAGGTCCCGCAGCTGTTCCCGTCGAGCGGCGCCAGCCGCTGGAATGATCCGAAGCATTTCCCCTGGACCACCGGTTCGCAGCCGACCTACCGGACCGAGGGGCGGATCTACGCCAAGTGGATTCTGGCGAACAAGCCCGACGCCAAGATCGCTGTGATTACGCCGAACGAAGACCCCGGCCGCGACTATCTCGCTGGCTTTAAGGAAGGGCTCGGCGAGCACGTCAACCAGATCGTGTCCGAAGCGGTGTACGAGACAACCGACGCAACGGTCGACTCCCAGATCGTCAAGTTCAAGGCTGCAGGCGCCGACGTTCTCTTCGACGAGTGCACGCCGAAATTCGCGGCGCAGGCGATCAAGAAGGTCGCCGAGCTCGGCTGGAAGCCGCAGATCATCGTTCCCGCCGTCTCCAATTCGGTCGGGTCCGTGTTGGCGCCGGCCGGGCTGGAGAATTCCGTCGGCATCGTCACCGGTGCCTTCCTGAAAGATCCCGGCGATCCCCGCTGGGAGAACGACGCCGGCATGAAAGCCTGGCGCGCATGGATGAAGACCTACAATTCCGGCGCCGATCCCGCCGACATCTTCAATGTCACCGGCTACACCATGGCGATGATGATGGAGATGGTGCTGCAGCGCGCCGGCAACGACCTCACGCGCGCGAACCTGATGAAGCAGGCGCAGTCCCTCAAGGACGTCGAGCTGCCGATGCTGCTGCCAGGCATCAAGCTCAACACCTCGGCCGAGCAGGTGACGCCGATCCGCCAATTGCAGATGGCGCGCTTCAACGGAAAATCCTGGGATCTTTTCGGCGACGTTCTCGGCGAGTAGTCTCGACGTATCCTAGCAGGCGGGCAGGGCGCTGGCCTTGTCCGCCTGTACCTGCCCGCGAATACTTGCTCCAACCACAGTGAAGAAGCGATGGCACCATCAGGCCCCCTCAGCGGTATCCGCGTTCTCGATCTGACCAGCGTGCTGTTCGGGCCCTATGCCGCGCAGATGCTCGGCGATTGGGGCGCGGATGTCATCAAGGTCGAGCCGCCCACCGGCGACACCTGGCGCTACACCGGCCTGTTTCGGAACCGCGGCATGAGCGGCCAGTTCATGGCGGTCAATCGCAACAAGCGCAGCCTCGCGCTGGACCTGAAGCATCCGGACGGCAAGGCGGCGCTTGCAAAACTGATTCCGACGGTTGATGCGCTCGTCACCAATGTGCGCCCCGCAGCGATGGCGCGGCTCGGCTTCGGCTACGGCGATTGCGCAAGGCTCAATCCGCGGCTGATCTATGCCGCCGCGACCGGCTTCGGCCAGGATGGTCCGTGGGCGGCGCGGCCGGCCTTCGACGAGATCATCCAGGCGGCCTCTGGTCTGGCATCGTCGATCGGATCGGACGAGAAGCCGGAATTCGTTCCAAGCCTGATCGGCGACAAGATCTGCGCCATGGCAATGGTCGGCGCGGTGTCGGCGGCGCTGTTCCGGCGCGAGCGCACTGGACAGGGCCAGATGGTCGAGGTGCCGATGCTGGAGACCATCGCGGGCTTCAACAGCATCGAGATGCTGGGCGGCCACGCCTTCGATCCGCCGATCGGCCCGACCGGCTACAAGCGTATGAAGAACCGGCGCCCGGTGAAGACCAGCGATGGCTGGCTGACGATGCTGCCCTATTCCGGGGATAATTGGTGCGCCTTCTTCGAAGCCGTCGGCCGTCCCGAACTGATCGAGGAGCTTGGTGTGCGCGACCCCGTGCTGCGCTCGCAGAACATCGACCAAGTCTACGATCGCATGAGTGAGATCGGACCGACCCGCACCACCGCGGAGTGGGAGGAACTCTTGCTGCGGCTCGACGTGCCGCACACCGCATTTGCCAGGTTGACCGAGATCGGCGAGCAGCCGCATCTTGAGGCCGTCGGCTTGTTTGCGGATATCGATCATCCCACGGAAGGCCGCATCCGGCAGGCACGGCCCGCAACAAGGTTTTCCGAAAGCCCGGCCGGCATCCACCGCATGGCGCCGCGCCTTGGCGAACATTCGCGCGAAGTGTTGCGCGAAGCGGGCTTGGGCGATGCCGAGATCGAAACGCTGGTTGCGAACAAGGCCGTTGGCGCGCCGTAAGGTCGTCGCGCCAATCCGGCTCGTCGCCTGCCTCCAGCCGACCGCCGCCCGAATCACGAGCCCAAATTGCGGGCAGCGCTGATCAGGACGGCCGCGAGGATCGCCAGCGAGGCCGAGACGACCAGGCTTCTTGCCGGGTTGCGGGCGTGGCCCTCGGGAATGAGGAAGGTCGTGGTGACGAGCGCGAGCCCGGCAACCATGGCGGCAATCTGCGAGAGAGCTGAGGACACCTGTTCATCCTCCGATGCGCGGCTTGGCGAATGATCGCCAGCGTTGCCGTGGCTTGGCGTCATTTTCTGTGATTCCGGTCACATCCGGTCCCGGCGGCTTCCATGAGTGGACATTCCGTCGCAGCCCGTCACGCCATCGTCGCCAGCTTCGGGCCAGGCTCGGTCGTGAACCGCCCTTCCGCCCGTACCGACCCTCGTATATGAGAGTTTCATCGTCGGAACGGACCGAATATTGCCAAAGACGGAACGGATGGTGGCTGCGAATTCTTAATCCAAAGATCGCAGTCTGATCGATGATGGACGAAGTGCGGACAGGCAACCGGGGAATGGCATGAAAGACCTGATGACGGCGGCGCAATCCAGGAGTGAGATGCGGCGTTGGGGGGCTCCCGGAATTGTGATGTTCGCGGCGGCACTTGCGCTGGCCGCTCCGAGCCAGGTCCTTGCCGCCAAGCAGCCGCGCCAGACCGCCGAGGCGGTGGCGCCGCGCGAGGCGGGCGAGCCGATCATGGCGATCGTGTCGATCAAGAGCCAGCAGGTCACGTTCTACGATTCCCAGGGCTGGATCCTGCGCGCGCCGGTCTCCACCGGAACGACCGGACGCGAGACGCCCGCCGGCGTTTTCGCCGTCGTCGAGAAGGACAAGGACCACCACTCCTCCATGTACGACGATGCCTGGATGCCGAACATGCAGCGCATCACCTGGAACGGCATCGCGCTGCACGGCGGACCGCTGCCCGGCTACGCCGCCTCGCATGGCTGCGTCCGCATGCCCTTCGGTTTCGCCGAGAACCTGTTCGACAAAACCAACATCGGCATGCGGGTGATCATCGCGCCGAACGACGCCGCGCCGGTCGATTTCGCGCATCCCTCGCTGTTCGTTCCGAGCAAGGAGGCCATTGCGGCAGCTCCGGCACGCGCCGACAAGCTCTCCGCCGAGGCGGAGGTGGCGACGAACGCGGCTGACGACGCCAAGAAGGCGGCGAGTGCGGCGGCGAAGGAGGCTCAGTCGCTCCCGGCTACGCTGCGCAAGCTGGAGCAGCAGAAGGCGCGTGCCGATTCCGAGAACACCCACGCCGACAAGCTGGTTGCGAACGCGAAGACTGATCAGGCCAAGACAAAGGCCGACGAGCTGAAGCAGAAGGCGTCGGTCAAGGCCGCGGATGCCGCGACCCAGCTCGACGCCGCCAAGGCCGCCGCGCAGCCCAAGCGCGACGCGGTCGCCGCAACCAAGGAAGCGGCCAAGGTCGCCGCGGCCAGGAAGGCCGAAGCGGTGAAGGCTGCGACTGACGCCAAACTCGCGCTCGGGCCGGTCTCCGTCTACATCAGCCGCGCGACCCAGAAGCTCTACGTGCGGCGCAACACCCACAAGCCGGCGCCGGATGGCGGCGGCGAGGTGTTCGACACCAGCATCGAGGTTCCCGTCACCATCCGCAATCCCGACCAGCCGCTGGGCACGCACATCTTCACGGCGATGGCGAAGAACGACACGGGCCTGCGCTGGAGCGTTGTCTCCATCGACGACGGCGACAGCGCCAAGGATGCGCTCGACCGCATCACCATCCCGCAGGAAGTGTGGGATCGCATCGGGCCGACCGCCATGCCGCGCTCGTCGATCATCATCTCGGACGAGCCCTTGAGCGCCGAGACCAACTACCGAACCGAATTCGTTGCCGTGCTCAGCAACCACCCGCAAGGCGGCTTCATCACCCGCAAGCCGACCACGCCGTCGATGGAGATGGCCAGCGACGATGGTTGGGGCGGCGGCTACGGCGGCAATGGCTTCTTCTTTTTCGGGCAGCGCGATCCCGCCCCGCAACCGGTCAATCCGCGCCGGCGTGGCGGCCAGTACCAGTACTATCAATCGACGCAGCCGATGCAGCGGAGCTTTTGGTAGGCGCGTGGCGGAGCCTACCGGCTCCGGCCACTACGGCCGTGCCGTAATCATCAGCGCCTGAATCTTGGCCTCGACCGGTCCGGAACCATGGCGTTTCCGGATCGCCTCGGCAACGGCGTCGGTCGCAGCCGCGAGCTTGCTTGCATCCCTGGCCTCGATCTCGCCGCGCAACGGCGTGCCCTGGCAATACGCGATCGCGACATACTCCGCGCTCGGCCCGCGGCTCATCGCCGTCACCGTGTCGATCGAGATGTCCTTGAAGCCCGCGCGTTCCAGATCGGACTTGATGACGGCCTTGTCGTGATAGCCGTGCGGGGTCCGCGCCATGAACAGCGGCGGATCGTCGGGAAACATCTTGCCGAGCGTGACGGTCGCATCATCCGCGAACACGTTGTCCTCGATACGGTCCCACACGCCGAGCAGGTAGGTGCCGCCAGGCTTCAACACCCGCTTCGCCTCGGCATAACCCTTGCTGCGATCCGGAAAGAACATGGCGCCGAACTGGCAGCAGACGACGTCGAACTTGGCATCGTCGAAAGGCAGCGCCAGCGCATCGGCCTGACGCCAGGTAATGCGGGGATCGTCACCCTGACGCTGCTTCGCCACCGCGAGCATGGGCTCGTTCAGGTCGGTCGCGACATAGCGGACGCCCGAAGGCAGCAGCGCCGCCGCAGCGCGCGTCACCGCACCGGTGCCGGTTGCGATCTCCAGCAGGTCGGACGGAGACAGCGCAGCGATGCGCCTGGCAAGGTCATCGGCATAGACGGAGAAGATCAGCGGAACCAGATATTCGTCGTAAAGCCTTGGGACCGAGCCGGCGAAAACCTTGTCGGTGCTGGACATGCTTGCCTCGCGGAAGGTTGAGCTATCCCGGACAGGGTAGCACGGATCTTCTGGCGTGGAGCGCAAGGGAGCCCCGTATGGTCTTGTGACGTCATCCCGCCCCCTAGATTCACATTGCGCCCGCTAGCCATTCCCTCTAGATGTCTTGGACATCTGACCAAATAACATGGTCGCACGCCGAAGGGCGCGGGTCGGGTCGGGACGGGAATCGCGGCATGTCGCAGGCGGATGGGTTTGGGCTGGCGGGGGTCATCGGCATGCCGGTCGCGCACTCGCGCTCGCCGGTCATTCATAATTACTGGCTGAGGGCCCACGGCATCCGCGGCTCCTACGTCCCGCTCGCGGTGCAGCCGGAGCGGCTCGAGGATGCGCTTCGCGGCCTCGTCGCGCTCGGATTCCGCGGCTGCAACGTCACCATGCCGCACAAGCAGACGACGATGCCGCTGCTCGATCGCGTCAACGAGACCGCCAAGCGCATCGGCGCCGTCAACACCATTGTCGTCGAGGCCGACGGCACGCTGTCCGGCTTCAACAATGACGGCAACGGCTTTGTGCAAAGCCTGCGCGACGCTCAACCCGACTGGCGCGGCGATGCCGGGCCGATCCTGCTGCTGGGCGCAGGCGGCGCCTCGCGCGCGGTTGTGGTGGCACTGCTCGAAAACGGCGCGCGCGAGATCCGCATCGCCAACCGTACCGCGGAGAAGGCGCGGGCGATCGCGACCGAATTCGGTTCCGCCGTCAGCACCGTTGCGTGGGATGATCGCGCCGCGGCGCTTGGCGATGTCGCGCTGCTGGTCAATTGCACCGATCGCGGCATGGTCGGCAAGAGCGCGCTCGAGATCGACCTGTCACGGCTCAAGCCCACCACGCTCACCGCCGATCTCATCTACACGCCGCTGGAGACGCCGTTCCTGGCCGAGGCCCGCGCGCGCGGCTGCGTCACCGTGAACGGGCTTGGCCTCCTGATCAATCAGGCCCGGCTCGCCTTCAAGGCCTGGTTCGGCGTGATGCCCGACGTGACGCCCGAGTTGATCAAGGCCATCGAGGCCACGTTCTGAACCGTGCGGGGAGCTTTGCGCCATGACATTGCCGGCGGGCCCCAGGATCGACTGCCACATTCACGCCCTCGATCCCGTCCGATTTCCCTACGGCCCCGATACACCGTATCGCCCGAGCGGCCAGGAGATCGCAACGGCCGCGCAGCTCATCCGCCTGTTCGACGCGTTTGATGTCCAACATGCGCTCGTCGTCGCCACCAACACCGGCTATGGCAGCGACAGCCGCATCCTGCTCGACACGTTGAAGCAGGGCGGCGGCCGCTTCCGAGGCGTCGCCGTGGTCGAGAACGACGTCGACATCCGCGAGCTCGAACGGCTGCAAGCCGCCGGCGTCATCGGCGTCGCTTTCAACGTGCCGTTCCACGGCGCCGACTACTATCGCAACACCGCGCCGCTGCTGGAAAAGCTGACCAGCCTCGGCCTGTTCCTCCAGATCCAGGTCGAGCAGGATCAGTTGCTCGACCTGCTGCCGCTGATCGATAAGTCACCGGTCCGCCTGGTGTTCGATCATTGCGGTCGACCCTCGGTCGGGCAGGGCGTGAGAGGCAAGGCGTTTCAGGCGTTGCTCGCAATCGGTCGCGAGCGCGACGCACATATCAAACTCTCCGGTTCCTATAAATTCTCCGAACTGCCGCATCCCTATGAGGACACCTGGCCGTTCATTGCCGCGCTGGTGGAGGCGTTCACGCTCGACCGCTGCGTCTGGGGCTCGGACTACCCGTTCCTGCGCGCCGCTGAGCGGCTCGATTACGGGCCGTTGCTCGCGGTGCTGACATCGCTGTTTCCGGATCCGGGCGACCAGCAGCGCCTGCTGTGGCGAACGCCGGCGAAACTGCTCGGCTTCGACGGATCATAAAAAGGCAAAGCATAAGGGGAGGACATCATGAGGCATCTTGCAGGCACGCTCGCCATCGCCCTGGCGGCATCGCTTTCGACAGTCGCGGCCCGCGCGCAGAGCACCGTCTACATCCCTGATGTCATCGAGCTCTCCGGCCCCGGCGCTGTCTCCGGCACCAACTGGCGCGACGGCGTCGCGCTCGCAGTCGATGAGATCAACGCCGCCGGCGGCATTTTGGGCCGCAAGATCCAGACCGAGCATCTGGACACCCAGAGCAATCCCGGCATCTCGCGTGCGCAAGTGCAGAAGGTGCTGGACAAGGATCCCTATGTGGTGCTCGGGCCGATCTATTCCGGTTCGGTCAAGGTCAACATGGCGCTGACGCAAGCCGCCGAGATCCCGCAGATCGTCGGTGCCGAAGCCGCCGACATCACGACCCAGGGCAATCCCTGGGTATTCCGCACCGCCTTCGGCCAGCAATTCTCGATGCCGAAGATCGCCAACTATCTGCACGACAAGCTCAAGGTGAAGTCGGTCGCGGTGCTCTGGGTCAACAATGATTTCGGCAAGGGCGGCCACGACAATTTCGTCAAGGAGATGAAGGCGCGCAACATCGAGATCGCGACTGACATCTCCACCGAGCAGGGCCAGGTCGATTTCGGCTCCGACGTCATCAAGCTCAAGGGCGCCAAGGCCGATGCCGCCTTCATCTACACCAACGAGGAGGAGAGCGCCCGCTTCCTGATCGAGGCGAAGCGGCAGGGCCTGTCGACGCCGCTGTTCGGCGAGACCACGCTGCTCAGCCAGAAGGTGGTGGAACTCGCCGGCCCCGCCGCCAACGGCGCGCGCGGCCATGTCGGCCTCAGTGCCGATGCACCCGTGCCTGCAATCCAGGAATTCGCGAAGAAGTTCTCCGCGCGTTTCAAATATCTCCCTGACCACAACGGCATCAAGGGCTACACCGCGGTCTACCTCGTCAAATACGTCACCGAGAAGATCGGCAAGTTCGACAGCAAGGCCTTTGGTGCCGCGATGAAGGGCCTGACGCTGACGCCCGACAAGGCGCCCGGCATGCTGATGGAAGCAAGCTGGGACCAGAACGGCGACATCGACCGCGCGAGCTTCCTCGCCGAAATCGTCGACGGCAAGCAGAAGATCGTGGAGACGCTGCCGAAGCTGAACGGAGGGAAGGGGGAGTAACCGAGATCAAATTGCCGGGCAATTTTTGCAGCGTGGCGCAACGCTAAACAGCATCGCGCGAGAAAGCCGATGAAAATCAACAGCGCCTCGCTGGCACAAATATTGCTAAATGTTTCCCTGCAATGCAGATGGGAATGACCACGTGACCAGCGTCAGCTACACCGTCCCGCCGAACTGGACCGCGGGCTCCGACAAGTCGGGTGCGAGCAAGAACAAGAATCCGAACGATCCGAACATGCTGACGACGGGCGCCTATGGCAGCGCGTTCGAGCTGATGCTCGACAGCCACGCCAACAGCGACGGCACCAGCACGGAGACGCTGACCTACAAGAGCTACAACGGCAAGACCAACGGCACGTTCTCGGCGACCGCCGAGACCGGCACGGGCGGCGACCTCGGTAGTGCCTATCAGTCGCTGCTCGCGACGCTCCAGGCCAATGGCGAGATGGACGACAAGACCGCCGCGCAGCTCAACGACGCCATCGGCAAGCTCGGCACCAAATCGGCCGGCGGCAGCACGGATGCGACCGTTTCCGGCGGGGGCCTGCTGGTGCAGGCCGGAGGCCCCGTCACTTTCAACGGCATCTCGGCCTATCAGAACCAGTTCGTGGATTCGCTCGTCAATGAGCTGAGCACGAGGCTGAACCTCGACGCCAAGGCGTGAGGCGGCTAATGATGCGCAGGTGATCCTCTCCTGGACGCCCGCAACCCATGAAAACCACACTGCTGAAATCCGAAGACTACACCCGTTCGCCCTGGAAGAACGGCGGCGGCATCTTTACCGATATCGCGGATGCGCATCGGCCCGGCACGACCGCGAAGAACTGGGACACTCTGCTGTGGCGCTTCGCGTCCACGCCGATCGTGGCGCCGGGGCCGTTTTCCCACATGCCCGGCATCGACCGCTTGCAGATGGTGATCGGCGGGCGCGGGCTGGTGCTGAAGGCCCCGGGACAGGAGTTCGACGAGCGCGAGCCGTTCACCACCGTTCGCTTTACCGGAGAGATGGAGATCGTGACCGAGCTCGAGGCCGGCCCGGTGGAGGTGGTCAATCTGATGGCGCGGCGCGGTGCGGCGGAGATCGAGCTTGCGGCGATCAGGGAGCCCGGTGAACGGTCATTGCAGGCCGGCACGCATCTGCTCTATGCGGTATCAGGCGATTGCGGCATTCGTCTCAATAGCGAGGCATTCGTCATTCCCGGCGGCAGTACGCTGAAGGTCGAGCTCACTGCGGCGTGCAGGCTGATGCTCGCTTCGGGGCTGGCCGTGCTGGGTTCGATCCGGCTCGCCGGCTAGACCACGATGGTGCAACTGCGCGCAATCCGTGCAACTGGCTAGGTTGACGTCGCCGATCCGGAACACATATTTGCGGAAATGAAGATCGCCGCCGAAGGGCAGGACATGAACGCGCCAGACAGGATTTCCACTGCCACGCAGGTCGATGGCGTCGTCGACTGGCTGACCAACGGCACGCGCGACGAACGCTTCATCGACAACATCTTTGCCGAGATGAGCATCCGCCTCCAGCAGGCCGGCATTCCACTCAAGCGATCCACGCTTCACATCCAGATCCAGCATCCGCAATGGCTGGGGGCCCGTATCATGTGGGCCGACGGCATGCGCGAGGCCGAGATCGGGCGAGTCGACTTCGATGTGAGGGAGCGCTCCGAATATATCGGCAGTCCCGCCAACGAGCTGATCGATGGCGCCACGGAAGTTCGCGAGAACCTCGAGCGCGATCCGGCGCTCGGCCGCAAGCATGCGCTCTATGACGAGATGCGGGCCAAGGGCCTCACCGACTATGTCGCCTGGCCGCTCTACCACACCCTCGGCAAGCGCCATCTCATCACGTTCGCGACCGACCGGCCCGGCGGCTTCGACGATTCGCACCTCGCCGCCCTCAAGAGCGTGCTGCCGGTGCTGGCACTCGTCAGCGAAATTCGCGTCAAGAACCGCCTGGCACGAACGCTGCTCGAGACCTATGTCGGCTCCCACGCCGGCGAGTTGATCCTCGCCGGTGCGACCCGGCGCGGCACCGGCACGACGGTGCGAGCCGCGATCATGATCTGCGACCTCAGGGATTTCACGAAGATCTCCGACAACTGGCCGCGCGACGACGTCATCGATCTCCTCAACGATTATTTCGATGCGATGTCGGACCCGATCGCGCGGCATGGCGGCGAGATCCTGAAGTTCATCGGCGACGGGCTGCTCGCCATCTTCCCGCTCAGCCGGCCCGATGCCTGCGCAAACCTGCTGCGGGCCGTCACCGAGGCCCGGCGGGCGATGGCCGCGCTGAACGAGCGCAACAAGGGCACCGGCCGTGCGCCGCTGAACTACGGCATCGGCGTCCATGTCGGTGACGTCATGTACGGCAATATCGGCTCGACCAGCCGGCTCGACTTCACCGTGATCGGTCCCGCCGTCAACATGGCCTCGCGGCTCGAGGCGCTCACCAAGCAGATCGGCAAGCCGGTGCTGCTGTCGCGCGACTTTGCCGAGCTGGTGACGCCGGAGTTCGAGCTCGAGCGGGTCGGCCAGCACGCCGTGCGCGGCTTCAGCGAGCCGATCGAGCTGTTTGCGTTTGAGGCGGGCGCAGGGATGTAAGGCGCGCGACTCGTTCGCGCTGTTGCCAAGGCGCGAGCGTCCAACTACGCTCCGGGTCAGCTAAAATGGTCCAGCGATTGGCCGCAACCTCATGCCCAAATTTCTTCGGATCGGCCTGCACCAGTCAAACGTGTCGGGATACACGTCGAAGGCCTGGTGCGTGCGGCGAGTCGGTCCGGCAGTGTTCCTGAAGTGGGGCGCAGTCGAAGTCCAGGGCGCCGGGAAGAGCCGCAAGGTCTACTGGACGCATCTGCCGCAGGAGAAGACGATCCGTTGCGGTAGCGCGCAACGCGCCCAAGACTACACCAAGTCCGCGATCGCGCGGCGGCGCAGTCATGACTATGAACCGCTGAGCGGTGCGATTGCGACCCGGAGAAAATCCGCCAATGGCGGCGCCGATCTCAAGCAGGCGCTCGCCACCATCCTGATCGTCGACATCGTCGGCTCCACGGCAAAGGCCGCAAAGCTCGGCGATGCGCGCTGGACCAAGGTGATGGGTCTCTATTACGCCGCGGTCCGCAAGGAGCTGAAGTCGTCGCGCGGCAAGGAAGTCGTGACGACCGGCGACGGCGTGCTGGCGACGTTCAAGGCGCCGGCCGCCGGCATCACCTGCGCGACCGCGATCCGGACGGCCGTGCGCACGCTGGGCCTCGATATCAGGGTCGGCCTGCACGCCGGCGAATACACGATCAGCGGCGGCGAGATGGTCGGTCTCGCCTTCCACATCGGCACCCGCGTTGCCGCCAAGGCGCGCGCGGGCGAAGTCCTGGTCTCGAGCGCGGTCAAGGACCTGCTTGCGGCGCAATCGCAGATCCGCCTCAGGGATCACGGCAGTCATCAGCTCAAGGGCGTGCCGGCGCGGTGGCGGCTGTATCGGGTGGAAGGCTAGGCGCGAAGCTGGTGCCGGTTGTGTTCCGGAAGTCGAGGTGCCGGAAGGAAAGTGGCCCCGCCGATGACGACGGGGCCCTAGTCTCACGTGAGGATCGGGGTCAACCGGTCTCCCCGATGATACGACGCTCGCGGGAGGCGACGACGTCGGTGCGAGCGTCGCGTCGGAAAACAGACGTCGCGCGCTCTTGTGTCTTCAAAAAAGAAAGAGCCGTCGATCGACGGCCCTTTCGATGTGATCGCCTTTACCAGGTGACCCACTTGTCGTCGCGCCAGTATCCGCGGCCTTCGTGCTCACGGAAGCTGAACTTTTCCGTCGGTCCCCATTTCCAGTTATCCTCGTGCACGATGACCTTCGCCGCCGGCGGATAGCTGTAGGCCTCGTGGGCGTGCCAGCACACATTGCCGGTACATGCGATGGCGGCGGACGCACTCACCGCGCCGATGGTCAGAAATCCGAGCCCAACGGCAGCGGCTGCAATCTTGCTTGCGAACTTCATGGCTTCTCTCTCCTCCGGGACATATTCCCGCTCGCCAACGGCAGGGCAGAGCACGGGTTCCTATTTCGGGAAAAATACGCAAATCTCCGGACGCGCCGCCGCACGCGGAAATGTTTCGTCGCGTCCGTCGTTGCAGGGAACACGACGTTCCGAATCGCGTTTTCCCGGAAGAAACGGGAGAGGGACGATGCGCAAGGTGCTGGCGGAGCTGGACGACGAGGAACGATATCATCTGCTCTATCTGGCGGATCTCGGCACGGCGCTCTGTATGTCGGGACTAACCGTGAGCATCCTTCATGCCGTCGGGCGCGTGCTCTATTCGTGACCGTGCAGCTTCCATCGCTGGGTGCGCATCAACAAAAAGCCCCGCAGAGCGGGGCTTTAAGCTGTGAGCGGAATAGATGTTCGCTCAGTACCGGGCGACGACCGGGCCGCCGAACCGATAGTTCAGACGACCAAGGATGAGATCGGTGTCACCGCCGGTGCTGAAGCCGGCCAGAGCGACACCGCCCGGGACGTTGAAGGTCGCTGCGTGACGGCTCTCGAAGATGTGGTCGTACTCGACGCCGAGCGACCAGTTGTGTGCGAACGAGAACTCGAGGCCGGCGCCGACCGTTCCGCCGAGCCGCGTGCTGGAGCCGGTTTCGGCGGTCACAACGCCGGCCGTGAGGAACTGGTAATTGCGATCGGTGATCGCAGCACCGCCCTTCACGTAGAGCAGGACGTTGTTCCAGGCGTAACCCACCTGGCCCGTGAACAGGCCGAACGCGTCCATCTTGGAGCGGACGGTGTCGCCCGGCGGCGGCACCACCAGCGCAGCCGTGCTGCCGGAGATGTCGGCCCAGTTGCCTTGAGCTTCAAGGCCGAACACCCAGCCCGCGCTCTGCCAGCGATAGCCGATCTGACCGCCGACGGTGCCGCCGTTTGCATCGTAGCTGCCGACGAGCGTCGCGGTGGGATCGAACACGCGCCGATCGTGGGACTCACCCCAGCCGCCGTTGATGCCGATGTAGAAGCCGCTCCAGTCGTAGACGGTGGCGATCGCGGCCGGTGGCGCTTTGGTGTAGGGACGCGCGGCGAGATCGGCAGCAGAAGCTGACGTTGCCGCCAGGAGCAATGCGCCGAAAGAGGCTGAAGCCAAAAGCTTGTTCATTCAATTTACCCCAAGTGATCTCGAGAAGTCCCTGCCCTGAAAGATACGTAACCAGTTCAGCACGTATTGGCTGTAACTGCCGCGCCACAGTGATGTCCGCCAAAATCGAAATTCGACTTAACCAATGTTTAGTCGGTTCCATCACGGGACATCGTGGCAAATAGTGGGAACTCACGCGAACGAATTTGAAGTCAGGACGATTTCGAAATCGGGAAATACATGTAGGTTCCCGGAACGTCGGGACGTGGATGTTGTTCTGCACTGGGGCGTTGACGCAAAGGACGAGGCATGAAAATCACGACGATCATTCTTTCCGGCGCACTCGCGTTGAGCTTTGGCTGTGCTGCTTCCGCCCAGTCGGTGAATGGAACGGCGAACGCGACGATCGGCTCGAAGGGCGCCGCGACAGGTACCAACGGCACGCTCCATTCCTCGGCCAATGCAGGCCTGAACGGACGCCACAAGAGCCTGAACGGGACCGCGAACTCGACGGTCGGTTCGGCGGGCGCGCATGCCGGTGTGAACGGAAAGCTTCACTCCTCGACAAACAGGACCTTGAACAGCACGAAATAAATCTGGCGCACGGATGATTCAACGAAAGAGGCCGCCTCGATGGCGGCCTCTTCTCTTTTTCAATAGCGACCGGGGCCTACGCCGACCGTGACACCCGGACCGTCATATCTGCGGTCGTAATAGTCACGATCATAATGGGCGCGGGCCGGCGCCCGATAGTAGCCGTAGCTATCGCGCCACCTCGTGTGGCGGTGGCGACAATTTCCAACGCCGGCCATCAACTGACCGCCGCTCATGGCGGGACCTTCGGCGCCGACGGCCATGTTGCCTGAGCTTGTGCAGGGACCCGGGCCTTGAGCGAAGCTCGGGGACGCTATTGCAGTCACCGCGATCGCCGCGGCGATAATGCCGATGCCAGGAATGATCCTCATGTCTATCCTCCAGTTTCGAGGACCAACCAACGGCGCGCAGCTTTCGACGTTCCTGCGATGCCCGGTTCCAGCCGCATCTGGATCTTGCCGGGCGTCAGTTCGGTGCCGGAGTTCCGCGCTTGTCGCGCTCCGCCGCGCAGATGAGGCGAGCGCGCCGGGACCAACTGCCGCGGCACGAACTGCGGTACTCAGCTCGACATCATTGTACGTGCGGCGCGGGCAAGGCGGCGGCCGACGGTCTTTTGCCGAAGCGCCTCGGTCCAGTCGAACATGCTTGAATTGACGTCATAGTCGCCCCGCTGGGCGTCCGGTATCGCACCGGCCACGATGCGCGCGATCAGCTGCGGCAGTTCCCGATAGAAAGCGTCGGTGCGATACGGCGGGTGCAGCGAGTAGAGCCCAGCGCCCGAACCGAGAAAATCGATGCGTGAAAGCCGCTTGCGCATCATGGCCGCGGAAATGATCTCCTCGGCCGGCATCGTTAGCGGCGACTGGTGAAACAATTTTGCGCGGATCCGGCGCCGGAGATTCGGCCGCACCAGCTCCAGCGCCCCGACCGATGCATCGAACCTGACCTGATCGAGCACGAAGATACGCGTGCTCACGGTGCGAAAGCGGTAGGCCGGGTAGGCGGCGGCGAGCCGCTCGGGCGGCTGGACGCCTGATAGCCCCGGGAAGCCTCCATGCAGATCGCCGAGTGCGCCGTCAGCGCGGGGCGGACCGGGAAGTGGTCCGGCGAACAGCGCATCCGGCGTCGTCTTCAGCCAGCCGATCGCCTCCTCCAGCCAGGCCCGGCTGCCGCCGCCGAACAGCATGTCGCTGTCCATATGCACCACGTAGTCCGCGTTGGTCTTCAGGAGACCGTAGAAATAGGCATGGAACGGCCCGCCATCAAAGGCCTTTTCCGGATAGGCGCGGCTGGTCGAGAAATAGCGCTGCCGCACGGCCTCGAGCGCCGCCGGCGAATAATCCACCTCGGAAATCTCCGCCTTCGGCGACGTCCGCGCGATGGCCTCCAGCAGTGCGAACAGGCGCCGCCGGTTCTCCTCGTAAGCGTTGCCGGTGTAGCGGCCGCTCTTGCTCTGCCTTGTGTCGACGGTGAAGACGATACGATCGACCTGATCGCCCCACACGTCGATCTGGTGCGGCAGCGTATGGACCGCATGGCGCACGTCGAGCGGATGCAAATTGATCTGAAGCGCGGATCTCACCTGCATCTCGTCTCTCCTCGCCGGTGAACGGGTTCATGTCCAACCGTGCGACTGAATTCGCTGTCCAGGGGAAGCGTCCTGTCAGGCGCGTGGCCGGCCTGGATTTGCCCCCGTGCTCGTAGCCGGAATTTATCAAAGATGGCCTTCTTCAGAAGCCAATTCGCGCTGCGTCGTTAATGAACCGCGGTGCGTGAACGAGAGACAAATGCGGCCTGCGATGCGCGATCGGGAGATGCTCGATTAGTAGTTCGAATGCCTGCGCAGTCGCGTGCTTCAGCGCGAAGAGACTACGGCGCGGGGAATCCTGGGAACGTCAATGATTGAGTAACCACTTTTGTTAAGGCAAGCGGGCTGGTGCGAAGGTCTGGTCGAAGGGCACTCCGCTGACGTATCCGGATGCCGGCCGCCTGCCGTGAAGCCCGACGGGCGAACAAATTGCCGAGCACGTGCGAAGCGCCGTCCACGTCTTCCGCAGCGCCTGCGCAGAACGCTTGGGGCCCTTCCCGAAAAGAGCTTGTTTAAGGCCGCAGGCTCCCGATAGTGGAGGCAAAGGGCGAAGAACACCCGCGAGGCAGCCATCCCGTGACCAAATTGCCGTTCCGGCGGATCATCGATGCACCGGACTTCTGGCGTTTGTGGTGGATCGGCCTGATCGTCGCCACCGTACGCTGGGTCGAAACCGTCGCGGTCGGGGTTGTCGTCTACCAGCGCACTGAATCTGCGTTTCTCGTCGCGATGATGACCATGCTCCGTCTGCTTCCGATGGGGCTGTTCGGCGTGTTTCTCGGCGCGCTCGCGGAACGCGTCGACCGTGGCCGAATGCTGTTCGTCGTCGTGCTGATGATGGCCGCTACCTCCGCAGTTCTCGCAATTCTGGATATGACCGGACGGCTCGAGGTCTGGCATCTCGCGTTCGCAAGCTTCGTCAACGGCTGCGGCTGGTGCACCGACAATCCGGTGCGGCGCGTGATGATGGGCGACGCTGTTGGCCGCGATAAAATGAGCCTGGCCATGTCGCTCGACGTGGGCGCCAGCAATGCAAGCCGCATGGTTGGCCCGGTGATCGGCGGCATCCTGCTCGCTGGCGCCGGTCTCCAGGGCGTCCTGTGCCTGAGCACACTGATGTACTGCGCGGCGCTGTTGACTGTTCTGACGGTCCGCGCGCATACCGCTCACACCACGCAGCCGGGGCCCGTGCTGGCGCGCATCGCCGAGGGGATCGCCTGGGCGCACGGCAACAAGCGCGTGCGCGGAGTCCTGATCGTGACCGCGATCTACAATGTCTTCGCCTGGCCGTTCACCAGCATGATCCCGGTCATCGGGCGCGATCGCCTGCATCTGGGCCCGGAGGGTGTCGGCCTGCTGGCGACCATGGACGGGATCGGCGCCTTCGTGGCCGCTCTCGTGCTTGCGCTGTGGCTCACCCCGAACTGGTACGGCCGGGCCTATATTGGCGGCGTCCTCTGTTACATGCTCATGGTCGTGATGTTCGCGCTGACGCAAAGCCCGGTGTTGGCCGGCGCGGCTTTGCTCCTCACAGGCGTGGGCGGCGCCGGCTTCGGGACCATGCAGGCGACGCTGGTTTATCTTGCTTCACCGCCGGACATGCGCTCGCGCCTGCTTGGTGTCCTGACCGTCTGCATCGGCATCGGTCCGATCGGCTTCTTCTGGCTGGGTTGGCTTGCCGACCGGATCGGCTCCCACAACGCCACGGCCGTAACCGGCGCGCTCGGCCTGCTGGCCATGGCCTCAACCTGGCGGTGGTGGAAGGAGATCGGGTGAAAGCCAGGTGGTTGACGCCGCATCTTCCTTCATGGCGCGCGCGATGATCCTTGGCGCGCAGTCTGGAAGCGCCCGCATGTCGACGATGTCGCGCGATGCGGCAGTGCGGGTGCTGGAGTTCGGGACAACAGTCCGTATTCGCTTCCGCTGCGCTCCAGAGGTTATCGACCCAACATCACCGCACGCCCGTGCCTTTGCAACGCTGGCACTTCACCACCTTGTCGCCCTTCTTGAGCAAACCTTTGCCCTCGCAATTCTTGCATTTCTGCTTCTTCTTGATGTTCGGGCCTTTTTCACTGGTCATGAAATTCTCCTGCTGTTCAATAGGGCGCAACTGATGGCGTGAGTCCGGCGGTGGCAATTAGCCGGAACTCGCTGCAACAGTCCGTCTTCGCTTCCGCTTTGCTCCAGCTACGCCGGACACCACGCTTCGCCCTCGTTCTCCGCGTGGCTGCGCCACGCGTAGCCCGAAGTGTGGGGGCACTTTTAGAACGACTCGGCTATCTCGTTGAGATTGCACGACCCCGCATTTTTAGAGCGACTCGATTTTGACTTTTAGAACGACTCGATTTGGCGTTTTTCGTTTTTAGAACGACTCGGTCCTGTAAGTCGCTCAATGAATTCAGGAATCCGGCGTGGTTTTTCGCGAGCCGGCCGCAGCGGATGGTCGGCTCGTTTTTTTTTGGTAGCCCAAATCAGGTAGTAATCCTGCCCCAGCACGAAGCCGGAAAGCTGCACCCCGTTGAGGCCGATGTTTGCTGTGTGCGCCGCATCCCAAACAATGTGCATATTCGTATTTGCGTGTGAGTGACCTCGCTTCATCTGTCCGTCCTTCTTCGGGGCGGACTCTAACTCCTTCTGGAGGAAATACTCAGGGGCAGGTCAGATCCTCCAAGGGCGCGAAATCGCTACCTCGGCGACGGCGACGACTAAACTTCCAACATCGAAGAAAATGCGAAGAGCGTCGCTCTTAAGCTCTTTTGTATTGCGGACCGCCAACCGCAAGCCGACCAGTAGACCTGGCTGCTTGCGGCCGTACAGCGTCGCACAGCTATTATGGCGAGGGAGTTGGCGCGTCTTCGAGCAAAAGACCGCGGTTGGCGAGTCCCGTCAGGACGACGGCCGCGTCATGGCTGGGAGCGTTTATGTCGATGCCTTTGATGAAGGCGCACACCGCGCCGATCTTGAGCAGCTCGAACAGGTTCCAGCCGGTCTCGCTCGCGAGCGCTGCACGGAAATTGGGGTCGTGTTCGGCGAGCTTGTCCTCCATGCCGTTCGCGAGCCGGAGGACGGCCCCGCGTACCTGCGCGAGGGCGACGTTATCCATGATGTAGTCAGTCATCTCTTTCTCCAGGCTGAATGCCTACGGTAACTATCGGCGGGATGCCTGCAAGCCGCAATGCAGCGCTTAATTCTTTCGGTAACAGAAAAACGCGATCTGCTATGTCTGAAGCCTGTGTCTGTCACGTGCGATTATTGTGCTCATCAATGAGTGCCTCCGCTCCTCACGGTTGTTGTTCGCGAAAGGGGCTTTGGGCAGTGTCGTCTCTGCCTTGACGCAAGCTCGGAGGCTATCGCCGGACCTCAACGCGTAAATTCTTGAGCTGATCGATTGCGATTGCGACCAGGAAGAGGACCGGGTCCCATCGGACGTTGCCGATTTCCCGTCGGGAGGGCAGCTATGCGCACGACCGGCTCCACAATGTCCTCGAAAGCAATGCAACCCGAACGGCCCGAGGATTGTGCGGTTCCGTCTTTACCAAATGCGATAATTGACGGTAGCCGGTCGTTTCAGTCCGGAGGCTTAAGACCCAGCGAGGTGAGCCAGTCGTTGATCCTGGCAGCCGTCGCCGCCTGGTGGGCCTTTTCCATCAAGCGCTCGGGTACTTCATGGAGGAGAAGATACGCCAGGCCATAGACGACGAAGCCTCGCGCGCCGGCGCCATCGCCGAGGCTGCCGGCGCCGTGCCTCTGCTGAGCGACCGCGTGCGCGAGAACGAGGTTGTCTAGCCGCAGTTCAAGCTGGTCTTCGACGAGCGGCTTTTCGAGCGGTACGCCGCCCCCTGGTGGTCGGAGTTCGCCCGCATGGATCGGGCCGAATTCGAGAAGCTGGCCACCGACATGGTTGAACAGCAAGGGCGGCTCGCCGTGCTCCGCAGGGTAGCTGCGGCCGCTGGCGCCGTTGCGTAGCGGATTTCCGGCTCGGGACCGGCTCGGGAGCGGTTAAGAACTGCGAGATGTCGGGATTTGTGCGCTCGGAACGTCGACGGCTTTCAGCTCACTCCGGTAGAGCTTCACCACCCTTGCCAGCAAAGTCTTGTTGACCGGATAACTGCCTTGGGGCAGCAACCGTTCGCCGCGTGATCTCCAGATTTCGTTGAGTTTTGCGACCAGTTGCTCGGTGGACGTGACGCCTAGTTCGTCTGCCAGGGGCTGCTCGATGGGAAACGTTCTCATTCCAGCATAGGACAACTCGCCGGACGGTGCCGGCCCCTTTGGCGGTTGGACGACGCTCATCTTGAACGGCCGCTGCGATTGAACTTGAGCTCGTTTGATCAGCGGTGCGTAGTCGGAGATGCTGGCCGGCGGTGCGTAGATGTCCAAATCGACCGCTGTCCGCAGCAGGCCAAACGCTCGCTCGATTTGCGCAGGCGTCAGACGGATGCGTCCGGTCCGGTTAAGAGTCCTTGCCGCCTCGTCGAGATGGAAATGATCGCGCTGAGAGCGATGGCTTGCACAGATCTCCCAAACGCGGTCCGGAGGGTGCCCGGTCGTCGTCTCGAAGGCCTCGAAGAGCGCCTTGGTATGTTGGCGGTGAGCGTCGACGGCGTCGATCACGTCCAGAGCTGGTGCACGCGGGGGGCCATCCGCCGCTATGGCTGGGTAACTTTCGACAGCGACATCGAAGTGGAATGCCAAGCGCAAGACGGCCTTCCAGAATCGCAATACGATCACTTGAGCGTGGAGGCGCCGGATCTCGTCAAGGTCATCGTTCCGGCCGCGCAGCCGAAATCCCCCGCTGAGATCTTTGGTGAGAGCAGTACAGCCTCGGAGGAACAGAAGTTCGTCAGCCGGACGTCCTCGGTAACCGTGTGGCTCGCGGCTAAAGGAATTTTGACGCCATTCTCTTGCCCAGCCCCATTTCCCGCGGCCAAAGTAGCGGTGGGGGACTATTCGAACGGACAGGTCACCGGGCGAGGTCATGCGGGCAGTCACGGTGATCCGCTTTTGGTGTCCTCGCGCGCCGACCTCCGATCGGCGTGCTCGCAAGCCCTTTGCATCGGCGAACGATCGGTCAAAAAGCGAGGCGTATATCGCGGTTTCGAATTCAGTTTCGTCGAGGAGAACCTGCAGCAAGGACTTCGCTTGGCTCGCGTGCTCGTCGGCTGACGCGGCGATGACGCCAAGACGTTCGGCGACTCGATAATGCTCAAGGCGGTTAAGGGTGCCGTGTAGTTGTGGCGGGTCGGGAAGCAGCATCAATGGCATTTACGTCACAACAGGTCTGCCGGGCAAGTGAGAGCGAGATGTCGCCAGCGCCGTCAATCGCCGAACAGTTGTCAGCGAAGGCTTGGTACCTCCGGACCCCGGCTCTTGAGCCGCTAGAGGCCCGCCGGAATGATCGGCTCGTCGGGATCATGCGGCCCGGGAACGTGGCCGGACGGCACGACCCCGGATGCGCTGAGGACGTGCTTGATCTGGTCATCGAAAAAGATATGTGCGCCCAGGGCCTTCAGGATCGGTCCCTTGGGACGCACGCCCACGAAATGCGCTTCGTCGGCCGGCGTCCCCCAGTCGCGCAACGTGTGCACCACGCGGGCGTGGGCGGGCGCATTGCGTGCCGTGACGATGGCAATTCGCACTCTGCTGACGCCGCGGTCGTTCATGAATATCTGACGGAGGATCGAGAGTTTTCGTAGGAATTTGCCGAACGGTCCGCCGGACATCGGCGTTTTCGCGTTCTCCCGCTCGTGTTTCAGAAAGGCCTGCAGTCCTTGATTTTTGAAGAGCTCGTCGGATTCGGCGCTGAACACGACGGCGTCCCCGTCGAAAGCAATACGAACTTCGTCGCTGGGATCCTCTTGGCGCGCCTCGGGAGCCGTGCCCAGCTTCGCTGCTGCGGCCCCGGCCTCGATCGCCGCCTGCACGTCTGCGATTTCGTTGGACAGGAAAAGGTCGAGTTCCCAGGCGGAGATGAAGGGGCCGAGCGACCGGCCGCTGGTGAAGCTGCCGGCCTTTATTCCGAGCCCGTAATGGTCGATGGAGTTGAACGCCCGCAGGGAAAGGTCGGGTGAATTGCGCGAGAGAAGGAAGACCTCGACGTAGGGCTTTTGATCCGGCTCGTTAAGCCGCAGGAGCCGATCCACGACTTCGTATCCGGGTCCTTTCCCGATGAGGGTGTCCTCCCGCTCGAGCTGCAGCTTCGAGTAGGCCTCGACCCCTTGGCTCTCGAACACGGCGTGCTCCTCTTCGAGATTGAAGAGGGCTCGGGTCGAAATTCCGATCCGCAGCGGTTGGGCTCTGAGGGTCTCGCGGATGTCGGTCATGAGCTTCGTCTACCCGACCTGATCTTCCTTTGCACCCCGTTCCACGATCCATCGCGTTCCGTTCGGAAGCTGCGGTCTGCAGAGGGGCTACTCGGCGTTCAGGTTCGTCACCCCAGGAACATCGGCGGAATTCGTGCTGAGCAGGCATTTCATCACGCTTGCCGCCGGCACGAATGCCTCTTTGTACGAAAAGGCATGCCAGTCGATGTTTTCCCGCGCTCCCAGACAATCTTGGTGAAGCTTGTCTCTGACGCTCTTCACGGTCCCGACGTTGGCGTCGAGATCGAATTTCGCTTCTGCGTCGAATTTTCTTTGAAGTGATGATCGCCAATCTTTGATGCCGATCTTATCGGCGTCGGATCCGTCTTTGCCGTTTTCTCTCAGCCAATGCGCCGAGCCCAGACCTTCGCATACCGAAAACACACCGACGCAGAATTCGAAGTTGAGCATGTGGAAGTAGGACTCGAACAGCAGTCTGCCTTGCTTTGCATGGGGAAAAATCAGTCCGGCCTTCATTTCCAGTGCGACGAGAACGTGCTTGATATTGGAAATCAGTCGTCGCTGCACTTCGTTATGGAGACCCGCCGGAAGGCAATTACGGATCCAGATCGGCCAGTCGGAGGCGATCGAGAGGTTGACGTAGCCCGCGGCCTCCTCGGGTAGCTTGATGAGATAGAACAAGATCGACCCCCGGGGCATGTCTCGGTGCGGCGTTGGATTTGGATTGTAGTTGGTCCATGACGTCTCACGCAACCTTCGGGAGAGCGGCTTGGGTCGCGGCCGATCAGCGCCGAGATCGGGCAAGGTCCGGCAATTGGGATTTCCAGGTCGACCTCTTTGCGCTTGAGCGAACGTGTCAGTGCGCTGCTGAACCGACTTAAGCGGCTTCGACTCGGCGACCGACTCGGATAGCGTGGCTTTTTCCACGGATTACGGGCGATGGCCGCCGAACCGAAGCCGACCGGGTCAGCGAAGAAGAAGCGTCGGCGCAAGCCGCGTGAGGAGATCGTCGACTACGTCGTGGCGATCGAGGACTGGGATTGGGGATACTCGTTTTCGCTCAACAGCGAGCGGCAGCCGATCGACCCGTACGACGAATTCCGTCACTTGCAGATCAGGGGCCGGCTCCTGCGGCCGACGGGGCAGAAGACCGATAGGGCGGAGATCTCGCTGCTCCCCTCGTCCGACCTGGAACAGGAGCGGCGCAGGGACTTGCACCCCATCGCCTTGGGGTCGCTCCACGTCACGCAGGACGCGATCTTGGGCAACATCGGAATCCCGTGGGACGCGCTGACGCCGATCCTGCAGATGCTGATCGCCGGCAGGTTCAAGTTCGTCCTGATGCGGGGCAGCCGATTCAGCCATCGCAGCGCCAAGGTGAGCAGTCTGCGCCTCGAAACGAAGCTGACGGAAGACGACGTGGCGCTCGAAGAGGAATCGGCGGCGTGACCGGCGACTCCGCCGCTCGCGTGTCAGGCCTCGCCGGGCCCGGAGAAGATCGAGGTTGGGGGCGTCGTGCGCGGTAGGGGAAGGGGGCGCTCTGGCGGAAAGGCTCGCGACGCCTGGCCGCCCTTCGCATCATACCGCTTCGCCAGGTCCATGAGGCGCCGCCGGGTGAACGGGTCGGCCCTTTCGGCAATGGTCCGGACCCTTTGCGCGAGACCCCGGTAGAATTCCTGCTCCACAGCGCACCCCCAACGACATCGCTCGGTGGAGTTGAGTAGTCCGCGATCGGAGAGTCAAGCGGCGCATGCCGTGACGGCGGCGCTGTAGATTTTCCAGCGTGCGCTTCTGCCGGCGCCTGCGGCAGGCCTAAGCTGCCGGCGGCAGGGAAATTCGAGATGGCATTGCTGCACCCGATCCGGAAGGCGTGTCCGGCCTGCGGAAGGCCGATGAAACTCGTCAAGAGCGAGGGGCGCCCCGGCGGGGAGCGCTATGTCTGTACCGTTTGCGACGACGATCCGTTGCACGACCCCGCCGCTCGCAGGTGGGTGGACAGTCCGCTGAAACCGCCTGCGGATTGAGCTCCCGGATATAGAACGGCCGTTTGATGCGGCCGGAGAAGCGGATGTCCTAATGGCTCACCCTGCCCATGGCGGTCAGCTTTCCGTCGACGCCGAATTCGCAGTAAACCGCCGCGCTGCCGACGATGATGAAGACCAAAGGGTCTCGTTCGGGCCTGGCCATCTGCCTGCGCCACGATCGGCGGTCCACCCACGAAGGCGTCGGATGCCGCTCCGGATGCGTATGCCACTCTCCGACGAAATTGATGGCTCCTCCGCTTGCCTGCCACTCTTTGGTCGCGACATCCTGATGTCCCTTGTCTTGTCGCACGAATCCGAAGCGTGTGCGACGGTCGCTTGGCATCGGGGTCGTGCACCTCAGTATCTCTACGTGCGGCCCGCGATAGTGGCCGAGAAGGATGCCGCCCGCCTCGCGGCTCGATTCCGGCGGGATCGCGAACCGGGTCATTTCCTTCACGACGGCATCGGCCAGCGTCGCGAGCCGGCCTTTCACCAGAAAGATCATGCAGCAGCGCTACCGCAGGCGGGACAATGAAGGATCCGCTTCGGATTGCCGTCCTTGATCTCGTTCGCCCGACGGTGATCCAGAGTGACCGATCGCCAGCAGTGACGCTGGTCGCCGTTCGCCCAGTCAAGAACCATGTCGCAGGCGAGGCCGGCGGCACTCGCCGCGCGCGAGACCGGGAACGGAATGAAGTGCGCATCGCCACAGGCCAGATTGCGGCCGGTCTCGACCACGACGCCATCGCGGAGCAGGCGGAATCTCTTCTCGCCGGCGAGCTCGACCTTCAGGCACTTGAAGCAGGCCAATTCCGGATCGTGCGACATGAAGCCGACGGCGGCAGCGCCGTTTCCCTCAAGCCAGATGTGCAGCATGGGCGGGAAGCCCGGTCGCTTCCTGACCGCATGGTCGTTGAGCGCGATCGACACCGCTTCCTCGCCGGTGGCGTCGATGCAGAGATCGTACCGCCCGAGGATGTCGATCTGCTTCATGATCGAGTTTGAACTGCTTCCGATCTCGAGATGAGGAAGCTGCTGCCGGAGAAAGTCGGCGCAGGCTTCGGCCTTGTTCCACCCGAGGTAGGGTGCTCCCAGGAGATGACGACCCAGATTTGCACCCTTTAGCTCGTCGTTGTCCGCCAACATCAGCTTTCCTCCCTCGGCGCCGGCACCGCTCTGGGCAAGGTGCTGGGCGAGAAATCCGCCGACTGTCCCGCATCCGATCAGCAAAATGCGTCGTCCCGCCAGGTTCTTCATGTGAACAAGATTCCTCGAGAAAACGTAACATTCATCGACCGGTATGCCGACGTAGCCCGAAATGACGACCGCCGTCGGGACCAGCCGAAGCGTCCGCGAGATGCTGGCGCGGCGGTTCTTGAGGATCTCGGGGGTCTGGTATGGCTTCGCGATCTCGGCCGAAACGAAGAACCTGCCGTTCGGCGCAGAAAGGCAGACCCATTGCATGTGCAGATCCTTCGTTCTGGCGAACGCCGCTTCGATGGATCCCAGCGCGTTGGGCGCCATCTTTCTCAGCCATTCGTTGAGCTCCGCGAGATCTTTGGGCGGCCATGGCAGCTGCGGGTCGAAAGAGACCGGCGGCACGACGATCACGGGGCAGAGTATGCCGGCGTCGGGGTCGCGGCCGGTGTTGCGCCTATGAAGCGAAGCGAAACGCGACTTTTCGCGCGCGACGAGGATTGTCTTGTGTTCCGGATTGGCGTCCAATCTGAGAACGTAGATCTTCGCGTCGCCTTCGAAAGTCGACGGCAGATCGACCAGCACTTCGCCGTCGGCCCAGTATGCGCCGAACTCTTCGGCCAAGTCGTCGACCAAGCGGCCCCTCACCGCGTCCCGCAGCACCTCGTCGGCCCGATCGAGGCATTGGATGATGGTCTCGGCGGGGCGGTAGCGGTCGAGCACCACGCTCTTCCTGTCGAGGTAGCAAAAGGTGCCATCCGATCTGAGCACGTGCGGCACCTGCCCTTTCGATCCCGCTTCGGGGTCGGTCAGGCGGATGACGGGCGGATGAATGAAATCGAGATCTCCCACGGATACGACCGCCGGGACCCTGAGGTCGGTCTCGTCAAGGAGGCCCTCGTAGTGAAGCCCGCGACGCGAGAAATCGCGACGAAAACCACGCTGGCGGAAAGCGTCGTGAATGCGTTTGATCGCGTAGTCGCGGCGATCAGGCACTGGTCGATTTGCCGACCATGGGCGCGGAAGTGATCCTGGGGTCATGCGACCGGACCTCGGCGCGCGCGGCCTTGCTCACGTCGACCAGATCGACCCGATCGGGAATGCGGTCGCCGAACAAAGCGGTCAGTCTCTCCACCGCATCATCGGGGTCGAAGCATTTTTCGATGATGGAGGTGAGCTCGACATCGAGCTTCTCGGCCATCTCGATGGCGACACGGCGGCTTGCGTCCGTAAGCCTCGCGTCGACGCGTTCCTCGCGATCGCTCGGGTTATAGACCGGGCCGGCCAGCAGGCGAGGAAGGCGCTCCACGATCCGCAAAAGCGCGAGATCGTCTCGTCCGGGAACATTGGCACGACCGATTTCCTCGAAGGCTTCGAACGCGCACACCATGAGCAGGATCGACGACACATCGTCGAGATGCGGGCGATGGTGATCGCGCCACGCCTTCAGATAACGGCAAGCACGCCTCAAGACCTGGTCGTAGATCTTGATGGCCTCACGGAACCAGTCGTGGATCTTGCGCGGGTCCGACGAGATCCAGTCCTTCTCGCGATGGGCGAGCAGCACGCAGTCCGAAGGCAATTCTTCCCACCGGTCGACGCTGTCCGCGCGCGCCGCGTCGCGGGCCATTCCGTCGAACGTCCGCATCTGTTTTTCAAGCTTCTCGAATTCCGCATCCGGAATCGCGTAAAGCGGTACGTCGACGTGGGCGTTGGACGAGATCACGAGCCTCGCGCAGGTCGGCTTCCTGGCGAATTTCCAGCCTTCCTCTTTAGCCAGCTTCTCCAGCGCCGCGTCGACCACCTTGAAGAACGCGCCCGCCGCGACCGACGGCCGCTGCTCGCCCTTCACGAACGTCATCGGAAGGTACGCGCCGTCGTCCAAATCCATCTGCTGAGGCGGCGTCCAGCACGGATCGTTGATCGTGTGGTAGGCGTAACTGCCCTGTGTGAAGAACCGCGGATGGACCGTCACGCCGAGCTCCTGCTTCGTCAGCGTCGCGAAAGTCCGGCGCAAGCAGTTCCTGATCGTCTCCCGCGCTTCCATGAGGCTGGCGCGATCGGCGGCCGAGATGTTCAGATTCTTCAGGAAGGACGCATCGTCGCCGGACGCGTGAAGCAGTTTCGAGACGTTTGCCAAGACGATCTCCTTATCGAAGCGAGGGAGATCTAGACGGGGACAACGCCTCCAGTCGCACAACCACCGCGTTAAGCGCTCTAGCTTGAGTCGCTGGAGTAATATAGAACATACGACGAACATTTTCTAGTAGACCTGCCTTCAACCGGAAGTCCAGATCGGCCAGGCGCGACCTTTAAGTGGGGTATTACGTTGGCATTCCAGATACTTGCACTAAGCGGCGGCGGCTTCAGGGGGCTGTTTACAAGTTCGATCCTGGCGAGGTTGGAAGAGCAGGCCGGGTGCCCGCTGCACCAATGCTTCGACCTCATCGCCGGCACGTCAGCCGGCGGAATCATCGCCTTGGGCTTGGCGATGGGAAAGAAGGCCGAGACCATCCGGGACATGTTCCTCAAGCACGGCGAGGAGATATTCCCCCGGGGCGAAGTCCCGACGTCCTGGGCCGCCCGGAAACTCGCCTGGTTGTTTGAATGGAGCCATCCCAAGTACGACGGAACGGTGCTTAGAACCAAGATCGAGGGCGTGCTGGGCGCCGACGCCAAGCTCGGCGACGCCAAGACGCGCGTGCTTATCCCGACGGTCAATATGACGAAGGGAAGCGTCCAGATGTTCAAGACTGCGCACAATCCCAAGTTCATGACGGACCACAAACTGAACGCCGTGGACATCGCCATGGCTACGTCGGCGGCACCGCTGTACTTTCCGATGGCCGAAATCGGGAACAGTCACTTCGTCGATGGCGGCGTGGTCGCCAACGCCCCCGACCTTTGCGCGCTGCACGAGGCCATCCAGTTTCTCGACCAGAAGATTGAGGACGTCTCGATACTGAGCATCGGTACGACCACCAGCAAGTTCTCGCTGCCGACATCGGCCGGGCGGGAGTTCGGGCAGAGGGATTGGCTGAAGAACAATCGACTGCCGTCGACGATCATCTCTTCGCAGCAGCAGCTGGTAGACTTCATGCTCAAGCACCAACTGGGCGGTCGCTATCTCAGATTCGACGAAGAGCCGTCCGCCGAGCAGACGTCCGACCTCGGGATGGACCTTGCGACTGAAAGCCGCCGCAAGACCCTGCTAGGTATGGCGGACGGCTGTTACCAAAGGCTCTGCAACGACAGCCGCGTCATCGAAATGTTGGCGCATCGGCCCGCACCCCCTACGTTCTATCGAACATGATGCCCGCGTAATTGCGCTGCGTGTTCGTCGTTCGCGTCCTCCTTGACGCCGCGAGCAACGATTTTTAGCGCTCCGTCCGGAAGCGGCCGCTGCAGCTTGAGTGCCTCGTCGGCCGGCGCTGTCATCCAGGTCTCGACCTCTTCGGGCGTCGTCAGGATCACGGGCATCGCCTTCGGATGGACGCCGCCGACCTCGGCGTTGGGCTCTGTCGTCAGGAATGCGTAGAGATCGTTGGTGGTCTCGCCTTCCTTGACCTTCCGGACCGACGTCCAGTTGGCCCAGATGCCGGCGAAGCAGAGGAGGGGGCGGGTCTCGTCGCGCGCGAACCAGATGTCGCCGCCTTCGGCCTTGTTGAACTCGCTGAACGAATTGAACGGGACCACGCAGCGGTTCTCGATGCCGAGCCAGCGGGTCCAATGCTTCGACTTCACGTTCCGGATGTTGGTGGTGCCGCTGTCCGGCTCCATCCGCAGCAGCTCCTTGAAATCGACGGTCTTGCCCTTGGCCTGCAGCTTCTCGGCGCGCTTCTTCGTCGCGTCCATCAGCGCCTTCGACGACGACGGCATGCCCCAGCGGGCAAGCGCGAGCTCGCGGCCTTCGGCGCCGTTCCGGACGATCGGGGCCTTGTAGTCCGGAAACACGCCGGGCATCGGCGGGAGGTTGCCGACGTACCGGTTGACCACGCGGAACAGGGCGCTGATGGCCGCCTGGTTGGTGGTGATCGAGTAGAGGTTGCACATTCAGGTTTCCGGATCGGGATGGCGGGCTCGCTGCGACAGCTGTAGCAGCGTCGCCGGCGGGCGGCGACCGGCCTTGGCGCACTTGCTGCAGCGGAGGCGGCTCGCCAGGTCGTGGACGAACGTCGTCGGTGGGTGGTGCAGCGCCGCCAGATCGACGTCCCGCTTGGACTTGCAGCGGGAGCACTCGATCTCAAGCCATGGATAGCTGCCGTTGAGAGCCTGGTCGACGGTCGGCGACGGGTCGATCGGGCCGCCGTCGGCCCACATGCGTTCGTTCCAGCTTTCGCACAGGAGCCGGTCGGCTTGCTTGATGAGAGCTTCCCCCTTGGTTCGGGTCTCGGCCGACTGAGCGGCGAGGATCGTGGTCATCGCGCGGGCGCGGCCGAGCTCCTTGGCGAGCGCCTTGCGATCGCCTCCGGAAAGCGGGGTCGGGTGGTGCTTCGGCGCCATGGCAGCATCCAGTCTCTGCGGCGCCCGTGGCTATTCGAACGTCGGCCAGCAGCCGTCTTCCTCATGACGGCCCGTCCTTTGCGTGCAGGTGTTGTCCAGCAATCGTTGGCCGACGGTCTTCCAGAGTGCGTCCGGTCCGTAGAGGCGAGCGGCATCGGCCTTCTGGATCTCGACGGTCCTGCCGCAGCGGCGACACCCGACCCGCAGCAGGTGGCTGGGAATTTGGTCCAGCCGCTGCGCCGCTCCGGAAGGGGCTGGCCGGCTTTCGGCTCGCGGGTCATCCAGCAGGGACTGCCAGTATTCGGGCGGCAGCTCGTCTGCCGGTCCTACGGCCGGCGTGGGCGACCGTTTCCTGCCGGTCGCGGATGAGGAGGCGAGTTTCTGCATCTGCTGCCTGGTGGGGAAGCGCCAACTGGCGGGGTGACTGGACATGAAAACAGAACATAACAAGAACGATTGCAGAGTCGAGTCCCGGTCGGGAATGAATCTCGGGGATCGCCGTCGGTCGTGTCGGAACCGGCCTCCTTCGTTCGTCTTGAATCCAAGCCCTGTGTACCGAGGAGTGTTGCGTCCGCCATGGCCCCCCGAGCGAACTGGAAAGGCTTCCTGCGACTGTCCCTGGTGACCTGTCCGGTCGCGCTCTATCCGGCGACGTCGGAGAGCGAGAAGATCTCGTTCAACCAGCTGAACCGGACGACCGGCCATCGGATCAAGTACCTGAAGGTCGACGCCGACACCGGCGACGAGGTGCCGAACGAGGACATCGTCAAGGGGTACGAGCTCGAGAAGGGCCAGTACATCGAGGTCTCCAAGGAGGAGCTCGACGAGATCGCGCTGGAGTCCACGCGCACCATCGAGATCGACGAGTTCGTCGACAGGACCGACATCGACCCGCGCTACCTGATCCGCCCCTATTACCTACGTCCGGACGGCAAGGTCGGGCACGACGCCTTCGCCGTGATCCGCGAGACCATCCGCGAGATGGACAAGGTCGCGATCGGCCGGGTCGTGCTGACCAACCGCGAGCACATCATCGCCCTCGAAGCGCGCGACAAGGGCCTGATCGGCACGCTGTTGCGGTATCCCTACGAAGTGCGAGACCCAGCCGAGTATTTCGACGACATCCAGGACGTCAAAGTCACGAAGGACATGCTGGACTTGGCCAAACACATCGTGAATCAGAAGGCAGGCAACTTCGAGCCGGACAAATTCGAGGATCACTACGAGACCGCACTGGTGGACCTAATCAACCAGAAGCGGGCCGGCAAGGTCATCCGTCCGAAGGAACGGCCGAAGGGCGAGAACGTCGTCGATCTGATGGACGCGTTGCGCAAGAGCGTGGGCGGCGCGGCGGCCCGGACCGCGGCGTCCGACAAACCTGCCAAGAAGAAAGCAAAAAAGGCGGCGGCCGGGCAAAAGGAAATGCTGATGCCGATTACCGGCAAGAAGCCGGCGAAGGAAGCGTCGGGGAAGAAGCCGGCGGCCAAGCCGCAGCGCAGGTCCGCCTGATCGAGATGAGGAGAGCCGCATGGACATGAAGGAAACATCGGCCATGACCGACGCCTCCGGGCTTGTCGACGACCCTGCCGGCGCGAAGCTGGCGCGCGAAGCGAGAGAGGCCGCTGCGGATGCGACGGCGCGTCGGCAGTCGTCTCCATCGGATGCGGCCGCCTGGGCCGACCGGCTACGCGAGATAACCGTAAAGGCTCCGTTGCAGTCGCTGTTCGTCGCCTTCCTGCTAGGTGTCTGGGTGGCTCGCCGATAGACGGCGAGCTTTGACTGGCCATGCCGCGGAAGCTCAAGACGTTCCAGACCTCGTTGGGCTTCTACGACCTCGCGGTCGCTGCGCCCTCGATGAAGGCGGCTCTGGAAGCTTGGGGTGCCGGCAGCAATCTCTTTCACCAGGGCTTCGCTAAACAGACCGAGGATCCCGACGTGGTCTCGGCGACCATGTCGAAACCGGGCGTGGTGCTCAAGCGTCCGGCCGGGTCGAGCGGGCGTTTTGCGGAGCATTCCGACCTGCCCTCCGATCTCGGCTCGGCCGAAAGTGGCGCCAAACGCGAGAAGCCAAGGTCGAAGCCGGCAAAGAAGGACGGACCGAGGATCGGCGAAGGCGACGCTCGAAAGGCCGCTGCCGCATTCGAGAGGGAGCGGAAGCGTCAAGAGATGCAGCGCCGGCGCGAAGAGGCCGCCCGCGAAAAGCAGCGGGAGCGGCGCGAGACGGCGACGGCGAAAGCGCAGGCTGCCCTTGATGCCGCCGAGCGGGAGCACGAGGACAAGGCGGCTTCCATCAGGTCCGGCATCGAGGCGTTCGAAAAGCAGGCGCAGGCCGAAGACGACCGGTGGGAGAGGGAAAGGGAGCGGCTTAGGGCGGCGCTTCGGAAGGCCCGGGAGTAGGCCAACCCGTCCGCGTTAACCATTGCGATTTCTCGTGCAAAAAATTGTCCGCGGGTCTTGAAACTTTTCTCTGGCTTCCAAATTTTTTCGGCGTCGTCGTACGACGATCGGGATGCCGTTCGGGTCCCGCCACTGAGACGGGCACCGGTCGTGTCCGGTGCCGCTCGTAACCATTTTGCTCCCAGGAGGATCTGGCTATGCGCACTGTTGATTTTTCGCCCCTGTTCCGGTCGGCCATCGGCTTCGACCGCCTCTTCGACCTCGCCGAAGCCGCCCAGCGCGCGGGTGAGGAAGGCTATCCCCCCTACAACATCGAACGCCTCGACGAGAACCGCTTCCAGATCTCGGTCGCGCTCGCCGGTTTTACGCCGGAGGAGGTCGCGCTGACGGTCGAGCAGAACGTGCTGACGCTCGAAGGCCACAAGAGCGAGAAGGACGGCAAGACCTTCCTGCACCGCGGCATCTCGGCCCGCAACTTCAAGCGGCAGTTCACGCTCGCCGACCACGTCGAGGTCAAGGGCGCCAGCTTCGAGAACGGCCTGCTGGTTATCGACCTGCAGCGGGAGATTCCCGAGGCGATGAAGCCGCGTCGCATCGCGATCAACGGTACCGCGCCGAGCAACGTCACGCAGATCGAATCCAGGGCGGCCTGAGGCCCGCGTTCTGCGGATCAACTACCAGCCGCGCGGGCAAGCCCGCGCGGCCATTCCCTTGAACTCGTCTTGGAAATGGAGGACGCCATGCGGCCGACGACCGCTCTTCACGACAACGTTGTCGATCTCGACGCCATCATCCACCCCGGTACGGTGTTCGAACATCCCCGGGACGTGGTCTCCCACCCGGCCCTCGGCTTGTCCGAGAAGCGCGCCATTCTGGCTTCGTGGGCCTCGGACGCCTCCGCGATCGCATCCTGCCCCTCGCTGCGGGCGCCCGAGGGACTGAAAGCGCCGGTCTCCATCGACGACATCCTGGAGGCGCTCTGCGCGCTGGACGACGGCCCCCGGCATCCGCCTGGCGGCAAGCCCATGCGGCTGCGGCCGGTCGATCGCGTGGCGGCCTGAGGGAGGGGAAGATGCTCGACGAGAACCTTGCCCGCATCCGCGCCCACCGCAACAACATCCACCGCTACCGCAGCCTTCTAAAGACGCGGCTCTCGGACATCGAGCGCCAGTTCATCGAGCGCCGCCTGTCGGAAGAGAGCGCGGCGCTGGAAACGTTGACGTCCCAGACGTTTCCCATCGCGCTCACCATGCCCCCGAGGCCGGATCTGTCCGCCACGACGGGGGCCGTGCCATGAGCGGTCTGCGGGAGATGCTGATCCGCGGCAGCGAGAAGGTCATCGCTCATTATCGGCTGCTGCTTGCCGGCGCCAAGACCGAGAAGGAGCGAGAACTGTATCTGAGCAGGATCGAGCGCGAGCAGCGGCTGCTGGAACGGCTTCATGATAGCCTGCCGGGACGGCAAGCGGCATGAAGTTGGACGTCGAAGAAAGGCGCTACCGCGGCTAGGCTTCCGGCGGGCAGTCGGGGCAGGTGTCTCCGATCGAATCCAGCACCTGCCGGACTTCCGCGACGGCCTCGTCCGGAGAAACTCCGGGTGGCGGATCCTGCCTGGCGGTTTCGAATGCGCGCTCGCGGGCATGGGGGTCGGCGCGGTCCTGCGCCCAGCCGTGCTCCTCGCATTCGCGGATGGCGCCGGCCTCGTGAAGTACCGAGATGGCCCACCCGCGCAGTGTCCGGATCGCCGGCCGTCGTTCTTTCGTCATCAGCATCGAAAACGCTCCTGCCTGGACGAATCCTTCCGCCCGCCTGCTCGTTCCGGGCGGTTAGCACGGGTCAGGGATTCGCATTCGGCGGGGCTGACGCTTGTCCACCTGTTCCGAGGGGCCTGTGCACAACGCTGCGGCAGTTCTCTCCGTGGTCGGTCTCAATCGGGGAACGGATCACGGTGGGAGGCTCGCCTCGGCCGCTTAGTGGCGCCGTCCGACAGCGTAGCGTCGACACCAAGTTCGAAGGCCGGCATCGAGCTCATTGAGGCTCGAGAAATGCCAGTGGTAGACGGCCGCGTGGAGGTCTCTGATGATCGGTTCCGACAGCGCCTTCCACCGGAGGGACGGCGGGACGTGAATGACCTCCACGCGGTGCTGCAGGGAGTAGTGTCTGAGCGCCGAGAGGTCGAATCCATGGTCGATCCAAATCTGCCGCGGCGGTTCTGACTGTCCGAAAAGCCGATCTAGCGCAAAGGCGATGTCTTTGGCGGCAGCGGACCGCATCACCTTGACCTGCGGCTGGCGCGTATGAACGTCGATCGCCAGCAGCATGTGCGGGGCTCTGCCTGCTACATCGAGCTTCACGCATTCGACGCTCCAGGCCTGTCTCTCTCGCGTCACCTGTGCAGCGGAAATGTCTTTGTTGAACTTCATTCTGGGAGTCCTTTCCTTGGGTTTGATTCTACTCCGCGGGGCTTGCGGGCGTGTCCCGGCGGCGCCGGCCCGCAATTTGGATTTCGAAGCGCTCGAGCGCGTTCCAGATCGCGGTTGGGCTCGCGCTCACTCCGCGTTCGCCTAGAGCCGCGCCGATCTCCGCGAGCTTGATGGTCGGCCGCTCGGCGACGATCTGACGGAGGAAGGTTTCGTGGTCGTCGAGCTTCGGCACCTTTCCGAACTTGCGGACCGCCACGGCACCGGTCTCGCGCCAGACCTCGAACCAGCGCTTGGCCTTTCGGTAGGGCAGGCCCATCGCCGCCGCGGTTGCCTTCGGTCCGGCGCCGGCGGCGACCGCGGCGATGAACCTGGTGCGGACGGTTTCGGGCGCATCGTTCAGCAGGGTCTTCTTCGCGGCGGTCTCGCCAATCGCTTGCATGAGCAGCGGTTCGACGGCGGAGCGGTCGTACGCGAAATCCCGGTTTTCCTGCAGCGACAGCGCCGGGAGCACATTCTCGGAGCGCAGCCAGGAAACGACCCGCCGCGGATGCATGTCGGCTCGCCGTCCGATCTCGGGCACGAAGATGTACTGGGTGGCGAGGGCCTGCACGTCGTTCGCCAGGTAGGGTGTGTAGCCGGGCCCCCGCTGCGGCAGCAGGTCGGGGCGCAGGTTGGCCAGGCGGGAGAGGAAGGCGACGTTGACCTGAAGGATTTCCGCGGCGGTCGACTGGGCGATCCACTGCGGCAGGGCCGGGGCCGCCGCTCCGCGCAGGTGCTTGTTCACCCCGGCCACGAAGGCGGCGGTGTCCTCGACCGCGAGGCTGAAGCGGACGTTGCGGCGCTTCGCACCGGTGTCGCGGATGGTCACGTCGCCGGCGACGATGGCGGAGATCACGGCAGACCATGGCGTCTCGCCGGGGCCGAGCGAGCGGGCGGCGACGGCGATCGAGCAGCATTTTCCCTGGCTCGGCAGGACCGCCGACCAGATCTTGGCCATGAGCGCTTCGACCGAGCTCTTGGTGTAGCCGCAATAGCCGGGCACGAGCCCGCGGACGGCGCCTTCGAGGCGCTCGATCAGGCCACGGTCGGCGAGGCTCGGCAGCACCGAGAGCGGCAGGCCAAGGATGCCCGCCGCCTCGTTCTCGCCGATGGCGTTCTTCATCTGCTCGATCAGGGGCGCGACGTCCCGCGCGGCCATGCGCACCGGCGATCGGAGCGCCTCATCCGCGCGTGCCACCTGGACAAGCCCGCTCTCGGCGAGCCGCTGCAGGATCGAGCGGCGGACGCCGAAGGTCTTCGCCAAGGCGTCGATCGCGAGCATCGCCTCGTCAGCGTCGGGTCCCTTGCGCAGCGCATAGTCCCGACACGTGGTCTGCATGTTGCTGTCGATCAGGGAGCCGAGCAGATCGCGGATGCCCGGCTCGATGTGTCTGTCGTAGGTGATGTAGGCGAGCGGACCGAGCTCCTTGCGGCGGCCGTAGTGCAATGGACGCCTTTCCATGTCGTCGCGGTAGCGCTGCGCGAGCGCGGCGAATCCGGCGTCGCCGCCGATGATGGCGCGGCCGGCAAGGGCGAGCAGTTCCGGCGTCAGGGCCTCGAACTGTTCGCTGCGGCGGCTGCGGCCCTGGGCGCCCTTGGCCTGCTGCGCGGGATCGAGCGTAAGGCCGCTCGCCAGTGCGACGGCGGTCTCGAACAGGTCGCCGTTGGAGAAGGCGCTCCAGTTCTCCGGCAGCAGGCGGCGCGTGGCTTCCTTCTTGGCGGGATCCGGATCGACCAGGCCGGCGACGAAGGCATAGGCTTCCTCGTCTTCCACCGGCGAGACCGGCTGCGGGAAGTCGCGGAGGTCCTGATCGCACTTGTCGCACCAGGTCGGCACGTCGGCGCGCAGCCAGCCGAGCTTGCGATCGCAAGCCGGGCAGATGCCGAGAAGCTTTTCGCGGGTCTGCGGATCGAACGCGATGGGGCGGAGCTCCCAGACCGCGCGATGATATTGTGCGATCTCGAGCGCCCGCGGCGACACCCGGCGATACCGGGTTTCGCGGAAGTGAAGCCGCACCGGCGTGCCGAAGAAATCGATGGACTCGGAGCCGGAATGCGCGATTTCGCCCGTCTCGTAGGTGCGCGCGCGGATGTCCGCGGGCGTGCAGCCGATCAGCGCCGCGACGCGCTCGATCTCGCTTTCGTCGGTGAGCGTGGTTGCGAGCGCGACCGCGTTCGGCTTGGTGGCATCCGCCAGCTTCAGCAGCGTAGCGACGTTCCGGACGGCCGTGACCGACAGCGCGCGGCCGAGATAGCCGCGCAGGCTTTCGTCGGCGAACGGAGCGCCGACGGTCGCGATGAACTTCCGGAGGGGGCGGACGAGCGTCATGCGGCCTCTCGGCCCTGTCCGGGCGGCTTCTTCTTGGCTTCGGCCTCGATCTTGAGGCGACCCAAGGTCTCCTTGTGCGGGCCTTTGGCGAAGGGGTCGAACAGGGGGTGCTCTTCGGTGGCGTTGAAGGCGCGGAACGCGCTCTCGAAGTCCTCCCAGGCAACCGACGTGCGGCCTTTGCGCAGAGCGCGTTCGAGCGCCATGCGCAGCACCCGGCAGGCGATGCCCGGCACGCCTTCGCTCATGTCGTAGATCTTGGCGCGGTCCTCCAGGCTGGAGACCCAGCCGAGCGGCTCGGCGACGACGCCTCTCTGCACCATTTCGTCCTCGATGCGCTGCAGGAAGCGGAAGAAATACTTGCGATCAGCCTCCTTCTTGATGTCGAACGGGCGCAAGGTCGCGTCCTCGTCGGCGACGGTGCGCGACTTGAGCTCCTTCGAGCGGAAGAGTCGGAGCATCTCGTGGGTGCCGACGAGGATCACAGAAAAGATGCCTTCGTTCACCAGCGTTTTGATCAGCATCGCCATGGAGTGGCCGGTCTTGCCGCCGTCGTGCCGGAGCATCTCGTGCGCCTCGTCGATGACCAGCAGGAGCGTGTGCTTCTCCCGGGCGAGGTGATAGATGCCGCGCGAGACGACCTGCGCGTTGATGGGGCCGGAGCCCGGCAGGACTTCCTTGGCGGCATCTCCGTAGTGCTCGATGACGAGCGAGAGGAACGCACGCGCGTTCTTGACCCCGCGCATGGTCACGAAGAGCACGGGGATGTCGCCTTCCGGGTAGCGCTCGTCGGCGTTGATCTCGTCGACGACCTTGCCGATCGACGTGCTCTTCATCGCGCCGCTAGGGCCGACGATGGGCAGGACCCAGAGTTCACGCTTCTTGAACGGCCGGTTTCTGGAAGCCGCGCGGCGGACCTCGTTGGCCGCGACGACGCTGCCGGTGTTTCCCAGCAGCCACGCAACCTTCTCCCGGATTTTGGCGAGCCGCGGGTGTTCGATGATGATTTCGTCGAAGCGCGCCAGCCGGTCGATGCCGGCCTCGATGTCGGTGTTCTTCATGGCGTCGCCCTTTACTTGCGCTTGGTCTTGGAAACGCGCTTGGCGACCTTCGTGCTGGCGGCCGCGTTGCGCTCCTTCGTGCGCTTCGCTTTCGCGAGCGCAGTCTTGCTCGGCTTGCGGCCGCGCGGGCGCTTTTCACGTCCCGCGAGCGGGAGATCCTTGATCGACGCCCGTTGATCCTGGGTCGTCTTGATGTCGACCGTCGCGAAAGCGGCAGGCTCGGCGAGCTCGGCGCAGTGCTGCTTCAGCAGTTTCCATGCTTCCGACTGCTGAGCTTCCGTGCTGAACGGCATGTTCTCCTCGACGGTGGGGATCGTATCGCCAACAACCGTCTCTTCGGTCGCGTCGCGAGGACCGCGGTTCACGAAGCCGCGCAGGCGCTGGATGATCTTGCTGATGAAGTTACGCATGTACTCAAGTTCCTTCTGCTGTTACCAGCCTTCATCGTCAGCGGAATTGCTGTCGATCTGCTCGTCGCGCGCCGGGGGATCAGCGGGCGCCACGCCCCAGCCCTCGTCGTCGTCGTCATCGATGGGGACGGGGGTGCCGCGGGATTTCGGATCGCCGGTCGGATCACCGCGGACTTTCTTGACGTAGGCCTCGTGTTCGGCCTGCTCCGCCTCGGCGTTCTTACGCTTCTTCGTGCGCTGCGCCTTGGCGGTCGTGATCTTGCTGGGGGTGCGGCCCTTCGGCGGCTCGTTCGCGCGGTCGAGCAGCTCCGCCGCGAGCTGGTCGGGTACCCCTTCCGCTTCCACCTTGTTGAGGCCGGCGGTGGATGCCTCGGCTTCGACGTCGATGATGTCGTCGAGGGTGATCTCGACGGGATCGTTGATCGGGGTGTCGTCGAACTGGCCCTGCGACCAGGCCAGCGTGCGCCTGGCCTGCCGGGATTGGCGCATCGGCATCTCGCCGGCGAGCGTGCGGCAGTAGTTGCGCAGGCGATTATAGGCGTCGAGGCGTTGCTCGACGGTGCTGAACTTCAGATTGCGCTCCTCGGCGAACTCTCGCAGCCGCTCATGATGCCAGAAGGACAGTCCCGGCAGGAATTGCGGATCTGCGTTCGGCAGGGAAACCCAGTAGGGATGTGGCTCGCCGCCGCGATTCCAGACTGAAATCGAGCTGGCGTCGGCCGGATTCCACTTGATCACGACATTCGCCCGCGACTGTCCGTAGGGCACCTTCGGCTGCGTGCGCTTGGTCTCGTAGCGAACGAGATCGTTGAGCAGCATCGTCGTGGTGCTCTCGTCGTGCCATTGCATGTTCTTGAAAGTGATGCCGGCGCCAGAGATCGAAGCCTTCTCGACGCGGCCGAGAACGTGGTCGAGAGCGGAGACGTCCTTGATCCAACGCCGGCGCTGGATGACGAGTCCGTCGTGCCATACGCGCGCCGGCACGGCGTCGATGCCCTTGTGCTTTTCGTAATTGTAGACGTCGATGAATTCGTGCATGCCCTCGTCGAGGTCGGCCAGCGTGACGAGGGCCTCCTTGCTCGGATCGAGGCCGATCTGGCGCATGACGTAGATGTTGTACTGGCTGGAACCCGGAAGCTTTTCGATGAGCTTCGTCTTGATGGTCAGGAAGAGGCGCTCGCAGATCGCCTTGTATTGCGGGGTTTTCGAAGGCGCATAGTGGACCTCGGTGCCCAGATTGCGCATCGAATGCCGGAAGGACGGCGCCTTGTGCGACCAGTCGAGGTCGAGCAGAATCTCCGTCGGCAGCCCCCAGCCGTCCCACGGACGCGTGATCTGGGGGTAAATTCGGGAGACGTACCGCTTGTTCTTGTTGACCCGCTTCAGGCACAGCAGCACCGAGTAGAGCGAGGGCGGCTCGAACGTGATGCAATATCCCAGCACCATGCGGGAATAGACGTCGATGCACACCGTCAGATGCGGGCGTCCGAGCGGAAGCAGCGTCTCCGTGTCCAGGCAGTAGACGTCGAGCGGCGTCGAATCGATGATGACGAGCTCGAGCGGCTTCTTTGCGGAGATGTGCTCGCGATGGCCGTGGATCTTCTGCCAAGCCTCCTTCCGGCTGTACTTGCGGACCATGTTGTCGAACGTCATTGCGCGGTCGATGCGGCGGCGCAGGATCTCCCTGGCCGGCAGGGCGAAGTGGCGGTTTGCCGTGCGTTTGCCGTTGAGCGCCTTGATCAGGCCATCCAGATGCGAGTAGGCGTCTTGGTAACGGTGGGAGCGCTTTTCGTAGTAGTGGGCGACGGCGCTGTCGATTGCCTGATCCACCTGGGGAGGCAGCTTCCGCTTCGTGTGCTTACCCTTGTTCGATCTGAACGCCGCGAGCGGCCGCTCGCCCGGCCTGCCGCACCGCTTGATGCAGTGGCGCAGCCTGGCGACCTGGACGCGGAAGGTCTTCCTCGGCGACTTGCCGCCGTTCGTCTGGGTCGGATCCGGCTCCTTCTCTTCGAAGCCCTTTTGGATTGCGACGGGGCGCCAGAGATTGATGAACTCCTGAAGACCCTTGTCACCCAGGGAGACGCTTCCGGCCTCGTCGGCCTTCTGAACGTAGAACTGCAGCGCGAGCGCCCGGCGCCCCTCTTCGGTGAGCTTCGCCTGTTCGGGGTCGTCCTCTTCGGTCCAGTCCTCGCCGGGGCCGAACTCGCGTAGCTGGATGGGGTTGCCCTCGCCATCCTGCTCGATCAGGCGGAGCCTGCGGCGGCCATGCGTCTCGACGAAATCATGCTCCGGGATCGAAATCTCCTTGCCGCCCTTGAGCGGCTTGAAGACCATGACGTTGTTCTTGTCCCAGCGCAGGAAGCGGATGAGGCCCTTGGCGTCGTGCTGGATCAGAATCCCGGGATCGATGTCGAGAGTGGACATGGCGTGCCTACCTCCCGAGCTCGATGGCGGAGGCTTCGGTCATTTCGACCGGCGTGCGCTGGGTGATGCGCCTGGTGATGTCCACGCGGACGTAGCGGCGGACGATCAGCGCGTGGAGGCGGGCGAGGCCGTCGCGGCTCCAGGGATCGTCCGTGCGGCTGAGGGCGGCAACGGCATCCGCCCAGGTCATCGTGCCCCCGCAGCGGCGGCGGGACGCTTCGCCGAGCCGGATGTAGTCCTCCGCGGTGATGGCGGCGGTTCTGTTCATCCGGATGTGCTGAGCGTTTTCGAGCAGGTGGCCGTCAGCCAGATATTCATCGGCCGTGAGGACGCGGAATTTCCAGCCGCGCTTCTCGCAGACGCGCCTGGCGAGCCACAGTTTGAAGGCATAGTGGGGGTCGCGGCGGGTCTCCGCCTCGGTCTTCTTGATCTCGACGATCTCGATCTCGTCGCCGTCGAGCACCAGTTCGAAGTCCGGAAAGTAGAACAGCGTGGACCCGTCGCTCATGCGGAATTCGAAGCGGAACGGCTGGGACATGTAGGTTTTCACGTCCCAACGGGCCTCGAAGGTCCACACGAAGCGGCGTTCGATGCCCTCCCAGGGAATCGCGCGGCCGGCCTTCAGCGACGGGAAATCGCCGCAGGGCATGCTCTTGGCCGCCTCCACGATGGTGCGGATCGGCCCGCCCCCCTGGGCGCGCACGATGCGGACGGACTCGAGTTGGGGTCGGTTCTGGCTCATGGTGGTCGGCCGCGCCCGGCAAGCCTCCGCCGTTCGCCCGGAACTTGGGTTCCGGGCGTTGACGGTGAATTGCGGGGATCTGGAGGGATTGGCCCGACGCGACTATTGCGCTCCCGAGCCGAAACTGGTCAGCTACGGGGGTTCTGTGGCGGTTGGTCGTGTCGGGTTCGTCCCTCTCGATTTTCCCTCACGAAGGGCGGCGCCGGGCAAACGGCGTCGCCTTTTTCGTTTGGGGGTTCTGTCGCGGTGGCTGCTCCTTTCGCTGGGTCGGGTTCACGGTGGCGATCGCTCTCGAAAGAGTCACGAAGTTTTTCGGGGCGTCACCGGCCGAGGCCGGCGCTGACCGGCTGCATGCGGCGGCGTTTCGTGCCGCCGGCGCCGCGGTTCGTTCGTGATCGAATCCTTGAAAAACTGGCGGAGCGAGTCGGCGAAGCGCGCGAGCGGAATTTTCGTCACGCGGCCGCGTGACGATTTTTGCGTCGTTCGAGTCCTTGAGATCGAGTCCTTGAACTGTTGCGCCCAGCGACGACGCGGTTTCACGCCGCTACGGGCTCTGTGAAGGCGCTGCGGAACCCCGATCAACATGGCGTGATTTTCTGGGGAAAAGCTGTGCGCAACCCGGCTGGGCGGGGCGAATCCTACCGCGCGGACCTCCCGAGGACCGGAGGAAGGGCGGTCAGGGCGCCCCAAAACCATCCCGAGCCCCTCGATGGGCGCCGTCGGACGGCTGGTCCGCTCACGGAGAAAGGTCGTCATGCGGAGACCTTTCTCCGGCCCCGCCGCCGGGGCGAGTTGGCGTCGAAGATCGCGCGGACGGCGTCGCCGGTGAGATACCGCTTGGCGCGCAGCGCTTCCGCGACGGCGAGAACCGCCGCGCGATGTCGCAGGATCAAGGCATCCGCCCGCTTCTGCAAGGTTGCCAAGTCGGCGTCGACGCGGGCCCGCAGCGCATAGTCGAGCCGCAGCGTGTCGATCGCCTCGTTTCGCGGCGTGAGATAGGTCGCGGTGCCTCCGAGACCCCAGGCCGCGTGGATGGAGCAGATGTCGCGGGTGGCCGCGGCCAGGTCGGAGGTCTCGTCGCCACCGCCGCCTGCACACTCGGCGCCGAGGATCGCCCGTTCGGCGGAGCGGCCGGCCAGCAGCATGACCACACGATCCTCGATCATGGCGCGGGTCGGCAGGTCGTCGCCCGTAAAGTCGATCATCGTGCGATTGGGCGACGCGCCGCGGGCTCCGACCACGCAATGAAGCACTTTGCCGTAGGGGATCGCGAGGGCGGCGACGGCATGTCCGGCTTCGTGGACGGAGGTGCGCCAGTCGGCCGAAGGTGGCGTGTCGTCGTCGGTCTGCAGCATCGCCGCGCGCAGGTCGTCGATGCAAAAGGCGTGGCCGGCGTGACGGGCGATGCGGCGGCCCTCGCGGACGAGATGCATGATCTCGGCGGCCGTGGAGCGGACGGCCATCGCGGCGATCTCTGCCAGGTCGGGCTCGCTCAGTTCGCCGGCGTGAAACTTCAGGATGTTCAACGTGCCTGCGAGATCTGGCCGTTCGATCTCGACCGCCACCTCGAAACGCCCGGGCCGCCGCAGGGCGGCGTCGATGGCGCCTAGATTATTGGTGGCGGCGATCAGTATTTGGCCGCGACGGCCGTCGGTCGCATTGTCGCACCTCAGATTCAGCTCTGCTATTACGGGGGTCCAATAGTCGGCGTTCCGCGGATCCAAATTTGCCCGGTTGGGGACGGCATCCAGCTCGTCGATGAAGATGAGGCAAAGCCCCCGGGAGGATGACGAGGTCGAGGCCGACAGCAATGCGGCTCTGTCGAAAACTGCTCGGACTGATTGAAGCACGGCATCCAAATACCCTTTGGGATTGAACCAGTCCGGCACGCTCGTGCTGATGACCGGAAGGCCGCCGCAGGCTTTCGCCAATGACTGAACGAAGAGGGATTTCCCCGTTCCAGGCTCGCCGTGCAGGACAATTCCCTTCTGCATCTCGGCCCAAGGGAGGCGCCCGGCGCGGTAGTCCTCGATGTCGCGAGCCAGTTGAAGTCCCCAGGTCCTCGCTGCGCCATACTCGATGGCGTCTTCCAAGCGCGGCACGCGCTCGCTGCGGACTACGCCGCGTAGTGCGGAAGCGGCCGCCGCCAGGCGATCGGCGATGCGTTGGGGGCCCGAACCCGGACGAAATGCGGCGACGATCTCGTCGAGGTCGAGACCTGTTCCGATTCCGCTATCGATCCTTTCAGGGGCGCGCCCGCCGAACCGGTGGATGGCGTTGCGAAGCGCGGATCCCGAGGGCGTTGCGAGTTCGATGGTGACGTCGACGGCCGCAATCAGCGCTCGCGGCAAGATGTTCGGATCGGCGGCGATGCCGACCACGCAGTGCCCCTGCGACAGCGCTTGCGCGATCTTGCTGGAGCCGATCGTGCTCTGGTGCGCTGTGCGGATGGAGCCGTCGCGGGCTTCATGCACCCAGCGGCTGCCGAACCGTTTGCGGAAATGGGCTGCGACGGGTGCGACCCAAGCCGGCGAGGGGACCTGAACCAGAACGCACAGCGCCTTGGCATGCTGGAGCCGGCGCCGCAACTGCGGCGGCACCGCCGCGTCGAACGCTGCGCCGACCACGGCGGCCAGTGCGGGGGAGCGCCGGACGCGCGGCGGGGGCGCCGGCTCGGGCTCTTCCGCTTCCATGTCGAAATCCGGATCGTCCTCGGCGGCGACGTCCGCGTCCTGATTCGCTTTGTGCTTGTCCATGTAGCTACGCGTCGCTTTTTCGAACGATTGATTGAGGATGATGGGCTCGTTCGGCTGGAGGACGACGAGCCGCTTGGGTACGGGGATGGGCTTCATTCTCTTCACGAGCGCACCCTCACGATGGTCGCCGGCCCGAGCGGCTGGGACACCAGGTCGATCTCGAGAAGGTCGTCGCAGGCGAGGGAGAGTACCGAGGGCGTCGGGTCGGTGTCTGAGCGGACGCTCTCCAGCAGGCGGATGAGCTCCATCGGGCCGTCGTCGCGCAGGATCTGTAGAATACGGATGCGCAGGCCCACCGGCACGAAGCGGCCGCGGTTCGGCCAGACGATGCGGCAGTTGCTGCAGCGGGGCTCGCGATGGAGCTCATCGGCCGTGACGACCAGCGGCTTGAGCTCCAGTTCGCGCAGTGCGATCAGGACCAGCCCCTCGTCGTCGAGATCCCTGACCTGCCTGGCCGGCACCACGTCGAGGTGGAAGCGGCCGTCGTCCTTCGTGAGAACGACGGCGTCGACGTCGACCGGCTCTAGCGGTGCGGACGCAACAGGCGACGACGGAATGTGGCGGATCGACCGGACCGCCGGATCGAGCGACGCCTGGACCAGCGCTTCTCGAAGAGCAGGGTGTCGCGCGGGGATCGGAACGGGCGCTTTTGCGGAAACGAAGAGGTCGGGGCGGGGGCGGGGCTTGGGCCTGAACATGACGAAACACTCGAAACCTGGACGTGGAGGGGCGGGTTGGCTTCGGGGTGCTTCTGATTGTCGATGTCGGTCATGGGCCGGTCCCTTTCAGATCTCGATGATGAGGCGTTCGTCGAAGTGCGGATTGTCCCAGGTGCGCATGGAGGGCGCCCAAGGCCCGTACCCCTTCGCATTCGATACGACCCGGGTCTCGCCGATCACGGCGTCGAAGGACTCGTGGGTGTGGCCGTAGAGCCAGAGGTCGGCGGGGCGCAACGCCCCGCGTCCCTCGTCGGGCGCCGGCACCATCAGTCGCGTCAGATCGCTGCGGTAGGCGGGGTCGAGCGCGTAATCGATGCCCCGACGCGAAGCGGCTGATGACATCTGGCGCACCGGCGCGTGATGCGTGACGACGACCAGGCGGTCCTGGCCGCGCGGCTTACGCATTTCGGCCTCCAAGAACGCCCAGGATTTGACGTGCCGGGTCAGCGCGTGATGCGGCAGGAAGCGCTCCTTGTAGCTGTTGCGTCGGATTTTCTTGAAGTCATTCATGCGGTCGCCTGCGAGGACCATGGCGCCGTGCGGGTCCCCGTGCAGGGCGAAGTCCGTCCACAGCGTCGCGCCCGCGAAAATGACGTTGCCGACGCGCACGGTGTCGTTCTGCAAGACGTGGATGTTCGTGCCGGCTGCCGCGGTTCGGGCTTTCTCAAGATCGATATCGATGTCTTCCCCGTACGGCTCATGATTACCCATGACATAGACAACGGGCCGGCCGGGCACGCGCTCGAGCAGCCAGCCGACGCCGCGCTCGGCGCGCGGGATCAAGTCGCCGGCGACGATCATCACGTCGAAATCCGGACGCGCTTCGGCGGGCGGGAGGTCCCAGCCGCGCGTCAGCTCGAGGTGGATGTCCGACATGACCCAGAGGCGCATGGTCAGTCCTCCTCGCGATCGCGATCGAGGGGTTCGGCCCCGTCGGCGAGTTCGAGGATCGCGTCGATCAGGGGGTCGGGCATCTCGTCGATGCCGATCGCGAACTGCACCTCGCGCGAGCCGCAGCGAGGGCAGGCGTGGCGGGACGCGTCGTAGACGGCGGCGTCTTCCTGGTGGCAGGTCCGGCAGCGGAACGTGGCCATCTCAGTTCTCCTCGATGCCGAGCGAGGTGGGGTCGACGTCCACGAAGGCGTCGTCCTCCCGGTCGTAGCGGCGGCACACGATCCGCCGCTGCGCGCCCAGCCCGTACTGGATGATGTGGATGTTCTCGAAGCCGGGCCGGACTTCGGCGGGGGCGTGTCCCTCCGCATGCAGGTCGCAGCGGGTGGTCAGCCACCCGCCCGTCCGGAGGACGCCCGCCTGGCCGCACACATCGCACGTGCAGGCGCTGCGGGCTTCGGCCAGATCGATCGCCTCCTCGACGTGGGCGCTCGCTTCCGGAGAGAGACGGCCGGTCCAGTACATCCTGATCGTGGCGTACTTCTCTTTCATCTGCGTGAACCGGAAGCTGCCGCTGTCGGCTGCGACCGCCGCCCGGATCCGGACGCAGCAGCGGTCAATGAGGTCGCGCCAGCCGGGGCCGCACTCCGGGTAACCCTCCGCCCCCTCAGGAGCGCCCGCTGGCGAGCGGAAGAGGTCGGAATGGGCTTCGATCAGCCCCAGCCTCCAGTCCTGCAGCACACTCGACATCACGACGCTAACCACTCAACATGAGAACGAAACAAGAACATTAAGAGCAGGAAGGTCAGCTCGAGTCAAGCGGTTAGCGCGTTCTTCTTATATAAGAAGGGACGGGCGTCTTATATAAGACTGGCCGTCGTCTCTGGCGCCCAGGCCAGCCCAGCCTTATGGTTAACGGAGGCTTATTGCGCAGCGGATGGGCGGATGGTTGGGAAGAAGAAGGCGCCGAAAAGGGGCAAGCGGACGCCGATCGGCGACCGTGTGACGTTCCTGGCGATGATGGACAAAGAGGTCATCGCGGACATCAAGCAGGTCGCGATCGAGGAGCATCGGGCCGCTTGGGACGTGATGGAGCAGGCGGCGAGGGAGTTCTTGAAGCGGCGGCAGAACAAGCGAGCGCGCTGAAAGCTATCGCGTAAGAGCGTTCTTGAAGAAGTCGGCGATTTGCGCGGCGGCAATTTCGGGTTTGCGCGATGAGCATTCCCAGATGATCAGCACCCGATAGCCAAGTTCTTTGAGCCTCTCCGCGTGTGCAAGGTCTCGAGCCTTCGTTCTTTCAAGCTTTGGCCGCCAATAGCTACGGTTCGATTTTGGATCCGAAGCAAGCGAACAGCTGTCATGTGAGTGCCAAAAACAGCCATGCACGAAGATTGCGAACTTCCGTCGTTTGTTGGCAAAATCGGGCTTCCCGGGAAGGTCGCGAACGTTCATCCGGTATTTGATGCCGGATTGGGTGAGAAGCCGTCGGACCACGCGCTCCGGCGTCGTACCCGTCGAGCGAATCCGCGACATCGCTTCGCTCCTGCTCAAGGGAGCTCTTTTGCTCCGAGCGAGAAGCTTTCGAAGCTTAGGCAACCTGGACCTCATCCAGCGGACGTGTCGCGTCCGCACGAATGACGATCTCGGGTATCTGGTCTATCGGCATTGGAACGGTCCGCATGCCGGCGACCAGGCGTCCATCGCGGCGAAGTTCGGCGCCCACGATCCTGCATTCAGCGCCGACCGGGTTTTGCGATAGGTCTCCATGTATCGAACGGCGGGTAACTAGACTAGGCGTCGCAATTTGGGGAACGCTGGCAGATGCGCCCTCCAGTGCAACGGTCTGTACGTCGCCATCATTGCCTAGCTGAACGTATTTCAATCGGCCGGTGACGGCGACATTATTCAGAGGCATGCCGGCTGCCTGATGTTGTGCGAGCCACGGCCAGAATGCGGGACACAGAAGCTGAAATTTGCAGTTTTGACATGCTTGCGCCGACGGACTTGCAATATCCGCAGATTGCCGAGCCGACGCCAGTCTTCGATTCCAAGCTTCGAGATCATGCACTGCGCGATCGGCCTCAGCGTCGCACTCTGTCGGATTGAGATCGAACTCGATTAGTTCTCCGGAAGCCGCAGCAAGAATGCCCTTTTCGGGCCAGAAGCCGCAAACTTCGGCGATAATCGCCGCGTAGATTTGAACTTGCCGGCGGTTTCGTCGGAAAATTTCGGATCCGGCGGCCGTTGTCTGGTCGGGCAAGTTTGACTTGTAGTCTGTGACGGCGTGCTTGTTGAAGCGGTCGGGGCGGCCGACCAGCCGGCCCGACCGGGCGACAAGCCTCTTCTCTGTACCGGAAGTCGGCTGCTGTTCGCTCGCTGGACGGGCGTGGGGCGGGGTTGATCTCGCGGCAAGATCGGCCGCTGCGCTGATTGCTCGCTCCTCGGCCAAATAGTAGTTTGGCCAATGAACCGCGCTGGCGAACCTGCGATCGAATTGGTGCAGGCCGGCCTCTTGAGCGAACCGCTCCACGATTTCATTCCAGGCGGCCACGAGAGCGGGTCCGGCCAATCCCCGCCGCGCCTTTTCCATGAGCGAGTGGAAGGCGATCCCCAGCCAGAGGCGGGGATCGTGAAGGACCCACGCATCCGCGTCTCTGCAGGACGAAAGCCCTGCCCGTAAGCCGCAGACCGCCATTTCCGCGGCGGCGGTCGGGCTGGTGCTTGCGAGCGGGGCGATGGAGAGCGGCGCCATGACTATAGTGGCTGCCGGAGCGCTTTGAACACTGAAACGAAGGAAGCCTCCGGATCAATGTGGAGCCCATGCACACGCTCGGCCTCGTTCCATGCGCGGGCAATGTCCCGGCAGGGGTTCACTCCGGGGCCAGTCAGCCACAACGGATGCGTTATGATCTTGACGTCTGTCCCGTTGGCGATCGCCGGAAGGCCCGCGATCGTTAGGCGCCGATGGCCAGGCCGGGCGTTGAGTAGAGTGGTCGCGGCCTTGTCGACAACGCGGCTCCATCTGGGCGAAGACAGCGAGATCGTTACATTCGCGTCTAGAGCCAAAGCAGCGAGATCGGCGGCGAGCCTCCAGTCCAGCAGGTTGTGATATTGCAGATTGCTGTAGCTGCGCAGGCAGTCGGGACACGATGTATCGCAGGCATCCGAATGCGTCCCGTCTTCCAGTCTCTCGAAAAAGTCTTTGTGGCCAGGTTCGCAGATCATCCGAAGCAGCTTTTCTGCCACGGGGGGCTGGCCCAGATACGTCGAGTAGCCCGCACCGTTCTCCAGCGTGTCGCACAAGAAAACCTGCCCGGTAACTTGGGTCGCCACGTCCTCTACGCTGCGGATGCCTGACTTCAATTCGTGGTCCTGGATGTCGAGCAGAACCGCGGCGGCTCTTCGGAGCATGAACGAGAGCGAATACAAGGCGGCTCGGCCCTGCGGGGTCCTGGGATCTGCGCCACGTCCAGTTCCGAAATCCCTGATGCCAAGCAGCATCATGTCGGTCCGGCTTATCGCGGCGAGTGCGCATCTCACAGGCTGCCCGATAGGATTGGGTGCGACCTGTCGGGCTCTTCGATTTTCCGCCGCCGCGCTTTTCTGTTCGGCCGACTGCATGGCTCCTACGTCCACCATGGCGTGCGAATTTTGCGATATTCGCACCAGCTCGTAGAGTCGGCCGCCATTGTCGTTGATGACGTAGAGTCTTCCTTCGTCACCCGACCCGACCTCGAAATTGAGATGGGGGTTGATGGCGAATTGGGGCCGTCCGACCTTGGGACGGGCTGCCCGCGGAACGAATTCGAAAGCGCCGTCGTAATCGCGGGCGCCCGTATAGTAGCTGGTGAAGCCCTTGGGCTGGCGTAGGTCGAGAAGACGATATTGCCGGTCGCCGTCTCCCTCTGGCGCACCGCACGTCGGACACGGGCCACCGGCCAAGTTGACCGTTTCCACGTGCTGACAATTACCGCAGACGCCGACCGTCACGGGCGGTCCGAGAGGGTCCGGATCCTCTTCGACCATCTGGCCTTGCGGGAAGTATCTGACGACACCGATGGACGTGTGAATTGCCCTTTCCTTTACAGTTTCAGCGCCGGGAGCGAACATGCTGACGGCGAGCTCAAGATCACGGTCAACCACATCGCGTGCGGGCCATCTGCGTGGTCTGCTGTGATAGAGATTGCGGGCGCGCGTAGGGAAGCCGAACATCGGAAGCAAACCATGGTTCGCGAGACGTTCGCTTAGGGCGTCTTGGACGAGAGTGATGTCCTGGCTGGCACCGGTGATCCGCTGGACAAGCTGCGTACGCACGAAATCGAGGCTCTCGGTGCGTGAGGCCGGATCGTTGCTCATCACCGTTCCGAGCAGCAGCGTATCGCATGCGTGCTCGACCTCGTTAGGGTGCGTGTCGATCCATTCCTGAATTATTTCTGCCACCGTTGTCCCCGCGTAGCCGGCCGGCTGCTGGTCCGGAGGATTCGTCCACGCGTTGGCCCGTCCGAATTCGCCATGCACGCTGTCGCCATCGGGGGTAGCGAACAGATTGAGTTCGGTGAAGGCCGCTCGGAGCACTTCTTTGTTCAGGACGCGCTGCAGTATCTGCCTTCTGTTCGTGTCGACGTAAGGCGGTGGAGGAGGGTCTGCGGTGATGCGGTCCGGACGCTGGAAGTAGTAGTCATCGTGGCTCCGCCCTCTGCACAAGGTGAGGGCGATCGACACGGCGGCGCCTCGGCGACCCGCCCGGCCGACCCGCTGCTGGTAATTGAACCGCATGGGAGGCATGTTCGCCATCATGGCGGCGAGCAGCGAGCCGATGTCCACGCCGGCTTCCATAGTCGTAGTGACGCTCAGAAGGTCCAGATTGTCGGTAAGGCCGAATTCGTCGCCGATCGGAACGTTCTGAAAGAGACGCTGCCGGTCTTTGGCGACCACCTTGTCGGTTTGTCCCGTCATCTCGGCGCAGTTCAGCCGGAATACGGGTCCGGCCTGCGTCGCCAGCCATGTGTAATAATCTACACCCTCGCGGGCGTCGTCGACGCCGATCCGCAGAGGGGTTCCCAGTGGGGCCGTGCAGTTGCTGCAGACACCACCACTGCGATGGAGATGAACCCGCGAGCAAATGCCGCACTGGAAGTAATTTTCGCCAGGCCTTCTGACGAACAGCCGGTCGAACTCCAAAATGCCCTGGTTGTAGACTCTGGAACGAGTCATAAGTCCGAGCACCTCCTGGAGCAAGGACGTGGCATCCCGGGCGTTGAGATTGGCGACCGATGTGACGTAGTCGCTGATGTATCTCGGAAGGTCGTTGCGGTCGGCAGTGGCCCGGTGGGTGTCGATGCGCCGTCGCTTCCCGAGCAGCCGGATGCAGCTTTCGGCGGTCTGCTGCAGCACATCGTCGTTTGCGGGCCGGAACTGCGGATCGAAGGTAACCACGCCCAGCTTGAGGGACTCGAAATCGCGCCTGCCGCCGGAGAAGATCGACTCGGCAATAGCCTCACGCTCGGCGTTGCCGATCCTCCGCCGATGCTCGATCTCGTCCGGAGTGAGGACCTGCTTGAAGGCAGGGGGATCTAGTTGCCAGTCGAACAGACGGGGCCAGTCGCCGGTTTGGTGATCGAGATCCGTCCAGGTGACGCTTCGATCGACGCCGCCTGGGTTCATGCCGTTCGCGAGGAGTTTGCGCTCCGCCTGATCCTGCATGCTCCGGATGGGGAGCACACCGTCGCGTGCCTCGGCCAGCACTTTGTCCTTGAGGGCTTGGTTCGTATAACCGCCGAGGCGCGAAGGCCGTGCTCCTTGACCAAGTTGGACGGCCATCATTGCGCTGGCCGCTTCCTGTCGGGCGGCGGCAAACGCGTCGGCAAGCCTTTCTTCTTCAGCGGTCAAGGCTTCCATCCGTAGGCGCCGGTCGAAAGCCAAGATGCCACGAGCTTCGTCCGACACTCCTTCGACCAGCACCTGTCGCATGGCGTCGAGCCAGTGGGACTTCGCCACGCCGACCGCTAGTTTCGCGGCATCCTGTCGGCTGTCAGAAAACAGGACGAGCTTGCGCCTGGAATCCTCGACGGCATGATCCGCCCCCTCGGTGACGGGGGCTATCTCTCTCAAAAGCGCGTCGGTCAAAACCTGCGCGGTTTTCTGAAAACCCGTGCGCTGCGTGCGTATCGGAGCAGCGCTCGCGAGTTTGGCCCAATTGGCTTCGCATCGAGGACATACGGCGGGCCGTTCGTTTTGGGCAGACGGGGTAGTTAGTGCAACAACCGCAGCGTTTGGTTCATGGAGACGCTTGACATAGTAGATCCATCCGGTCGCGCTTTGCTGATTTCGCGCGAGTTCGAGTTCGCCTGTGAGGTGGTCGTAGCGCGCCCTATGCCAGCTTCTTCTGACTCCATCTTGATCCCAATGATCCTTCTGAGGCGCTCGGAGGCCTGCCGCCGTTCGAGACGGCCAGTAAACAGCGTAGTTGAAGTATGTGCGGTCGCTGGCCGAGTGATCCGGCGCCTTCTCGATGTTCGGATCGTCAGGAACGAGAGACCAGGCATTGTTGCGAAGGTCGCGCTTGTAGCCGCCCAGGAATACGTCGCCGCACGGCTCGCAATACAGCATTTCCAAGACGCGCGAACCACATTGGCAGGTCGTCACGGCCCGGTCGAATAACTTGCCTACTGGGATGTCCGCTTCGACGCGGGTCACTCCTGTGCAGCCGGGATTTGTGCAGGCCCAAATTCCCTGCACGTTCCGGAAGAATACATGTTCGCGAAGCGGGAGCAGCGGTGCTCCGGCGCCATTGCGGGCTAGGGCCAGCGAAGAGACTATACCCTGCCCGGCCGAGGCTGCGACGTGGGGTTCAGCTTCGGGGAACAAGCGGGCGCCGATGCGCCCCGGGGTGAGGGGCCGCACAACGGGTTGCTCGTCGGACCCGCTATTGCATGCCGCTCTGACGGCATCGGGAATGCCCGCAACCCCCAGCGCCTCGCCCAGCCGGTTTTCCAAAGAGAGTGTTGCTGACGGTCGGGGCGAGCCGGACGCGTCGCTCAGCGAGTCGATGCTATCGTTAATGTCGGCCTCGACGTCTGCCTCTATGGCCTGGCCAAGTTGGGCGAAGGTCCCCGCGAGTCCGCGAAGTCGCCCGATCGCGCCCGCCGGGATAGGCGTTGCGCCTCCGCGCACGAACCCAAAGGCTCGAGAGGTGCCGAAGAACTGGCTCAGATATTCTTGGGCCTTTACGTCGTCGGATCCGAGCGAGGCGCTCGAAGCGAGTATCCGCAGTTGCGGATGATCAGGATGCAGACCGATGCGATCGAGGAGAACGCGGATGATATACGCGACTTCGGTGCCGGGAGTGCCTCGGTAGGAGTGCAGTTCGTCGACAACGAGATGGAAGACGTTTTCGGGGCTGCTCGCGAGCCAGTCGCGCGTGCTCGCAAAGATCGGCGTTTCGACGTCTCGCATCAGCATGATGTTGAGCATGCTGTAGTTCGTCACCAAGATGTCCGGCGGCGCATCCTGCATGTCCCAGCGGCTCCACATCTCGCCGCCATCGAGACGAGGGAAGAACCGTTCGGCGTCGCCGTGCCCCGCTGCTCGCGCTGTTCTCGCCGTCTCGGCGAGCTTCTTCATCGCGTCCCTCAGCCTGTTGACGGCGTCATCGCTAGACGGTCTTCCGGGAACGGGTGTCGAGCCGATGTAGCGGCCGAACCAAAACCGGTTGCCCTTGCGATTGTTTCTCAGCCAATCGCGAACTGCGTTGCTGTCGAGAGACTGCCGCAGGCGCGTCATCTGATCTTCCGCCAAGGCATTGAGCGGATACATCACCAGTGCACGGACGCCGGGAAGCCTCGCACCCTGTTCGTGAGCGCGCTGACCGATCCGGGGATGGCGGGTTCTAGCTCCTTGGCCAGGCTGCGGTGTCATGTCCCACCAGTCGTTCCTGGGGGCCGCAGGCGCCTCGGGCCAGTTCATGGATTCTCGGATGAGGGATGCGAACACCGGAAGGTAGATGGACTCTGTTTTGCCGGATCCGGTGCCCGTCAAGATCACTGCATCCCGGCGCTCTGCCGACGATATTTGCAGCATCTCCACCTGATGACGATACAATTCGATGGGCGCGGCGCCCGTTGTGCTGAACAGGCCCGTTGCAGCGAACTGTCCCAAGTCCGCGATAGCCTGCGGCGACCAGCCAGCTGCGCCGCTGAGGGCGGCCGACGCTGCCGCTACGACGTCATGGCGACTTCCGATGTACGGAGGCTGCGGCTCGATGAGCGGATCACGGTAGAGCACGCCGTCGCGGTCGAGGAGAGCGCGCCGCTCCTCCACGAGTTCATCGAATCTGAGGTCGAACGGGCTGTCGAAGTAGCGGAGATAGGCTTCTTTCAGTCCGCGAAAGACGGCCATTGCGTCGGTCATGCCACCCTCAATCCAAGCACTGCGGTCGCAAGCCGCGCCATTCGGCTGGTCACTCCGCGGAAAACCAGTTCTTTTCGTTCACGCCACACCTCCGGCAATTGGCCCGAACAGAGAGCCAGCGCTCTTGAGATAAGCACCGGTGGACTCAGCGTCCAGGGAATGCGCAGAGATTGGGACTTGAAGTCGATATGAAGCGCCCTCGCGCCTTCAGCCACAGCGAGCCGGCCTGCCGCCAGGTCGATCTCCGATTGGGAATCCGTCGCAGTCTTAAGCAGGGCGATGCTGTCGTAATCCCTCTTGATGAGGAACAGTCCGCGATCCGCTTGCTGGCTTTCCTCCAGAGTAGACGGCACCCATAGCAGTTTCGATTTGGAGAACCGGCGCACGCCTTCGACCCTCCCAGACACCATCTGGCAGTTCCTGCGAGGCCAGGAAGCAATCGTGGGGAGGCTGGCCAAGAGTGTGAACGCAGCGTCCCGCTGCCAATTGAGCGCGGTATCCGCCGCGACGGAGCACAGTTCAGCCGTCGTGGGGGCATTCACCAGGATGCAGTCTGGCCGCCTGTTTTGCGGGATGCGGTTGAGCGTGGCATTGTGCACGGCGCACGCCGTAGTCAGCCTATCGATCAGGCCTCGGGTTCTCGCTCCGCAAAGTACGGCCGATGCATTCTCTTCTGAACCGTCGCCAAGCGACGCGAGCACCGGCGGCGCGACGCGCCAGACGTCGTCATGCTGCTCGATGTGGCCAAGGACGGCCAGGTCGGTGATGACACGATATGGGCGGCTTTCCGGCCTCAGGTGAGAGGGAAGATCGTTCACCTTGCCGCGTCCGCGATAGGAAAGCCATTCGAGGAGACGGTCCGTCATCGGATTCGCCTCCAGCGCCTGGCCTCCTTGGTGATTGAGCGCCACGCAGCCTTGGCGGCAGCCGTTTCCGGCCTGATGGGGACCCGTCGAGCGGCCATGTCCCGGATCGTGGCGACCCAGCGGTCATCGCGCTTTCGCGGCTTGTGGGTAATGGAAGCTCCTGGCGAATCGAGTGCCAAGATCGTGTTGTTGCCTCTCCGTCCGCCGGATGAAAGGACCGCGAATAGCGGATCGAACGAGAGGACGGCCAGTGCCGCCGGCGCATCTTTGCGTCGCGCCAGCGATTGGATTTCGTGCTGCGAACCGAGCGCCGTCACACTCGACGCTGGTTGGGTAGCGAGCACAGTTCGCCCGTCCGGGCAGTAGACCATCGCGCCGCAGACGCCGGCTGAACCGGCCACGATCGGGCTAAGCGCGTCATGGGCTATCCACGGCTCCCAGCCGCCGCCAAGAGCAGGATCGGACAGGATGTTGTAGCTTCGCGAAGACCCGGGAATTACGATGACGCGGTGCTGCCCCGGGGTGTCCCATCCAGGGGCGATCCAGCTTTCGTCATTTTGCTTTTCCGCTTGCGCGTCGTCGATGAACACCTGACAATTTTCAGGCATTCCCGAGATCCGAATGAGAGGTGCACCCCCTTCCGCATAGGTGGCGCTGCGGATTTCGATTCCGTCGGAAAATGTGATGTCGATGCTGGCGCCAGGATCCAGCGGCTTGAGCCACTCAGGTGGATCCGAGAGAGCTTGGACCGGCGAGTAACCTTCGAGGACCACCCACTCGGACGGAATGCCTTCGTAATTCGCCAGTTGGACGAGCCCCGGGGATCCGGTCTGGGCCGCAGTCGTCGTGATCGCTTCGACATCTCTCTCGCGGCAAACAATGACACAGTTGCCGGCCAGCGGCGCCGCCGAAATCGACATCAAATCTGGTTCGCCTGACAGAGCAGTGAAGAGATGGAAGCGTCGCGCACCCCGTATCCACTCGAGTTGCTGCATCTCGTCTTTCAGTCGAAATTCGCAATCTAGCAGTCCATTCGTCCACTGCAGATCGATATCGTCATAGCGCGTGTCGCCGCAGGCCAGCACCGACGATCCTTCAATATTGGCCTCCTCAGGAAATCCTTCCGGCTTGAGGGGCACGACCGCCAGCGCGACGCGCTTTCTTATCGGATCGACGATAAGCCGCAGCCTGGCATCGGTTTGGCGAACGCGAGCGGTTCGGCGTTCGCGGCGCGGCTCGTCTGTGTCTTTTTGGGCGGCCGGCCTTTGAGATCCTCTTCTGTCACGGAAGACGGCTTGAGGTCGCGAGGGCGCCGGTGTTGGCGTTCCGTCGTCGCTTTCGACCTGCGCTTCAGCCTCCACGGCGCCCGCCTTCTCGGTTTGGCGCGCGGGCCCCTCAGCGGAAGCACTCTCGCGCTCGGCGAACTGCTGCGTTTCATCCGGAGAGGTGGCGGGGGTATCATCGGCCGCGTGAGGCAGCGGATCCAGCGGGGTCGTCGCGAGTCGATCGTCCGCCGTTGGAAGGTCCGCTTCAATCGCGCCGGTCACCTCTGGGGCAGCGGCTTCGTTGCCAGTCGAGGCCTGTGTCTCCGGGCCACTGATGGTGGCGGAAGCAGTTGCGTCGTCCGCACGATCCGCACCTGGCCCGCCGCCGGGCGAGGGCGTCGGTTTGAGATCGAATTCTTGAGCGAACTTCCTGAAATGATTTTCCACGCTGGGCCGTGCGCGCGTGGTTAGCAACTGGACAAGTTCTGAGCGGTCTCGTTCCGTCTCATTCCACGCCACGATCGGGTCCCAACCAAGCTCTTTGAGCCGACGGACGACATCAGAGACTGTTTCATCGTGCGAGGACAGAACCGCGCGCTCGTCGACGAGCACGGCAAGGCGCCCGTCTTTCTCCAGAGCGGTCCCCTCGGCCGATGCACGCTCGATTTTCCATCCCAAGGCCTGAGCCGCGTGGACGTCCGCCGATTGCGGCAAGATTGCCGAGGCGGAGGAAGACCGTGCGTCCTTTCGGCATAGCGCGACTACGCCGCGTCCGGCCCGTTCGGCCAAGGCCGCGAGACCGGCATCATCGAGTTCGTCAAACGCCCCGATGACGACGTCCGCCGGCTTATCGCCGAAGGCCGATGCGCCGCATCCTTGTTCGCGCAGCGCCATGGCCAGCAAGCCGGCGCTGGCCGACAAGTCATCTATGGTCAGGTCGTGTTCGGCACGTACCAGGACTCCGAAACCATTAGGTTGTCCCAGCCAGCGGTTCGGTGCGCCAGTCGCTGCGGCAGCGACGTCGGCATCTACTTGCCGGTGCGGAATCTCGAGCGATGTCGTCCCGTCATGCTCGTCCACGCCCAGGCTGTGCACTATCGGTCGGGTCGCCTCGATTTGCCTCAGGAGCTCGGATGGAAAGCTGGACGCATCGTCGATGACTACGACGTCAAACTTGCCGTCTGCGATCGCGGTCCGCGCCTCTTCTGGAGTTTTTGCCAGCGTCACAGCCGATGGCCATTCGGCGCTCCCTTCACGATTGGTAAGCGCTGTCAGGTCGAGCAGCAGGTCCAGTACGCCAGGACTATAGGACGTGCTGCTCGGCGGATCGTCCGCTTGTTTGGGGTCGCCAGAAATCCGTTCGACCTGCTGAACAAAGTCGTCAGGAGCGTTGAACGGATCACCAAAGCCGGTGCTCGTGAAGAGTTCTCGGAGTTGCCTCGCTTCGTCGGCGGCTTTCGAGCGGGGGTCCGGTCCACCAGTCGTGCTCAGGACTGTCGAGGCATCCTCGATCGGAGTGCTGAGAAGCCGTTCAAAAATCGTTTTGGGCAGCGACGCGCGGAGGGTAGCCAGATGGCCGTGCAGGTGCTTGGAGGCATATCGTGCCTCCCGCAGCATCTGAATCAGTTTTCCGACATCCGGACGCGTCCGGCTCTGAGACGCGGGCGAGACGCTGAAGCTGCCGATACGTCGGCTTCCAAACTGAGGCAGAAGTGGCTCGAGCAGGGCGCTGTCGTGGCGGTAGTCTTGCAAGGCGGCTTCGAAAGTCCGAACAGCTGCGCTGGCCGCCTGGTCAGGCCTCATGCGCATGAAGTATTCGATCGCCTTTGAAGCGTCGTTTCCATTGCTTGCTGCGAGGGCCGCCGTCAAGGATCCGTGTCGCCGGATCAGCGAGATAGCCGCGCTAATCGTTCGCGCCATGAAGGCCGCATGTCTCTGATACTCCGCAATGGTCTGGTCGGAGGACCGCGGGCGAAGAAGGCTTGCCACGGATTTCGAGACCGAACTCTCCTCGTCCGCCTCCTGCTGTTCCAATACGATCTTGGCCAGGCCGGCTTCGTAATCCCGGTCGCTGGAGAGGATCAGACCGAGGACCTCATCGTCTGGAGGCACCTCCACCGCTCCGCCCGCTATGACGCTGTCGACATCCTTGAAGGTCCGGCCGGCTCGGGCGTTGCCGGTCCACAATACGTTGGCGAGGCGAGATGCGTCCTGAGCCGCCAAAGAGAGCGTCGTCACTGCACTCGCAGAAGGGCCGCGCCCCGCAGCGGCACTGCCTTCTATCTCGTCGAGCGAAAGGTTGTGCGCCTTTGCGATTTCCTGCGCTTTGCCGAGAATGAGAGCCGCGGCGCGAGCGGCCTCAGGATTTGAGCGAATCCGCGCTTCGACGGCACTGGGCGGAGGCGTTACGGCGCCGGCTGGTCCGTGAGCATAGTCAAGTCGCGTGCGGTCCGAAAGGATTCGATGGATCTCGCGGACGAAACCGAAGCCGAGCGGCCGTTCAAGGATATGGCTTGCCCCGACCAGCAGGCAGCGCTTGCCCGAGCGGGCCGTTTCCGAAGCGATAACGTTTGCGAGCACAGACTTGCCCGTCCCGCCTCGGCCCGTGACCTCGACGGGGCCTGAGAGAGATTTGCGCAGTGCAAGAGCTTGAGCGGGATCGAGGATGATCATTACCCGTCACCGGACCCGCTACTCTGCAGCCTTCAACATTCGCCCCAGCCCCGAAACTCTTTGTTTAGTTGCAATCTAACTTACACACGCGCGGAAACGACCGGCAACTCGGTTTTTGTGATTTGATTCAAAAGTATGAGGACAAAGCCAAGATTCAAGGATTCGCAGCTTTGGGAAAGTCCGTGCTGGCTGCGGCGAACTCACATGGCCCGCAGCAGTTTCTTGGCGGCGGACGCCACGGCGTATCCAAGCAGGGGCGGGACGGCGTTGCCCACCTGCTTCAGCTGCTGGCGCTCGCTACCCAAGAAGACAAACCCATCGTGGAAAGACTGCAGTCTCGCGGCTTCGCGGACGGTGATCCAGCGGTCATGCTTCGGATGGATCCACTCAGAAAGGTCCCGCTGCATGTGCGCCAGGATGGTGTAGGACGGCTCGTCGGGATGAAGTCGGCGCCATTTGTAGGCGCGTGATCCATTCCAGAGCGATTTCGGCAGTGAGTCTCCGTCGGCTCCGGGCTTGAGCGCCTTTACGATGCGCTTTCTGCGGCTTTCGATGCCCTTAGTATGATGGTTCAGCAGGGATCGCTTGCCCTTCAAATTCGCGGACTTCCACGGTTTCGGTACGAGAGGGCTGTCAAAGTCGAGGCGCATGGCGCGCTGGAAATCGGAGGGGTTCTTCAGGCGGAGCTTCGGGTACGGAAGCGGGCCGTCATCCAGGGAAACGGAGCGTGGGAGATCTGAGATGGCCTCGTGGACAGTGATCTCACGTTCGCTGCGGCTGGAATCCAGATAGCGCAGGAATTGTGCGGCCAGATCATCCGACGCTGCCAGATCGTCTCGCGTCCCAACAAAGAACACGCGTCGGCGATGCTGCGGCACGCCGAACTGCGACGCCGTCAAAGGGATCAGTACGGTGTTGCGATACCCAGCGCCCCTCAGAGCCGAAAGTATAAGGTCTCGGAAATGGCCGTTTTTCATTGCGACCATGTTCGGGACGTTTTCCATTACGAAAACCTTCGGCTTGAGTGCCTTCAGCACTCTCGCGAATTCCAGGTAAAGGAGGTTCCGGGGGTCCTTCAGGTCGCGCGGGCCGATCTGGCTGAAGCCCTGGCAGGGCGGACCACCGAAGACCAGGTCGACGTCGCTCTCGATGAGGTCGCGCTTGGAAGGAACGCCTGGCTGGGCGTCAAGCAGAAAGCGCGACACGTCGCCGTTGAACATCGGCACCTTAGGGAAATTGGCGCCATGCGTTTGGACGGCGTATTTGTCCATCTCTACCGCGCATGCCAGCTTGAACCCTGCGAGACGAACGCCCTCGCAGAATCCTCCGGCACCACTAAACAAAGAGACGGCGTTTGGCATATCTCGCTCAGAGTCGCATCTAGGGAAATCGTCGCTCTTCGAATCAAGCTCAGGCGAAAGAGTGTAAGTGTCAACGTGGGGCGAGAGGTTGTGAACGGCTTCCTGCGCTCGTCGCGCAGAGTCATTGTGCCTCAAGATGGTTAATTAACCAGGCGCCGTCAGAGGCTCGAAATGTGCTTTTAGGTAAGAGATGCTCCGAACCGCTCCAGCCTATGCCACCTGAGGTACTTTTCTGCCGGCGCATCGAAGGCGTTCTTCGGCGGGCGAAGCTTCTTCTTAAGATCTAACAGTGCAGCTCGCCACTCTGGTGGGACTCTATTGTGTGCAACGACGATCGATCGGTCATCCGGATCCACGGTGATAAGGCCCCGGTCGAACATCCAATGCACTGTACCTGTGAGTGGGAAGCCATTCTGAACGATGTCAGGACCACCGTACTCGACGGGTTTGATATGGGCAGCGGCGAGTTCGACGCGCCCGCCGCCATTGACGAGACCAGGAAGGTGGCTGATGGCGCAAAAATTATCGTAAGCCCCCAGGACTGCGCCTCGGAATGCAGCGTCGCGCGCGATCCGGGTGGCCTGGAATTGCTGAAAGAACCACTCCCGTTCGTCGGGGAGATCGTTAGGCGGATTTAGGATGTCGGCGGAGGGGGGAATTCCAAGTTTCTTTGCGTTCTGCGGGTTTCGCGTTTCCTTGAAGCCGTCAAACACGATCGCCGCAAAATCCATGTCTGAGATCAGTCGAACCGATCGGCCAACAAGCTCTCGCCCGACTGCGCCAGGACTCGCACTAGCAGGGATGTCGCGCAGCAGCTTCTCGTAATATCCCTCAGGCCCAAGCTGAGGAACGGGCGTGTCGAAGAATTGCTGCTCCGTGAGATGAAGATAGTAGTTTTGGTCGGGACCTTCTTCGAGGCTCGTCACTCGCGCGATGCCCAAGTAGACTTTTCTGCCGTTTCCGTCCTTTCCGCCGGGCTCGTATATTAGCGCCCAAGTGCCGACCATCGCTTTTGCGGCGTCGACGTAGCCTCGGGTTCCGGGCTTTTTCTGAAAATGGTACCGCTCGATCGAATCGCTATAGCCCCCGCGGTCCGGACTGAAGGAAAGAATGCCTCTGCTCATGTGCAATTTGCCCGCGTGAACAATCTTTGACCCCCCTCGGTTTTTTTGAGCGCGGCAATCGACTGAAAAATCGGACCCAAATTCGTCAAACGCAACAGGAAGATATAGAATCGAGTCGTTCTTAAAACGAAATCGAGTCGCTCTAAAACCCCAAATCGAGTCGTTCTAAAAGTGGCCTCACACGAAGGACGAAGCGTGGTGGGCCCGGCAGGACTCGAACCTGCAACCAGACCGTTATGAGCGGCCGGCTCTAACCATTGAGCTACAGGCCCCGCCGCGAGACGGCCCGCGGGAACGCGCGGCCGGCAACGGTGCGCGGTTCGTTTACAGGGACGGAGGCGGGGGTGCAATGCCGGGCCGGGCGCCGCGGAAACGTCGGTGCGGCATCGGCAGTGATTTTTGAATTACCGAATTTTGCGATCATGCCCTTATGCGCCTGTTTTGCCCGACGGGTCAACCGTTTTTCGGGTGTCTTGATTTTCGTGACCGTAACCCGCTGGAATCGCCTGACTTTCTACTGTGCATGGGGTTGTTTTCGCGTTTTGACGGGAGGGGACCCGGAGGTCCCCTTCTGTCTCGCCGGCCGACGGCCGGTGCCGGCCCGCCGCTCAGTCCACCGAGACCCCGGCGAACTCCACAACTTTGCGCCACTTGTCCGTCTCGTCGGAGACGAGCTTGCCGAACTCGGCCGGGGTCATCGGCCTCGGGATGCCGCCATTCTCGGTCAGCCGTGCGATGATCTTCGGGTCCTTCAGCGTCTCGCTGACCGCCTTGTTGAGGATCTCGACCACATCGCTCGGCGTGCCCTTCGGCGCGGAGATGCCGTAGAAGCCGACCGCTTCGAAGCCCGGCACCGTCTCGGCGATCGCGGGCACGTCGGGTACGGCGGGCCAGCGCTGCGGCGAGGTCACGCCGAGGGCGCGGACATTGCCGCCGCGCGACTGCTCGAGCGCGGAAGGCAGGTTGTCGAAGATCAGCTGCACCTTGTTGGAGATGATGTCAGGGAAGGCGATCGCAGAGCCGCGATAGGGCACGTGCACCATGTCGCACTTGGTCATCGCCTTGAACAGCTCCGCCGACATGTGCACCGAGGTGCCGTTGCCGGACGAGGCGAACGAGATCTTGCCGGGGTTCGCCTTGCAATAGTCGATGAACTCCTGGACCGTCTTGGCGGGAAACGCGTTGGAGACGACCAGCATGTTGGTGAGCTGCATGATGCTCGCGACCGGCGTGGTGTCGCGCAGGAAGTCGAACGGCAGCTTCTTGTAGAGCGAGGTCGAGATCGCGTTGTTGGGCGCGACGAACAGCAGCGTGTAGCCGTCGGGGGCTGCGTTGATCGCAGCACCCGCCGCGATGTTGCCGCCGGAGCCGGCGCGGTTCTCGACGATGACTTGCTGGCCGAGACGGTCCGACAGCGACTGCGCCATGATGCGCGCGACGATGTCGACCGGGCCGCCGGCGGCGAAGCCGATCAGCCAGTGCACGGGACGGTCGGGGTAGGCGGCGGAGGCGGGAGGGGAGGCTGTGAAAAGACCAAAACAAAAAACCAGTGTCCGAAAACAGCGCACCGCAAAATTCGCAACATGAAACCTCCCATTGTTCTATTGTCGTTGCGGGGCATGCTTTCACAAAAACCGCCCGCTGCCTACATCGCCTCACGGCGATGTCGACGCGGGCGCAGCCGGAACGACCATGAAATTCGCAGCCAGTATCTTTCTCGGTGCGGCGCTGCTCTCGAGCCCCGCTGCTGCTCAAACCGGAGGCAACGCCATTTCGACCACGACAATCAGTCTGGGCACCGCGACGCCCGGCGGCGGCTTTCCGCTCTATGGCAATGCCTTCGCCGAGGTGATGAATGCGGCTGATAGCGCGCTCACCATCGCCCCGCGCAACACCAGGGGCAGCAACGAAAACATTCCGCTGCTGGAGAAGGGCGCGCTCGATCTCGCACTTGTCGCGGGCGAGCCGGCTTATGAGGCCTTCGCCGGCATCGGCCGCGCGCCCGTGCGATTGAAGATTCTCACCGCGATCTATTCCAACCCCGGCATGTTCGTGGTGCGGGCGGACAGTCCCTACAAGACGATCCACGATCTCGTGGGGCAGCCGATTGCGTTCGGCGCCAAGGGCTCGGGCCTGCCGATCCTGGCGCGCTACGTGCTCGATGGTCTCGGCCTGAAACAGGACGAGGATTTCAAGGCGATCTATCTCGACCGCGCCGGCGACGGCCCCGCGATGGTCGAGGACGGCCGCGTCGCAGCACTCTGGGGTGCCGGCATCGGCTGGCCCGGGTTTGCCGCCGTCGCCTCGAGTGCATCAGGCGCGCGCTTCATCGCGCCCGGCACTGACGAGATCACGCGCATCCGCGCCAGGCATGCGTTCCTGAAACCCCTGACGGTGCCGGCCGGCAGCTACCCGAAACAGAGCGAGCCGATCGCCTCGCTCGGCTCCTGGAGTTTTGTCCTCACGCGCGAAGACCTGCCCGACGATGTCGCCTATCGTCTGGCGAAGACGCTGCACGGCACCGAAGCGACATTCTGCAAGAAGCTCGCGCAGGCTTGCGAGACCACGGCGGCAAACACAGTCGCCGCCGCGCCGAAGCCGGAGCTGATTCATCCGGGCGTGATGAAATATTTCCGCGAGATCCGTGTGGTGAAGTGACGGTCGCCCGGGGCGACCGTCACGCCGTCACTTCTTGATCAGCGGACACGCCGGGTCCGGCGGTCCGAACGCCTTGTCGCCGGAGATCGTCGCGAGGATCTTGTAATAGTCCCACGGATATTTGCTCTCCTCGGGCGTCTTCACCTGAACCAGCCAGAGATCGTGCACCATCAGATTGTCATCGCGCAGCTTACCGTGGCGGGCGAAGAAATCCTCGACCGGTGTCTCGCGCATTTTCGCCGCGACCTTGAGCGGATCGTCGGTACCGGCCGCCTTGATGGCGTTGAGATAGTGCATCACGCTGGAGTACACGCCGGCCTGCCACATCGTCGGCATCTTGTTCATCTTGGCGAAATAGCGCTTCGACCATTCGCGGGTCTTGTCGTCCATGTCCCAATAGAACGAGGTCGTCAGCAGCAGGCCTTGCGCGGCCTGCAAGCCGAGGCCGTGGATGTCGGTGATCAGCGCGAGCAACGCCGCCATCTGCTGGCCGCCCTTGAAGACGCCGAACTCCGAGCCGGTCTTGATCTCGTTCATGTTGTTGGGCGGACCGGCGGCAATGCCGATGATCTTGGCCTTGGACGCCTGCGCCTGCAGCACGAAGGAGGAGAGGTCGGGCGTCGCCAGCGGCGGCTTCACCGATCCCAGCACCTTGCCGCCATTGGCGGTGATGACGGCGGAAGCGTCACGCTCGAGCGAGTGACCGAAGGCGTAGTCGTCGGTGATGAAGAACCAGCTGTCGCCGCCGCGCTTGACCACGGCATCCGCGGTGCCGACCGCGAGCGCGCGGGTGTCGAACACCCACTGCATCGCGTAAGGCGAGCAGAACTTGCCATGGAAGTCCGCGGTGCCGGTGGAGTGGGTGATGAACAGCCGCTTCTTCTCGTTGGCGATGTTCTGCACCGCGAGGCCGACGGCGGAGACCGGAACGTCGACGATCAGGTCGACCTGATCGACATCGTACCAGCGCCGTGCGATCGCAGCGCCGATGTCGGCCTTGAGCTGGTGGTCGCCGACGATGATGCTGATCGGCTTGCCGAGCACCTTGCCGCCGAAATCGTCGATCGCCATCTGCGCCGCGGTGACCGAGCCCTGGCCGGTCGGCGCGGACGCCGGGCCGTTCATGTCGGTGAGCACGCCGATCTTGACGATGTCGTCGGATACCTGTGCCGATGCCGCACCCGACAGCAGTGCCGCCGTCAAGGCGGCCGCAACCGGCAGTCCAAATCTCGCTCGATTCACGCTTGTCCTCCCCTGAACCGGCGCGTTGGCCGGAGTTGCTTGCGCCGGGTACGGCCCGGCTGAATTGGTTTCTTTTGCAACTATTTTGGGGTGGGCGTCAATCTCAGGCGGCGAAGCGGATCTGCCCGGCGGGCGAGGTATCGTAGCCGGTCAGCTCCTCGGCGCGCTGGTGCAGCCGCCGTTCACCGAGGAACCGGACCAGAGCCTGCATGGCGGGACGGAAATAGCTGCGCTGCCGCATCGCGAGATCAAAATTCTCCCAGGCCAGCGGCACGAAATCGAGCCCGGCCGAACGCGCCGCTGCCCGTGTCGCAATGCCGCAATCGGCCTGTCCGGCGCGAACCACTTCCGCGAGATCAGGCCCGGTGAGGGCCGGCGTCTCCAACCGGCGCAAATCGCGCATCGAGGCGCCCGCGCGCCTCAAGAGCACCTCGAGCAGCATCTGCGCGCCGGTGCCTTGCTGTCGCATCGCCATCCGGGCGCCGAGCGCGAGCACGTCGGACAGACCGAGCAGCCGCTTCGGATTGCCCGGCGGCAGCACGAGACCTTGCTCGCGGCGCACGAACGCGACCAGCAGCGCATCATGCAGATCTGGCGCGTCCCGCAGCGCCGTCATGCTGGCGTCGGAAGCGAGATTGCCCTCGGCATCGAGGCTGTGGAAGTGCACGGCGACCGCCATCACCTCGTCGCGTTGCAGCCGTTCGAGCCCGCGCGCACTGCCCTCGGTCATCGATCCCAGGCCCGAGCCGGATTCGCGCAGGCTCCAGTCCAGAAGCTCGTCCTGGCTGCCGCCGACGACCGGCGGCGGCTCCGCGATCAACATGCCGGCCGGACGTGCCATGCCTGACAGCACCCAGAGATCGAGCTCGTGTCGCGGGAAGAGCCATTTGCCGGTCACCTTGGTGCAGGGGATCGCGCCGTTGGTGACGAGTTCGTAGAGCTTGCGTTCGCCGAGACGGAGATAGTCTGCGGCTTCGCTGGTCGTCAGGAATTCCATCCTGCATTCCTATGCAAATTCTTGCTTCTTTTTGGCGTTCAACGCAGGTGGAATTCTGCACTTCGATTTTTATCCGCGCGAACCATGCCCGATGATCTCGTTGCTTTGCAACACATCCTGACACGCGCTTTGATTTTGCTTGACGATCTTGCGAGGCGCTGACGGTGCGGGCCTTGTGGCACGCGCTTGTTCGGGTAAGCGCAATCAACGTGCTGATTGGTTGCCGAAACTTCCCGAATGACTCGCTTCAGTGCGACGGCCGGCGCATCGTGACTTGCCTTTCGGTGGTGACGGAGACCAAACTCTATTTCTTGTTGTCTTCGTGCCTGCATGGTCCGTCACGAGTGCGGCGCAATCGGTCATCATGATCGCGTCGTTTTCAATGGGAACTCGTCATGGCCGTTCGCCGACTGATCGTTGCATTTGCGCTTCTTTGCGGCCTCGCCGTGGGCATCGCGCCGTCGTCCGCCGAGGAGCGCGCGATCGTCCTAGCAACGACGACGGCGACGCAGGAGTCCGGCCTGCTCGACTATCTCTTGCCGATTGTCCGCGACAAGACCGGCATCGAGGTCACCGTCATCGCGCGGCGTGCCGATCAGGTGCTCGACGGTGCGCGAAGGGGTGAAGCCGACGTGGTGCTGATGCATGCCCGTCCGCAGGAGGAGAAATTCGTCGCTGACGGTTTTGCGACCAAGCGCTTCGACGTGATGTACAACGATTTCGTGCTGATCGGGCCGAAGAGCGACCCCGCCGGCGTGAAGGGCAAAGACATCGCGACCGCGCTGAAGGCGATCGAGGCCAAGGATGCCCCGTTCGTCACGCGCGGCGATCGTTCCGGCACCCACGCGGCGGAGCTTGCGCTCTGGATCGTCGCCGGCATCGACATCGCTGGTGCCAAGGGCGCCTGGTATCGAGAGAGCGGGCAGGGCATGACCGCTGCCCTCGACGGCGCGCGCACGGCGAAAGCCTATGTGCTCTCGGACCGCGCCAGCTGGATCGCCTTCAAGGATCGCGGCGATCTCGACATTGTCGTCGAGGGCGACAAGCGGCTTCTCAACCAGTACGGCGTGATGCTGGTGAATCCGGAAAGGCACCCGAACCTCAGGAATGACCTGGGCCGGACCTTCATCGACTGGCTGATTTCGCCGGAGGGGCAGGCGGCGATCGCGGCTTACAAGGTCGACGGGCAGCAAGTGTTCTTTCCGAATGCGGACAAGTCGGGCGGCTGATGGCCGAGGCACGAGCGGTTGCCAAACCGCGCGATGCGTGATCCATCATGCGGCATGACCCAGCGCCTGCCGCCCTCGTTGACGCCGCTCGATACTGCGCTCGCTGCGCTCTTGCGCGGCGTTGATCCGGTCACGCCGATCGAATTGCCGCTGGCTGAAGCGACCGGCTGCATCGCCGCGGGGATGCCGTTGCTGCCGGCCTGTCCGCCGCGCGACATTGCGACCGTGGATGGCTGGGCGCTCCGCGCCAACGATCTCGTCGGCGCGTCCTCTTATTCACCGCTGCCTCTAACCACCCTTCCAACGTGGGTCGAGGCCGGTGACGCGCTGCCGCTGGGTTGCGATTGCGTGCTAGATGTTGACGCGGTGGAGGCGTCGGGCCCGCTCGCCCACGTGCTGGCCGAGGGCGTTCCGGGACAGGGTGTCGCGCGTGCCGGTCGCGACATCGCCGAAAACGCGCCCGCGGCCGCAGCGGGATGTCCTGTTGGTGCGGCGGCTCTGTTGCTCGCGCGTGTCGCGGGGGTAGACAAGTTGAGTGTCAGGCGGCCGCGGCTACGTATCGTCAACGTACCAGACGCAACGGCGACGATGCAGATGATCGCCAGTCTCGCGCGCGCGGCGGGACTCGATGCGAGCGCGCATGAAGCCGTCTCGCGCGATGCGGCATCGATCGCGGAGACGCTGGATCTTCACGCTTGCGATCTCCTGCTGACGATCGGAGGCAGCGGCGTTGGTCGTGCCGATGCCGCCGTCGCGGCGCTGGCCCAGCGCGGAGTGCAGTTCAATCATGGCCTTGCATTTCAGCCCGGACGCACCGCAGCTGCTGGGCGGCTCGGAAACGTTCCTGTCGTCGCCTTGCCCGGGTCGCCGGCTCAGGCGCTGGCGATCTGGCTCGCGCTGGTGCTTCCACTCGTCGATCGATTGTCGGCGCGACAGCCACGTCGGGCGGTGACCTTGCCGCTTGGGCGCAAGATCGCCTCCAGCGTCGGCATCGCCGAGATCGCGCTATTGGCCCAGGAACATGAAACATGGATGCCGCTTGCCGTGGGCGAATGGCCGCTCCAGGCCGTTGCCCGCGCAGATGCATGGCTGCTCATTCCTGCCAGCCACGAGGGATTTGCGGCGGGCGAGCCGGTCGATGCCTATTTGATGCGGGAATGATATGGGTTCCGGCATGACAATGATCCCAAGACCGCCAGACCGCAGTGCGCTCGAGCAGGAGCAGTTTCTTAAAATCCTCTCGCGCGAGGAGGCCCTGGCGCGCTTTGACGCTGCGCTGTTCCCGCGTCCGATCCCGAGTGAGGCGCGCAAGCTTGGTGATGCGCTCGGTGCGGCCCTCGCCGAAGACATCACCGCGCCGATCGACGTGCCGCCGTTCGATCGCTCCAATGTCGACGGCTTTGCCGTGAGCTCGGCCGATCTCTCAGCTGCTGGTGAAGGCGCACCGGTGCTGCTCGCGTTGAACAGCGAGACCATTCATTGCGGCACCGCGCCGGCGTTGCAAGTGGAGACAGGCACCGCCACGCCGATCGCCACCGGCGGCCCGCTGCCGCGTGGGTCCGATGCTGTGGTCATGGTCGAGCATACCCAGCCGGCGGGCACTGATGCGATCGACGTCCGTCGCGCAGTCGCACCGGGACAATTCGTGTCCTACGCCGGCTCCGATATCGCGCGCGGCGAAGCGTTGCTGCGCGCCGGCACGATCATCGGCTCGCGCGAGATCGGCATGCTGGCGGCCTGCGGCATCGCAGAGGTTAAAGTTGCACGGAAGCCGCGTGTGGCGGTGATCTCGACCGGTGACGAACTCGTGCAGCCTGGCGAGGCGCTTGCACCGGCGGCGATCTACGACACCAATGGTGCGATCGTCGCGGCCGCGATCGACGAGAACGGCGGCGAGGCGATCTTCTTCGGCGCCATTCCAGACGACGAAGCCAGGCTTGAGGCAGCCATGCGTGAGGCGTTGGCGGATGCCGACATGCTGGTGCTCTCGGGTGGCACGTCGAAGGGTGCGGGCGACCTGTCCCATCGCATCATCGGGCGGCTCGGCCAACCCGGCATCATCGCGCACGGCGTTGCACTCAAGCCGGGCAAGCCGCTGTGCCTTGCTGTCTGCGACGGCAAGCCGGTGGTGATCCTGCCGGGCTTTCCGACATCGGCGATGTTCACCTTCCACGACATGATCGTGCCGGCGCTGCGCAAGATGGCCGGAATGCCACCGCGCTCCGATGCCAAGGTAAGTGCGATCGTGCCGGTGCGCATTTCCTCCGAGCTTGGCCGCACCGAATTCGTCATGGTTTCGCTGGTCGAGGGCAAGGACGGCCTGATTGCCTATCCCTCCGGCAAGGGCTCCGGCGCAATTACATCCTTCGCGCAAGCCGACGGCTTTTTGCGTATCGACGCGCTCGCCGACCAGATGCCGGCGGGGACCGAGGCCGAGGTGACGTTATTCACACCGCATGTGCGAGTACCAGATCTCGTCATCGTCGGCAGCCATTGCACCGGCCTTGATCTCGTCACCGCGCCGCTTGCGCATGCGGGCCTCACCGTGCGCTCGATTGCCGTCGGCAGTCTCGGCGGGCTCGCGGCGGCCAAGCGCGGTGAATGCGATCTCGCGCCGATCCATCTGTTCGACGACAAGAGCGAGACCTACAACACGCCGTATCTCGTCGAGGGACTCGAGCTCGTGCCGGGCTGGCGACGGATGCAGGGCATCGTCTTCCGCAAGGGCGACAAGCGTTTTGAAGGGCTCGGCGCGAAGGAGGCTGTCGCCGCCGCGCTCGCCGACCCCGCCTGCATCATGGTCAACCGCAACCAGGGCGCCGGCACGCGCATTCTGATCGACCGGCTGCTCGCCGGCGCGCGTCCGGAGGGCTACTGGAATCAGCCGCGTTCGCACAACGCCGTGGCCGCGGCCGTCGCGCAGCATCGCGCGGATTGGGGCATGACCATTGCGCCGGTCGCCGACGCGGTCGGCCTCGGGTTCATTCCATTCGCCGAAGAGCACTATGACTTCGCGCTTGTGACAGCGCGCAAGCAGCGGCCGGCGGTGCAGGCCTTTCTCGATGCGCTCGGCTCGGATGAGACGCATACGCTGCTAGAGCGAGCCGGCTTTCGACCGGCGTAGCGCCGCTGTACTTGCGCAGTTTCGTCGGCTCGGAGCGCGATGGCGATGCGGATACTCCCGGATCGACGGTTACGACGCCTGGTCGATGCCGCTGGCCGCTTGAGCGGCTCGTTCACGGGCGCTTTCCCGCTCTTCGGCTTCTGCGAGCGCACGCTGCGCGGCAGGAGGTAGCGGCTTCGAATCCGGAGGGACCTCAACAATCTTGTCGCTGCCCGTCGCCTGTTGGCTCAGCCGCTTCGTGCGATCGATCGCGATCGAGAGATCGAACACGAAATCCACGACCGTGAAGATGGCATTCAGGAGAGGGTCGATCATGGCTGATCCGGAGGCATGTTCCGATCAGTAGTCGCTGCCGGCCTCCGCCTGGTTCGATGTCCCGTTGAACTCCACTAGGATGCAGCGTCCAGCGCCGCCAGCCGCTCGGCTTCGGTGATGTCCTCGATCGTATTGGCATTGAAGAACGGATCGAGTGGTGTGGCCGGCCATGTCACCGTCGCGAGCGGGTAGCGTGCGGTCCAGCGGTCGATCTTGCGGAGGTCCTCGTCGACCAGCGCGTGACGCAACTCGTTGCGCAAGGCGACGCGCCACAGGCCGATCACCGGATGCGACTGGTCACCTGATGCGGCGACGGCGAGTTGCGCCTTCTCTCGCTCGCGCGCCTCTTGCAGCCGCGCGACGAGGTCGCGTGGCAGGAACGGGCAGTCACCTGCGGCGCTCAGCACCCATTCGATCTCCGGCTTGTTCGCCGCGGTCCAGTCGAGTGCGGCGAGAATGCCGGCGAGCGGGCCGGGGAAGCCGGGGACATCATCGGCGACGATCTGCAATCCGAACGCGGCGAAGCGCGCGGGATCGCCGTTCGCGTTAAGGATCAATCCGTCACACTGGGATGAGAGGCGCGCGATCACACGCTCCAGGATGGTGCGGCCGCCGATGGTGCGCATCGGCTTGTCGCCGCCGCCCATGCGCCGTGCGAGGCCGCCTGCGAGCAGCACGCCTTGCGTTGCCGGAATGCTAGTCGTCACCACCTTCGCCCTTGCGCTTGTGCTTCGCCGATTCTTCCTCGACATATTCGAGGTTCTGGTCGTAGACGATCCGTTCCTCGCCGGCGAGCGCAATGAACCGCTTGCCGCGCGTGCGCCCGACCAGGGTCAGTCCCACCTGTCGTGCGAGATCGACGCCCCAGGCGGTGAAGCCGGATCGCGACACCAGGATTGGAATGCCCATCCGTACCGTCTTGATCACCATTTCCGAAGTGAGGCGTCCGGTGGTGTAGAGGATCTTGTCGGATGCGTCGACGCCGTGGCGGTACATCCAGCCTGCGATCTTGTCGACTGCATTATGGCGGCCGACGTCCTCGGTGTAACACAGCGGTTCACCCTCCTTGCACAGCACGCAGCCGTGGATCGCACCCGCCTCGAGATAGAGCGAGGGCATGGTGTTGACCGTCTGCGTCATCTGGTAGAGCCAGGAGGTGCGCAACTCGGCCTTGGGCAGCGCGACGCTCTCGACCGCCTCCAGCAAATCGCCGAAGGCGGTGCCCTGCGCGCAGCCCGAGGTCTGCGTCCGCTTCTTGAGCTTGGCTTCGAAATTGGTGTGGTGCTCGGTGCGCACGACCACGACCTGGAGGTCGTCGTCGTATTCGACCTCGGTGACCGCGTCATTATATTTCAGCATGTTCTGGTTCAGCAGGTAGCCGAGTGCCAGATATTCCGGATAATCGCCGATCGTCATCATCGTGACGATCTCCTGCGAGTTCAAATAGAGCGTCAGCGGCCGCTCCATCGGCACCTTGATCTCGACCCTGGCGCCGGTCTGGTCGGTCCCAATCACGCTCTGGGTCAGGCGCGGGTCGTCGGGATTGGGGACGATCAGGGGCACCGGGGTTTTGTCGATCTTCATCATGGCGGCGAGGTTAGCATGACATTCGGGTCAAGCCGATATAAGCATGGCCGGGAATAGGCAAAATGCCTCCGCTCGTCAGTGCGAGCGTAGCGAAGCAATCCAGAATCCTTCCGCGGCGACAGTCTGGATTGTTTCGCTAAGCTCGCAATGACGGGAAGGGAACGGTGGTTCCACAGGGACGATGCTGTGCGTGGAGACGGTGCTGGAATGAAAGTCATCGGCCTTGCAGGCTGGAGCGGTGCGGGCAAGACCACGCTGTTGTCGCGGCTGATTCCGCATTTCAATGCGCAGGGCCTGCGCGTCTCCGTCATCAAGCATGCGCATCACCAGTTCGACGTCGATGTGCCCGGCAAGGACTCCTGGCGGCATCGGGAAGCTGGTGCGGCCGAGGTTCTGGTGGCGTCGTCGAACCGCTGGGCGCTGATGCACGAACTGCGCGGTGCGGCCGAGCCGCGGCTGCCGGAACTATTGAGCAAGCTATCGGCCGTCGATCTGGTTGTGGTCGAGGGCTTCAAGCGCGAGCCGCATCGCAAGATCGAGGTGTATCGCGCCGGCAACGGCAAGCCGCTGCTGTTCCCTGACGATTCCGGCATTGTCGGAATTGCAACCGACACCGCGGTTGAAACCAGGCTCCCGACCGTCCATCTCGATGATGTCGAGGCTGCGGCGGCCTTGCTGCTGCGCGCCGCAATGCCGATCGAGGAAGCGGCGGCAAAAAGCGTAGCGACGCGCTGACGAGGCACCATGGCGCAACTGTCGGACGATTGCTTTGCCTTCGGTGGACCGATGATGTCGGTCGACGAGGCCGTGGGCCTGATCACGGCGCGCGTCAGTGCAATTGCCGATCTTGAGACGGTCGCGCTCGTCGACGCCGATGGACGCGTGCTGGCGCGCGATATCGCTGCGCCCCTGCCGCTGCCGCCCTTCACCAATTCCGCTGTCGACGGTTACGCAGTGGGCAATGCTGACCTTCCGCAAAAGGTGGAACAAGCCTTCCCGCTCGACGGTCGAATTCAGGCCGGCGGTTTGGCTCAAGCGCCGATCAAGCCCGGCCACACCGCACGCATCTTTACCGGCGCACCGATGCCGCCGGGGGCCGAAACGGTCTTCATGCAGGAAGATGTCCGCATCGATGTATCAGGAAAGGTCGTATTGCCGCCCGGGTTGAAGCCGGGGGCGAATGTCCGCCCGGCAGGAGAGGACATTCCCGTTGGGCACGCCGCATTGCGCGCCGGTCAGCGGCTGCGGCCCCAGCATGTCGCGCTTGCCGCAGCGTTTGGCCTGACGCAAATCGATGTGGTCAGGCGCATTCGTGTCGCGGTGTTTTCCACCGGCGACGAACTGGCCTCGCCCGGCGAGCCGCGCGCGGCATCGCAGCTGTTCGATTCCAACCGCTTCATGCTGATGGCGATGCTGCGCCGTCTCGGTTGCGAGGTCTCTGACCTCGGCATCCTGCGCGACGAGCGTACCTCGCTCGCGAGTGGATTGAAGCAGGTTGCGGGCCAGCATGATCTGATCCTCACCACCGGCGGGGTCTCGACCGGTGAGGAAGACCACGTCAAGGCGGCGGTCGAGAGCGTTGGTTCGCTCGTGCTTTGGCGGATGGCGATCAAGCCGGGCCGGCCCGTGGCGATGGGCATCATCAACGGCACGCCGTTGATCGGGCTACCCGGCAACCCCGTCGCGAGTTTTGTCACATTTGTCCATGTGGTGCGGCCAACCGTGCTGGCACTTGCCGGAAGTCTACCGGAGCCGCTGTTGCCGATGCCGGTGCGCGCGGCGTTTACCTACAAAAAGAAGCTGGGCCGCCGCGAATATGTGCGCGCCTCCTTGCGGCGCGCAGACGACGGCGCGCTCGAAGCCGTCAAGTTTCCACGCGAGGGCGCCGGCCTGCTGTCGTCGTTGGTGGAGACCGACGGCCTGATTGAGCTCGGCGAAGACATCACGCGCGTCGAGCCGGGTGAGAACGTAGGTTTCCTGTCCTATGCAGTCCTGATCTGAAGCCCCTGCGTTGACGCCCTTGCTCCCTCCCGCCATGTTGCGCTCATGACCAGAACGACGCTCGATCTCACCGGGCTGAAATGCCCGTTGCCGGCCTTGAAAACACGCAAGGCGTTGAAACCATTGCAGCCGGGCGATCAGCTCGAAGTCCACTGCACCGATCCGTTGTCGGTGATTGACATTCCGAATCTGATCCGCGAGACCGGCGACACGGTGGAGATCACCGAGCGCAACGACGCGCGCATCGTGTTCTTGATAGAAAAGGCAAATGGCTCGATAGGCAGCACCAATGCTGCGCTGCGTCCTTGAGCGCGATAGCGCGCGGATACCGACCATTTATCTATCGACATCGATCACGGCTTCTGTCCCAATTGGCTTTCTCCGCGCAAGTGCGGAGGTTGAGTCTCGTCTGCGATACGCGGATCAGCGGGCCACGCACGAAGCCGGCAATTCGTATCGGGCATAGAGCCCCGTCCGAGGGGTTAACTTTCAGACACGCGTGACGGTCTTGGCGCGTGTTGGGTGATTGTGCGGAGCAGCAGGGGCAACGGCTGCACCGCAATGGGCTGAGGAACAAGATCGTAGCGGCAGTCTTGCTCAGAAGGGCAGCTGCAGGGGAGAAACCGACGATGGGAATCTTATCATTTCTTGACCGCGAACATACCGTCGCGAAACCTGGATACAGCCGATGGATGGTGCCGCCGGCGGCACTGTGTGTGCATCTCTGCATCGGCCAGGCCTATGCCTTCAGTGTTTTCAATCTCCCGATGACCAAGTTGATCGGTGTGAGCCAGTCCGCACCTGACGATTGGAAGTTGACCGAACTCGGCTGGATCTTTTCGATCGCCATCTTCTTTCTCGGAGTCTCTTCGGCCGTGTTTGGCCGTTGGGTCGAAGAGGGCGGTCCGCGCCGGGCCATGTTCACCGCCGCATGCTGCTGGGCGGGCGGATTCCTGATATCGGCTCTCGGTGTTTATGCCCATCAGTTGTGGGTTATCTATCTTGGCTACGGCCTGCTCGGCGGCATCGCGCTCGGCATCGGCTATATCTCGCCTGTCTCGACGCTGATCAAATGGTTTCCCGACAGACCCGGCATGGCGACGGGTATGGCAATTATGGGATTTGGTGGCGGCGCATTCATCGCCTCGCCGCTTTCGGTTTGGTTGATGAGCAAGTTTCAGACCGCGACCCATATCGGCGTCGCCGAGACGTTCATTGTGCTCGGTGTGGTCTATTTCGTGTTCATGATCATCGGTTCAATCATCGTGCGCGTGCCGGCGCCGGGTTGGAAGCCGGCGGGCTATGTCGCGCCGACGCAGTCGAAGAAGCTGATTACGCGCAATGACGTGTTCGTCTACGACGCGCTGAAGACACCGCAGTTCTGGCTGATCTGGTGGGTTCTGTGCCTCAACGTGACCGCCGGCATCGGCGTGCTGGGACAGGCCTCGGCCATGAGCCAGGAGATGTTCCCCGGCCATATCACCCCGGTCGCGGCGGCGGGCTTCGTCGGTCTGATGAGCTTGTTCAACATGGGCGGTCGCTTCTGCTGGGCATCGATCTCCGACTATATCGGTCGCCGCAACACCTACTTCGTGTTCATGCTCCTCGGCTTCGCCCTGTATTGTACTGTTCCCTACACGGGGTCGATCGGTAGTGTGGTCGGGTTCGTCGTCTGCTTCCTAATCATCATCAGCATGTACGGTGGTGGCTTCGCCACCGTTCCCGCTTATCTCAAGGATATGTTCGGTACCCGCTATGTCGGTGCCATCCACGGTCTGCTGCTCACGGCATGGTCGATGGCGGGCATCTTCGGACCGGTGCTGGTCAACTACATCCGCGAGTACAATGTTTCGCATGGCGTGCCGAAGGCGCAGGCCTACAACACCACCATGTACATTATGGCCGGCCTGCTGGTGATTGGCTTTATCTGCAATTTCCTCGTCAAGGCCGTGGACGCCCGCTTCCATATGAAGTCGGACGATTCGCGCGGAACTGAACCCCAGGAAGCGAACGCCACGGCTCCGGCCGCGGCTCGGGCATAAGGATATTGATCATGAGCACCGAAGACCAACCGACCACGACGCTGCATTTGGTTCTTGCATGGGGGTTTGTGGGCATCCCGCTCTTGTTTGGGGTGGTGCAAACCCTCGCCAACTCAATGAAGCTGTTCCAGTAGAGCGCTTCTTCTTCGTCTTCTTCCAGGGCGCCCGGTCTCACAGTGAATGAGCGCGGGTTGCCTTGGAGGGTGAAGGAGGGAAGCTCCAGGGTTTTGAGTTCCACAGGACGTTGTGCGGGGGGCATGGCAGGTCGGCTGTCGGCCCCCTAAAGCATTATAGAGTCGTTCTAAATTCTCTCTTGCCTCTGGCATACCAGAGGCTAGAGTCTGTTCGACAAGGCTCGATCCACGGGGCGCGGGAGACGCGGTTCCCGTTGATCGGGTCTGGAAATAAGGGCGGATCGCGATGGCAATCCCGTTCCAGATCATCGCGCTTTTGAGGAGAACGCGACGTTTCCATGAGCAGCAACGACGACGTTCACAAAGTCAGAGAATTCGAGCATCCGGGCGAGGGCCGCCGGCGCGCCAAGGCCACGCCCAAGGGACGGCAGGTCGATCCGACCGCCTTGCATGAGATCGAGCAATTGCTCGGCGACAAGCCGCGGCGGCGCGATCTCCTGATCGAATATCTCCACCTGATCCAGGACACATATCACCAGATCTCGGCGGCGCATCTCGCCGCGCTCGCCGACGAGATGAAGCTTGCCTTCGCGGAAGTGTTCGAGACCGCGACCTTCTACGCGCATTTCGACGTGGTGAAGGAGGGCGAGCCCGACATCGCGCCGCTGACGATCCGCGTCTGCGACTCGCTGACTTGCGCCATGCTCGGCGGCGAAAAGCTGCTCGAGGATTTGCAGAGCGCGAGCGGCCCCGGCATCCGCGTGGTGCGCGCGCCCTGCGTCGGGTTTTGTGACAACGCGCCGGTCGCCGAAGTCGGCCATCGCTATGTGCTGAATGCGACCAAGGCTGAGGTGCTTGATCTCTCAGCGCGCGGTGAGACCGATCCGATCATTCCCGCCTATGTCGATTACGATGCGTATGTAAGGGATGGCGGTTACAAGTTGCTCGGTGACCTTCGCGCCGGCAAGGTCAGCAAGGAGGACATTCTCAAGGTCCTCGACGATTCCAGCCTTCGCGGTCTGGGCGGCGCTGGCTTCCCGACAGGACGCAAATGGCGCTCGGTGCTCGGCGAACCGGGACCACGCCTGATGGTCGTCAATGCCGACGAAGGCGAGCCCGGCACCTTCAAGGATCGCTTCTATCTACTTCGCGACGTGCATCGCTTCCTGGAAGGAACACTCATCGCCGCGCATGTCGTCGATGCAGCCGACGTCTACATCTATCTGCGTGACGAGTACCCGGCGGCCCACAAGCTGCTTCCGCTCGAGATCGCCAAGCTGCCGCCCGGCGGGCCCGCCATCCACCTGCGGCGGGGGGCGGGCGCTTACATCTGCGGCGAAGAATCCGCTCTTCTGGAAAGTATCGAGGGCAAGCGCGGCCTGCCGCGGCACAAGCCGCCCTATCCCTTCCAGGTTGGATTGTTCGGTCTGCCGACCCTGATCAACAATCTCGAAACGCTGTTTTGGGTGCGCGATCTCGTCGAGAAGGGTGCGTCCTGGTGGACGTCGCAAGGGCGCAACGGGCGCCATGGCCTGCGCAGCTATTCGGTCTCCGGCCGCGTCAAGGAGCCGGGCGTCAAGCTCGCCCCCGCGGGGCTGACGATCCGCGAACTGATCGACGAATATTGCGGCGGCATGGCCGATGGCCATCAGTTCTACGCCTATCTGCCGGGCGGCGCGTCCGGCGGCATCCTGCCGGCGTCGATGGACGACATCCCGCTCGATTTCGGCACGCTGGAGAAATACGGCTGCTTCATCGGATCGGCGGCGATCGTGATTCTGTCGCAGAAGGACAGCGTGCGCGCGGCGGCGCTCAACCTGATGAAGTTCTTCGAGGACGAGAGCTGCGGCCAGTGCACGCCCTGCCGCGTCGGAACCCAGAAGGCGGCGCAGCTGATGCAGAAGCCGGTCTGGAACCGCGCATTGCTGGAAGAATTGAGCCAGGCGATGCGCGATGCCTCGATCTGCGGGCTCGGACAGGCGGCATCGAATCCGCTGTCCTCCGTGATCAAATATTTCCCTGACGAGTTCAAGGAAGCGGCCGAATGACGAAGATTACGTTCGAGCTCGACGGCAAGCAGGTCGAAGCCAAACCCGGCGAGACGATCTGGCAAGTCGCAAAACGCCAGGGCCGCGAGATTCCGCACCTGTGCTATTCGCCGGCGCCGGACTACCGCCCCGACGGCAATTGCCGCGCCTGCATGGTGGAGATCGAGGGCGAGCGCGTGCTTGCCGCCTCGTGCAAACGGACGCCATCGGTCGGCATGAAGGTGAAGACCGAATCCACGCGTGCCGTCTCCGCACAGAAGATGGTGATGGAGCTGCTGGTCGCTGACCAGCCGGCGCGCGAGACCTCGCACGATCCGGATTCGAAATTCTGGCATTGGGCTGAAACCACTGGTGTCACCGAGAGCCGCTTCCCCGCGGCCGAGCGCTGGGAGACTGATGCCAGCCATCCAGCGATGCGCGTCAATCTCGATGCCTGCATCCAGTGCGGGCTCTGCGTGCGCGCCTGCCGCGAAGTTCAGGTCAACGACGTCATCGGCATGGCGTACCGCAATCACGGCTCGAAGATCGTGTTCGACTTTGACGATCCCATGGGCGAGTCCACTTGCGTGGCTTGCGGCGAGTGCGTGCAGGCCTGCCCGACCGGTGCGCTGATGCCCGCCGTGATGCTGGACGAGGCGCAGACCCGCGTGACCTACGCGGACAGGAAGGTGGATTCGCTCTGCCCGTTCTGCGGCGTAGGCTGCCAGGTGACCTATGAGGTCAAGGACGAGAAGGTGATTTACGCGGAGGGTCGCGACGGCCCTGCGAACCACAACCGTCTTTGCGTGAAGGGCCGCTTCGGCTTCGACTACATCCACCATCCGCATCGCCTGACCAAGCCGCTGGTGCGGCTGCCGAATGCGAAGAAGGACCCCAACGACCAGGTCGATCCCGCCAACCCGTTCACGCATTTCCGTGAAGCGAGCTGGGAAGAGGCGCTCGACATCGCCGCCAGGGGCCTCGCGAAAATTCGCGACGAGAAGGGCTCCAAGGCGCTCGCCGGCTTCGGTTCGGCCAAGGGCTCGAACGAAGAGGCCTATCTGTTCCAGAAGCTGGTTCGCACCGGCTTTGGTTCGAACAATGTCGATCACTGCACGCGGCTGTGCCACGCCTCGTCGGTGGCGGCGTTATTCGAAGGTCTGAGCTCGGGCGCGGTGTCGGCGCCGTTCGCAGCCGCGATGGACGCCGAGGTCATTATCGTGATCGGCGCCAATCCGACCGTGAACCATCCGGTGGCCGCGACCTTCATCAAGAACGCGGTCAAGCAGAACGGCGCCAAGCTGTTCGTGATGGATCCGCGCCGGCAGACGCTGTCGCGTCATGCGACCAAGCACCTTCAGTTCAAGCCGGGCTCCGATGTCGCCATGCTGAACGCGATGATCCACACGATCATCACGGAAGGCCTGACCGACGACCAGTACATCGCCGGCTATACCGAGGGGTTCGAGGACCTCAAGGAGAAGATCAAGGAGTTCACGCCGGAGAAGATGGAAGCGATCTGCGGCATCCCGGCACAGACGCTGCGTGAAGTGGCGCGCACCTATGCACGCGCGAAATCGTCGATCATCTTCTGGGGCATGGGCATCAGCCAGCACGTCCACGGCACCGACAATGCGCGCTGCCTGATTGCGCTGTCGCTGATCACCGGCCAGGTCGGTCGTCCCGGCACCGGCTTGCATCCGTTGCGCGGCCAGAACAACGTGCAGGGCGCCTCCGACGCCGGCCTGATCCCGATGTTCCTGCCGGACTACCAGCCGGTCGGCCGCGACGACATGCGCGGCGCTTTCGAGAAGTTGTGGGGCCAGGAGCTCGATCCCGTCCGCGGTCTGACCGTGGTCGAGATCATGAACGCGATCCACGCCGGCGAGATCAACGGCATGTATGTCGAGGGCGAGAATCCCGCGATGTCCGACCCGGATTTGCAGCATGCGCGCGGGGCGCTCGCGATGCTCGATCATCTCGTGGTGCAGGATCTCTTCGTCACCGAGACCGCGTTCCACGCTGACGTCATCCTGCCGGCCTCGGCTTTCGCCGAGAAGGACGGATCCTTCACCAACACCGATCGCCGCGTGCAGCTCGCGCGCCAGGTGGTCAAGCCGCCGGGGGATGCGCGGCAGGATCTCTGGATCATCCAGGAGATCGGCAAGCGCATGGGCCTGCCGTGGAATTATTCCGGCCCCGGCGAGGTCTACACCGAGATGGCGGAGCTGATGCCGTCGCTCAAGAACATCAGCTGGGAGCGGCTGGTGCGCGAAGGCGCCGTGACCTATCCGGCCGACGATCCGAACAAGCCCGGCAACGAGATCATCTTCACGACGGGCTTCCCGACTGCGAGCGGCCGCGGCAAGATCGTGCCAGCTCATGTCATTCCGCCGGATGAGCTGCCGGACGCGGAGTATCCGATGGTACTCTCGACAGGTCGCGTGCTGGAGCATTGGCACACTGGCTCGATGACCCGCCGCGCGCAGGTGCTCGACCAGATCGAGCCGGAGGCGGTGGCGTTCATGAGCCCGAAGGACATGCGCAAGAAGAAGCTGGTGCCCGGCGACTTCATTCGCCTGGAGACCCGCCGCGGCGCGGTCGAGGTCAAGGTCCGCTCCGACCGCGACGTACCGGAGAACATGGTGTTCATGCCGTTCTGTTACGCTGAGGCGGCCGCGAACCTGCTGACCAACCCGGCGCTCGATCCGTTCGGCAAGATCCCGGAGTTCAAGTTCTGCGCCGCGCGCGCGGAGCGGGCAGAGATGCGGGACGCGGCGGAGTAGGCCATACCAGTCATTGCGAGCGTAGCGAAGCAATCCAGATTGTCTCCTTGGTGGGATTCTGGATTGCTTCGCCGCTTCGCTCCTCGCAATGACGGTGGTAAACGTGGCGGATGTCCAAAGTCACCCCCGCCACCCGCGCGCTCACAGCGGCCGGCGTCGCCTTCACCGTTTATTCTTACGACTACGATCCTGACGCCGAAAGCATCGGCTTGCAGGCAGCCGCCTCGCTCGGTGAGGACCCGGCGCGCGTTTTGAAGACGCTGATGGCGCTGGTGGATGGCAAGGCGGTCTGTGTGATCGTTCCCTCCGACCAGGAAGTCTCGATGAAGAAGCTCGCCGCTTCCGTCAGCGGCAAGTCGGCGCAGATGATGAAGCCGCCGGAGGCAGAGCGTATCACCGGCTACAAGGTCGGCGGCATCAGCCCGTTCGGGCAGCGCAAGCCGGTCCCGACCGTGATCGAGCAGAGCGCGCTCGCGCATGATCTGGTGTACCTCAATGGCGGTCAGCGCGGCCTGCAGGTGCGCATGAATCCGGCCGATGTGCGTGATGTGGTGAAGGCGGTCGTAGCCGACGTGCTTGCCTGAGGTGAGTGCGAGCCGCAGGGCTGGTCTACGTAGCGTCGCTGGCCACCGGTCTTCCCTGCGTCTATTGCTTTTCCAAACACATGAGCGACGCGTGACGTCGGGGAGGGCGCCTGGGATGACTGACGCTATCGGGTTCATCGGTCTCGGTGTCATGGGCGAGCCCATCTGCCGGAATTTGCTGCGCAAGGGCCGACGCAAGGTGCTGGCATTCGACCTTGCCATGGAGCCGTTGGCACGGATCGTGGCCGATGGGGCGGTCGCGGCAAAATCGGTCGCCGATGTTGTCGGTAGCAGCGACGTCATCTTCCTCTGCCTGCCCAGCGCCAGGCATGTGCTGTCCGCCTTCGAGGGCGGCATCCTGCCGACGGTACGGCGCGACCAGGCCGTCGTCGATCTCGGAACGTCCGAGGTCGCGATGACGCGCGAGTTTGCCCGCCAGCTTGCCGAGAAAGGCGCCCTTTGGATCGACGCGCCGATCGCCCGCACCCGTCAGGCCGCGCAGGACGGCACCCTCAGCGTGATGGTCGGCGCGACGCCCGAACAGTTTGCGCAGGTCGAGCCGCTGATCCGCCATTTCGCCACCGATGTCACTCTTTGTGGCGGCACGGGAGCCGGGCAGATCACAAAAATCCTCAACAACATGGTGCTGTTCGAAACGGTGAACGCACTGGCTGAAGCTGTCGCGGTCGCCAGGCGAAGCGGCGTCGAGCCGCAGCTGTTGCTGGAGACGTTGTCGAAAGGCTCAGCCGACAGCTTCGCACTGCGCAACCACGGCATGAAGGCGATCGTTCCGAACGAGTTTCCATTGCGCGCCTTTTCGACCGAATATGCGATGAAGGATCTGAGCTACGCGCTCGAACTCGGTGAGCAGACCGGCGTCAAGATGCGCGGGGCAGCGCTCATACGCACGATCTTCGAGGAGGCGATCGCAAGCGGAATGGGCGATGCCTACTTCCCGGTCATCGCAAGGTTGCTCGATTCCGGCAAATGATCGCGATTACTGCTTCTGCAGCAGTTTGAGCCGGCAGCGCAGCGCCTCGCGGATGTGGGCGCGCGCAAGCTGCTCGGCCTTGTCGCCATCGCGCGCGGCGATAGCCTCGATGATGGCCTGATGCTCGCCGTGGCTTGTCGAGGGCCGCCCAGTCAGGGTGAAAGTGGTTGGACCGAGCAGGGCGATCCAGTCCTGCAATTCGCCTGACGCATTGTCGAGATAGCGGTTGCGCGCAGCGCGGCAGATCGCTTCGTGGAAGGCGCGGTTAAGCCTTGCTCTTTCCCTTGCCATCTCGGCGGCGTCGGTCTCTGGCGCCTCGACAAAAGCCTGCTCGATATCCCTGAGCGCGTCGATCTCGGGTGCGGAGGCGTGCTCGGCGGCCAGGCGCGCGGCGGCGCCTTCCATGATCTCGCGCATCGCGTAGAGCTCGAGCACTTCCGAGATGTCGAGATTGCGGACAATCAGCCCGCGGCCGCCGGCGGGCTCGACAAAGCCGCGCGCGGCGAGCCGGCCAAGCGCCTCGCGCACCGGCGTCCGGCTGACCTTGAGGCGCTGTGCGACCTCTTCCTCGCGCAGACGATCGCCGGCCCGGTAGCTGCCGGCCTGGAGCGCCTCGCAGAGCGAACGGAATACGGCTTCACCGAGCGCGACGCCACTGCCGCGCATGATCGATCCGCCTGCCTTTGCTGGACGTCTGGCCATGATCCCTCAAGGCGCATCCTGCCCATGCAGAGATGCCGCTTGTGCTGCTTATGTATATCTTTGTATACAAGCGTACGCAATGGCTACAGCCTTGACCTGGTCCGCCGGCGGGCAGAAGGTCTCTCACTTCGTCGCATCGGACAGACGGCATGGGCAGCAAATACGATGTGCTGGTGATCGGCGGCGGCAACGCGGCGCTGTGCGCGGCGATCTCGGCCCGCCGTGGCGGCGCGTCCGTGCTGGTGCTGGAAGGCGCGCCGAAATTCTATCGGGGCGGCAACACCCGTCACACCCGCAACATGCGCTGCGCCCATGACGCCGCGACCGAAATCCTGACCGGGCCCTACACCGAGGAGGAGTTCTGGGAGGATCTGCTACGCGTCACCGGCGGGCAAACCGACGAGGTGCTCGCCCGCCACATGATCCGGGAGTCCAAGGACATCCTGAACTGGATCGTGGAGCAGGGCGTGCGCTGGCAGCCCTCACTCGGCGGCACGCTGAGTCTTGGCCGTACCAACTCGTTCTTCCTCGGCGGCGGCCGCGCGATGCTGAACGCGCTCTATCTCACCGCCGAGCGCCTCGGCGTCGATGTCGAATACGATGCCGAGGTCACCGACCTCGTGATCGAGGACGGCATGTTCCTCGCCGCGCGTCTGAAGCGGCCGATCAAGGGCGAGACCGAGATCCGCGCGACCTCGCTGGTCGCGGCGGCCGGCGGGTTCGAGGCCAACATCGAATGGCTGAAGCAATACTGGGGCGAAGCCGCCGACAATTTCCTGATCCGCGGCACGCCTTATAATCGTGGCTCGATCCTGAAGATGCTACTCGCCAAGGGAGTGCAGGAGGTCGGCGATCCCACCCAGTGCCACGCGGTCGCGATCGATGCCCGCGCGCCCAAATTCGATGGCGGCATTATCACGCGCCATGACTCGGTCGTGTTCGGTATCGTCGTCAACAAGCATTCTCAGCGCTTCTATGACGAGGGTGAGGACATCTGGCCGAAGCGCTACGCGATCTGGGGCCGGCTGGTGGCGGCACAGCCCGACCAGATCGCTTACATCATCTTCGATTCCACCGTCGTTACCTCCTTCATGCCGACTCTATTCCCGCCCATCGCCGGGCAGACGGTCGCCGAGCTTGCCGGCAAGCTCGAACTCGATCCGGCCGCGCTTGAAAAGACCATCACGGAATTCAACGCCGCGGTGCGACCTGGCACCTTTGATCACACCATCCTGGACGATTGCCGTACCGAAGGCATCACTCCGCAAAAGACGCATTGGGCGCGTAAAATCGAGACGCCACCCTATCTTGCCTATCCAGTGCGACCCGGCATCACCTTCACCTACCTCGGGACGCGCGTGAGCAAGGAGGCGCGGATGCTGATGGCTGACGGCAAGCCGTCGGCCAACATGTTCGCGGCCGGTGAGATCATGGCCGGCAACGTGCTGGGTAAAGGCTACGCGGCTGGCATGGGCATGACCATCGGCAGCGTGTTCGGGCGGATCGCGGGACGGGAAGCGGCGAAACATGCACGGAACTAGGATCCTCGACGAAGCCGACCGTCTGATGACGGTCTGCAATTCCTGCCGCTATTGCGAGGGGCTTTGCGCGGTGTTTCCCGCGATGGAGATGCGTCGCGCCTTTTCCGATGGCGACCTCAATTATCTCGCCAACCTCTGCCATTCCTGCGGCGCCTGCTACGTCGACTGCCAGTTCTCGCCGCCTCACGAGTTTAACGTCAACGTCCCGAAGACGCTTGCCGTGGCGCGCGCCGAGTCCTACGCCGCCTATGCCTGGCCGCAGGCGCTGTCCGGTGCGTTTGCGCGCAACGGCCTCGTGATCAGCATCGTCGCTGCGCTCAGCATGGCTGCCTTCATTCTGGGTTTCGCCGCGCTGAACGACCGCAGCGTGCTGTTCGGCGTGAACACCGGGCCCGGCGCGTTCTACAAGCTGATGCCGCACAACGCGATGGCCGCGCTGTTCAGTGCGGCTTTCCTCTATGCGATCCTCGCGCTGGTCATGAGTGTGCGCGCCTTCTGGCGCGATATCGGAACGCCGATCGGTGGCCGGGCCGATGGCGGCTCGATCTTCCAGGCGATCCGCGACGCCGGTGAGCTGCGCTATCTCCATGGCGGCGGTGTCGGCTGCTACAACGAGGACGACAAGCCGACCGACCGACGGAAGCTCTATCACCATCTGACGTTCTACGGCTTCCTGCTGTGCTTCGCCGCGACCTCTGTCGCCACGCTGTATCACTATCTGCTCGGCCGCGAGGCGCCGTATCCGTGGTGGGATCTGCCTGTCGTGCTCGGTACGCTCGGAGGTCTCGGGCTCATCGTCGGTCCCGTCGGGCTGTTCATCGCGAAGTTGCGTCGGGCGCCAGAACTACTCGACGAGGACCGTTACGGCATGGACGTGGGCTTCATCGCCATGCTGTTTCTGACCGGTTTCACCGGCGTGCTGCTTTTGCTTCTGCGCGAAACTGCCGCCATGGGGCCATTGCTGGCGCTGCACCTTGGCGCGGTATTCGCGCTGTTCATCACCATGCCCTATGGCAAGTTCGTGCACGGCATCTATCGCTTCGCGGCGCTGGTGCGTTATGCGCAGGAGCGGCGGACGGCGGCGTAGCGGTCAGGCCGCGTTAAAGCGGCCTTCGTGAAGAAATGCAATCGTCTGCTCGATCGCGACGCCGTTGCGCGGCAGTCCGGTATGCGAGGCCTTGACGACGATATGGTCGGCCATGCCGGCCAGCATCGCGCTCGCAACCGAGACCCTTCCGTCATTCGGCTTTGGCAGAACAAAGAGACCGGCGACGGGATCGATAAAGCGATTTCCTGCGATCACGCCGACGGGATAATTCACGGCGGGCAGGGCATTTGGTCGCCTTGCTGTCGTGAGTTCGAGTCCGGCCGGACCGTAGAATGCGCGGTACAGACGAGATCCGCTCAGGAGGTCGGCAATTTCGCTGCCGCCATTCGGCGTACCAAGCATCACCACACCGCCAAGCCGGTCCGGCCGATGTTTCGCGATATAGGCGCGCGTTAGCAGGCCTCCCATCGAATGTGCGACGAAATGGAGCGGGGCGTCACGGTCGGCGAAGCCGGCGATATCGGGATGGATATCGTCGGCAAGGTCTGCGATCGGCCTGGTGCGACTGGCGTAGTCGATGTTGAGCGTTGCAAAGCCGGCCGCCTGGAGCGCCCGTTCAAGACACCTCAGGGATGCCGAGGTGCGCGCGATACCATGAAGCAGAACCACTCCCGGACATCGCGGGCCGCTGGTTTCAGGCGCCCCGTGCATCGTTCTTACGCGACCTCGCGCTCCGGCGAGCTCGCCTGCTCGCGGGCCATCGTCGTCGCAGTGACATAGTCGGTCTTGCCTGTGCCGAGCAGCGGCACCTTGTCGACCACCATGATCGCCGCGGGCACGGTCAGCTCGGACGCGCCGATCGCCTTGGCCTGGCCCTGCATCGCGCTGCGCTCGGCACTCTTCTCCGTCGTCAGCAGCACGATGCGCTCGCCCTTGCGCTGGTCGGGGATCGACACGGCGACCGATGCGGCCTGCGGCCACAGCGTCGTCGCGATGCTCTCGACTGCCGACAACGAGACCATTTCGCCCGCGATCTTGGCAAAGCGCTTGGCGCGGCCCTTGATGGTGATGAAGCCGGCGGCATCGATCGCCACGATATCGCCGGTGTCGTGCCAGCCCTCGGGGAGCACTTCGAGCACGCCGGGATTTTCGGCCCTGAGGTAACCGAGCATCACATTCGGTCCGCGCACCGAGAGGCGTCCGCCTTCCTCGATGCCGGGGACCGGATCGAGGCGGCTCTCCATCAGCGGCGAGAGGCGACCGACGGTGCCGGGGCGGTTGGCCATCGGTGTATTCATCGCCAGCACCGGCGCCGTCTCGGTGACGCCATAGCCTTCGAGGATGCGGATGCCGTAGCGCTCCATGAACACCTGCCGCGTGCGGTCCTTGACCGCCTCGGCACCGGCGATCACCAGGCGCAGGGTCCGGAAGTCGTAGGCATGCGCGGAGCGCGCATAGCCGGACAGGAACGTGTCGGTCCCGAACAGGATCGTTGCGCCGGTCTGGTAGATCAGTTCGGGCACGATGCGGTAATGCAGCGGCGAGGGGTACATGTAGATCGGGATGCCCGCGAGCATCGGCATCATCATTCCGCCCGTTAGCCCAAACGAGTGGAATACCGGCAGCACGTTGAACACCTTGTCATTGGCGTTGGCATCGACCCGCGCCAGCGCCTGCGCCGCGTTGGCGAGGATGTTGCGGTGGGACAGCACCACGCCCTTGGGCGTGCCTTCCGAGCCCGACGTGAACAGCACCACGGCGGGATCGTTGGCCTGGCGGGCGACGCGCGGCGCGGTGCCGGCGAGCAGGCCCTTGATTTTGTCGGCGGTGCCGATCGAGGCACGGACGTCTTCGAGATAGACGACGCGGGCTTCGGCGGAGATCGCGGCCATCAGCTTGTCGAGCTTGCCTTTCTCGATGAAGGCCTTTGAGGTCAGCACGGTCTTGACTTGTGCAGCCTTCATGGCGGCAAGGACGTTGACCGGGCCGGCCGAGAAATTGAGCATCGCCGGGACGCGGCCGATGCTTTGCAGCGCCATGAAGACGACGGCGACGCCCGCGGAGTTCGGCAGCAGCACGCCGACATTCTCACCGGACGAGGTGCCGGCCTCGAGCTTGCGGCTTAGGACCTGCGCGCCGAGGATCAGCTTGCGGTAGGTCAGTTTGGTGCCGAGCGCATCCTCGATGATCACCTTGCCGGTGTCGCGATCGCGATGGGCGTGTCCGAGCGCTTCGAACAGGGTGTGGTCGAGCATGGCGTTCTTGACCATCGCGTCGATCATGACGTCCTGGAGCGCGGCGCCCGCGGCATTGCGGCGCGCCTTGCCTTTCAGCGCCGGATCGACCGGAAGCTTGATCGGCGGCAGGATCGTCACCGTCACCCGCGGGAACCACGAGCGCTTGATCTGGCTGGAGTTGAGATAGCTGAGATGCGAACGCTGCGCGCCCTCGATGCGAACCGGCACGACCACGGCGTCGGCCTTGTCCGCGATCATCGCAGTGCCGTCATAGACCTTCATCAGCGAGCCCGAGACGGTGATGCGGCCTTCCGGGAAGATCACGACCGGTTCGCCGGCCGCAACGAGCTTGATCAGGTCGCGCGCGGCCAGCGGCTTGGTCGGGTCCATGGTGTAGTGCTTGACCACGCGCAGGAACGGCTTGGCCCACCAGGCCTTGGAGATGCCCGTATCGACCGCGAAGCTCGCATCGATCGGCAGCACGGCGTGCAGCAGCGGGCCGTCGATCAGGCTGACATGGTTGGGCGCGATCAACATGCGCGTCCCGGGAGGCGGCAGGTTTTCCAGACCGCGGACCTCGGTGCGGAACAGCGCGCGGAACAGCAGGGCGCCGAAATCGCGCACGCCTTCCTTGCCCCATTTCGTCAGCACGAACCACACGGCGCCGAAGCTCGCGACGCCGAGGCCGAGGAATATCCAGCCGACATGCAAGCCCGCTGCCTGCAACAGCGCGACGAACAGCGAGCCGACCACCATGAAGGCGGCCTGCAACACGTTGCCGGCGGCGATGATGCGGGCCCGCTCGGTCGGGGCCGACCATGCCTGCACGGCTGCAAAGGACGGAACGACGAACAGGCCGCCGCCGAATGCGAAGGCGACGAAGTCGACCAGCATGCGCAAACCCGAGAACGAGGTTGCGAAGTCGACCGCAGCGATATCGTTACCCTTTACCGTGACGCCGATGGCCCAGGCGAGGTCGATGCCGGCAAATCCCATCATGATGGCGCCGATCGGCACCAGCGCGAGGTTCGGGCGAACGTGGCTCAGGCGGGCTGCAAACAGTGAACCGATGGCAATGCCGATCGCGAAGATCGCAAGACACAGCGTCACCACGCCTTCGCTGCCACCCACGACGTCCTTGACCAGAGCCGGCAACAGCGACAGTACGATCGCGCCGACCAGCCAGAACCAGGAGACGATCACGGTGCCGTCCCACAGCCGGTGGTCGGCATACAGCGTCTTCAACAGGCTGAACGTCGAGGTCCAGGGATTGGCATCGACGGGCAGATCGGGCGCGGAGGGCGTCGTTTGCGGGATGCGGGAAGCAAAAGCCCAGGACAGCAGGGCCAGCACGACGACCGCCGATGCGACCCAGCCCATATGGGCGGAGCCGGCGACGAACTGGCCGCCGGCGACGGTGCCGAGCAGGATCGCCATGAAGGTCGCGCCTTCGACCAGCGCGTTGCCGGTCGCGAGCTCTCCGAGCGCGAGCTGGTCCGGCAACATGGAGTATTTCACGGGACCGAACAGGGCGGCGATGATGCCGAACAATGCAAGCGCCGTGAACAGCAGCGGCACCGAGTGCAGGAAGAAGCCGGCAGCGGCGAAAGCCGCCGCGAAAATCTCGGCAAATTTCAATCGTCTTGCGACGACCGATTTGACGTATTTGTCGGCGAGCTGGCCACCGAGCCCGGACAGGATGAAATAGGGGAAGATGAAGACGGCGCCTGCCACCGTCACCAGGGCATCGCCGTGGCCGGTCGCGGCGCTGTAAAGCAGGATGATGACGAGTGCGTTCTTGAGCACGTTGTCATTGAGCGCCGAGAAGAATTGCGCCCAGAACAGCGGCGCAAAGCGGCGTGACGACATCAAATCCCTGATCATGACTAGTCCTGTTTTGAAAAGGCAGCCTGAGGTTGTTATGTTGCAGGTCGAACGTCACGACCGGAAGGGTATGGGAGGAGTGATTGCAGGGCGACTGTGGTCGCCGGCCTGCCGTGTCCCCTCGGTCCCTCCGATCCTGTTGGTCTCCAAGTGATCTCGTTAGGTTCGCAAATATCGGTCGCGGCCGCGGTTCGGGCGGAAATGCCGCGCCTGTCGCATACCGCGCCGGCCAATAAGGAAAAGCTGAATCGAAGCGTCGATATCGGGCGAACCGGCCGGCTACATCCGGACATAGTGAGTCCTTTGTTGCATCCTGCCCTCGCATTCGAACGGACCAGCATGCGCCGAAGCCTCTGCTCAGGTGAGGTGAGCCAGATGACGAAAGGGGTTGAGGCGGCCGAGAATGCTGAACCGGCGGCCCTCATGGCGGGCACGGGCGCGGCTCGCCCGCCACGTCCGGAAGGTCGCGCGGCGCTCAGTGAGCACACCGGCGATGTCGCAGGCATTTGCGATGCGATCGATCGGGGCCATGACGAACCGCAGCAGGGAGCGGCCAAGGCCGGTCACGAGAGCCGCGGCGTCGTCGACGAAGGTGGAGGCGATATCAACAGCGAGGGTTTGCATTTTGCAGGTCTCCGGGTTAATTTGAACATTGTTCACATGAGTAGCTTGAAAATGAACAATGTTCAAGAAGAATCGGTGCGCGACCAAAAAAAAAGTCGGCGCCGGCTCCAGATCCTGGAAATCGCCCGCGGCATCATCGCGGGTAAGGGATTGAGATCGCTGAAGGTTCGGGATGTGGCCGAGGCCGCCGGCTGCTCCGTCGGCAGTGTCTATAACGAGTTCGGCGACTTCGATGGGGTGATCCTGACCGTCAACCGGGAGACGGTTCAGGCGCTCACGGCGCGGCTGGGCGGCGTTCCGGCCGAGGATCCCGTGCGCCAGCTTTATGGCCTGGCCGAGACCTATCTCGACTTCTTTGCCGAGCACGCCAATCTGCTGCGCTCGCTGTTCGAGCATCGGATGGAGGATGATCGTCCCTATCCCGACGACATCCTTCAGATGGTGATGGATGCCTTTGCGTTGATGCATCCGCCCTTGGTGCGCGTGCTACCGGATGCGGATGATGTGAAGATCGCGCTCTTGTCGCGCACGCTGTTTTCCGCGGTGCACGGGATCATCTCGCTCGGCCTTGAAGAGCGCATGATCGCCGTGCCGCCGCAGATGCTGCGCCAGCAGGTCACGCAGTTCCTGGACGCGCAGCTCCTGGGTCTCGGGATCCTGCCGGCGCGATAATTGCGCCGGCCGTCGTTACGCGCGAACAGCTTCGCGCGATCTTGGGGCGACGACAACGACATCCGGTTTCCCGTTGTCGACCTGAACCCGATTGCGTCCCTTTTCCTTGGCGCGATAGCAGGCGGCGTCGGCCTGACGCATCGCTTCCTCGCGTGTGGTGTTGCCGTCGGCAATGCAGGCAACACCGATGCTGGCGGTCACTGCGAAGCAACGACCGTCCCAGGCGAAGCTGAACAGCTCGAGCGACAGTCGCAGCCGCTCGGCGATGTTGACGGCGTCATAGGGCGCGCATTGCGGCAGGATCAGTGCAAATTCGTCGCCGCCGAGCCGTGCGACCAGATCATCCGGCCGACGCCCCTGCTGCAATAGCTGGGCGACCTGACACAGCAGCCGATCGCCCGCGAGATGGCCGCAGCTGTCGTTGACACTTTTGAACTGGTCGAGGTCGAGCAGAATCAGGCTGAGCGCGCCTTCGCTGCAGCCATCGAGCTCGCTCTGCAGGCGCGCCTCGAAAGCGCGGCGATTGGCGATGCCGGTCAGCCAGTCATGCGAGGCCTGGAAGGCGAGGCGATCCTTCTCGGCACGCAACGCGTCTTCGAAAGCCTGCCGCTGCAGCACCAATCGCCGGGTGTGCCAGATGAGGAGCAGGATCAACGTCATCGCGGTCGTGATGTTCAAGCAGGTCAGCGTCAGCTTGATGGTGCGTGAGCCTTCGCCGAGCACCGTCGAAAACCGTGTGGCATGCCCGGTGAATTGCCTGTTCAGCTCCGAGAGCCGCGACGACAGATATTGCAGGCGGTCGCTATCCCCGATCGGGCCGTTCTTCACTTCGCCCCGGATGACTTCGCCGAAGACACTGAGCTCCAGCAGCATCGGATCCGTGGCCGCCCATTCTCGGATTGCCTCACGGAAGAAGCTGACCTGGTGGAAATAGCGGAACAGCCAGATCAAGCCGGGGACGTCATCGGGATGGTTGCCGCCCTGCAGGAGGCCGATGCGCGCGAGCTCAACGTCGACGGGATCGCGCTCGAGTGCCCATCTCGCGTATTCGTCGCCGATCGGGACGGCGAGCGAGGTCTGGTATTGCGCGAACTGGGCGGGGTCGCCCGAATGCAGATAGAGATTGAGGAAATAGACGGCGTTCTTCTGCGAACGTGACCACATCGCCTCGCCGGCGACATAGGCGCGGACCGAGGACATCACCTCCAGGCTGAACCCCGCGATTGTCGCCTGGAGCACGACGACCATCACGAACGGCGAGACGAGCTTGATGACGTGAAGGAAGCTGCGTTCCTTCGACGACGTTGCTGTTCTGCGAAACACTCTGCGTTCCCCAAATCATTCAACGATCCCAGCGGAGCGTTCCGCTGATAACTCCAATGAGACGGGAACGGTGCTTAACTCGACCTGAAAAAGCCGAGAGACTGTCGCGCAGGGTGAAAGCGTCGTGAAACGGATGCGCGCAGATCGCAGCAAATGCCACGCAGCCGGAACACGTGTCACATCGGCGCACCAATGCTGCGAATCTGGCCTTCGCGATTTACCCGATCGAGAGGATTTCAGCTTGGCGCTACACCAACACCGGCTGGCGCACGCGGCCGGCATTGCCGAACACGCGCAGGTACCGTTCGATCTCTGAGGGCATGCCGGTCGCCTTCTCCGGATTGTCGGAGAGCTTGACGGCCGGACGTCCATCGACCGACGACACCTTGCAGACCAGCGAGATGGGGTCGAGATCGAACGAACCGTCGGGCGCGCAGCCGACGAAATCGTTGGTGAGGTTGGTGCCCCAGCCGAACGAGAGCCGCACGCGGCCGGCGAAGTGGTGATAGGTCTCCTCGATCGAGCCGACATCCATCGCGTCGGAAAACACCAGCAGCTTGTCCTTGGGATTGCGGCCCTTCTTCTCCCACCAGGCGACGATCTCTTCGCCGGCCTGGATCGGCGGCGCGCTGTCGGGGCGGAAGCCGGTCCAGTCGGCGACCCATTCCGGCGCATCGCGCAGAAACGCTTTCGTGCCGAAGGCGTCGGGCAGCGCGATCAGGAGGTTGCCGCCATAGGTCTGGCGCCACTGATCGAGGATGCGATACGGCGCCCAGCGCAATTCCTCGTCGTCCCTGGCGAGCGCGGCTGCGACCATCGGCAGCTCGTGGGCATTGGTGCCGATCGCCTCGAGATCGTTGTCCATCGCCAGCAGGACGTTGGAGGTGCCGATGAAGGCTTGGCCGAGGCCTTCCTTCACGGCCTCGACGCACCAGCGCTGCCACAGGAAGCCATGGCGGCGGCGCGTGCCGAAGTCGGAAAGCTTCAAATTCTCCAGCCCGCGCAACTGCTCGACCTTGGTCCACAGCTTGGCCTTGGCACGGGCGTAGAGCACGTCGAGCTCGAAGCGGCCACGGCCCTTCATCGCCGAGCGCGACCGCAATTCGTTGAGGATGGCGAGCGCCGGAATCTCCCACATCGTGGTGTGGGTCCACGGCCCGTAGAAGTGCAGCTCGTATTGGCCCTCGACCTTGCGCAGCTCGTATTCAGGAAGGCGGAAGTCCGCGAGCCAGCGGATGAAGTCCGCCGAGAACATGTGGGTCTTGCCGTAGAAGGTGTTGCCGGCGAGCCAGATCAACTCCTTCTTGGTGAAGCGGATGGTCCGGGCGTGATCGAGCTGGGCACGCAGCTCCCCCTCGTCGATGATTTCGGCGAGCCGCACATGGCGCGAGCGGTTGATCACCGAGAACGTCACTTGCTGATCCGGGTACGATTCCCGAATCATCTGTAACATCAATAACTTATAGAAATCGGTATCGAGCAGGCTGCGGATGATCGGATCCAGCCGCCAGCTGTGATTGTAGGTTCGGCTCGCAATGTCGGTCACTGTCATGGCCGAATTCTAGCGTGGCCGCCCGCGCGCAACCAGTGGGTTTGGCGAGGGGCAGGCCACCGCCGCGGCAGTCAACGAGCACTATCGTTACCGGCGCTGAAGCAATTCCTTGGCCCAGTGCACGCTCAGCACGTCCTTGCAGATCAGCCAATGAACCTCGGTTCGCGCTCGGCAGGTCAATTCAGGCAGTGGCGGTCGCCGCCACCGATTCCAATTGTGCGCGGACCCAACGATGCGCCGGGTCTTTCTGGTAGCGCTGGTGCCAGACCATGAACATCGGCAGTTCGGCCAGCGTGCGGGTGCGTGAGGGCAGAGGTATCTGCGCATGCGCGAAGCCGTGCATCACGCCGGAGGCGAGCAGGCTCGGCATGCTCGCGAGCATTTGCGAGCCGCGCAGGAACGACGGCACGCCGGAGAAGCTCGGCACCGAGATGGCGATGTCGCGGTGGAAGCCGTTGGCCGCGAGCCGGCGGTCGAAGTCGAGCCGCTCATTGTCGGTATAGACCACGGTGATGTGTCGGGCTGCGAGATAAGCGCCGCGGCCTGATGGTGCGGCACGCACCTTGGGATCGTAGTAGCAGGCGTAATGATCGCTCAGCAGCCGCTTCTGCACGATGTCGACGCCGGACGGCGGCAGTGGGGTAATCAGCAGATCGCAGCGATTCTCGCGCAGCACGGCGGGCGAGGGCGATTGCGAGGGGATCACGCGCAGGCTTAGGCTTTGCACCTGCGAAGCGACATGGTCGAAGAAGTGCGGGAGCAGCAGGTCGCGCTGGAAATCATTGGCGGCGATCGTCAGCGACAGCTGCGCGCTCGCCGGCTCGAAAGTGACGCCGCCGGCGAAGCTGCGCATCTCGTCGATCAGCGCGCGCGCCTTGGCGGCCAGGGCTTGGGCATGGGCGGTCGCGACAATGCCGCGGCCGGACTTTGCGAACAGCGGGTCGCCCGCGATCCGCCGCAGCTTGTTGAGCCCATGACTGACGGCCGATTGCGTCAGGTCAAGGCGTGTTGCGGCCGCTGTGACCGAACCTTCCTCCAGCACTGCCAGGAACAGTTCGAGAGCGTGGCCGTCCAGCGCCAAATGATCGATTTTTCTCATGTAATGCATTATAATCGATCTATTTATTTGTGGAATAGGCTGGCCCATGATCTCGCCAACACGCAGCGCCCGAAACCGGTCGCGGCCACAGGGAGAGACAACGCCGATGAATGTCCAGGCGCCAGCCTTACGGGAGCCCCGCCTCAATCGCCCCGAGCCGTTTACCCCGGGTGACGGCGGGTTTTTTCAGCGCGACCGCACCATCCATCCGCCGGCATATGCGCCTGGTTACAAGTCTTCGGTGCTGCGCTCGCCGCGCCAGGCGCTGCTGTCGCTGGAGAACTCGGTCTCTGAGATCACGGGGCCGGTGTTCGGCCACAACGATCTCGGGCCGCTCGACAACGATCTGATCCGCAACTACGCCAAGGACGGCGATCCCGTCGGCGAGCGCATCATCGTCCATGGCCGCGTGCTGGACGAGAGCGGACGCGGCGTGCCGAACACGCTGGTGGAGTTCTGGCAGGCCAACGCCGGCGGCCGCTACCGGCACAGGAAGGACACGTACCTGGCACCGGTCGATCCCAACTTCGGCGGTTGCGGTCGCGCGATGACCGACGACACCGGCTACTATTATTTCCGCACCGTGAAGCCCGGCCCCTATCCCTGGCGCAACTTCGTCAACAGCTGGCGCCCTGCCCACATCCACTTCTCGGTGTTCGGCTCGGGCTTTGCGCAACGGCTGATCACGCAGATGTATTTCGAAGGCGATCCTTTGATCCCGGTCTGCCCGATTCTCACGACGATTCCGGACAAGGACGCACTCGAACGTCTCGTGGCGCCGCTGGATCTCAACGCCTCGACCCCGCTCGACTCGCTCGCCTACCGCTTCGACATCGTGCTCCGCGGGTCACGCTCCACCTATTTCGAAAACCGCACCGCAGGAAACTGAGCTCATGCCGCAGCAGCTCAACTATCTCAAGGAAACCGCCTCGCAGACCGCCGGGCCCTACGTCCATATCGGCCTGATTCCGGCCATGGCCGGCTTCGACATCTTCGAGAAGAATTTTTCCAACGTTCTGGTGACGCCGAACACACGAGGCGAGCGGATCACGCTTGAAGGCAGGGTGCTCGACGGCGGCGGCTCCCCGCTGCGCGACGTCCTGCTCGAGATCTGGCAGGCCAATGCGGCAGGCCGCTACAATCATCCGGCCGATCGTTCTGCCGGCGCGCTTGACGCGGATTTCCGCGGCTGGGGCCGCGGCGGCTCCGATTTCGAGAGTGGGCTGGTGACCTTCGAGACCATCAAGCCGGGCGCAATCATCGACCGGGCCGGGCGCAAGTGCGCGCCGTACGTCGACATCTGGATCGTCGCGCGTGGCATCAACATCGGTCTCAACACACGGCTCTATTTCTCCGATGAGGAGGCTGCCAACGCTACCGATCCCGTGCTCAACCTGGTCGAGCCGCCGGTGCGTCGCAAGACCTTGATCGCCGCGCGTAGCGAGCGCGAGGGCAAGGTGGCGTATTCCTTCACAATCAATTTGCAGGGTCCGGACGAGACGGTGTTCTTCGACATCTGATTGGTCCCGTTCAAAATGGAGCGGCCCCACCCGGAGGTGGGGCCGCTTTTGTCGTTGCGGTCGGTGAAACTAGAAGCCGGTCGGTCCCACCGCGCCGATCCAGTGCTTCACCTTGGTGCGATCCTTTTCGTCCATATAGAAGAAATGGACCATCGTCGGTCGCACGGGCGCGATGTTGGGATCGTCGAAACGCATCGCGACCTTGCCGTGGAAGATCTTGAGCTCAGGGCTATCCCAGAACTCGACGACGTCGTGGAGCGCTGTAAAGCCGCGGTCGATGAACTGCCGCAAATTGTTGCGGATCGCCTCGCGGCCGTGCCAGTCGGCAACGCCGAGATTGCAGATGGCATCTTCTGCGAAACAGTCAAAGCCCTTGCCGAATGTCTTGTCGTCGATCTCCTTCCACATGGCGAGGAGCCATTCCGGCGGGGCGGTCTTGGTGAAGGTTTTCGTGCTCATGGTCTCTCCCTTTGTTGAGTGTCTGACGTCGCGGATCAGAGATTGGAGGTGGCGATCCCGAGCTTCGCGGCGATGCGCCGGGCGGTCGCCTCGCGTTGCGCGGTGATGTCGGCCACGGCACGCCTCGCCTGATCGAGGATTGCGCCCGGAGCGCGCTCCGGCGTGCCGCTGTCGAAGGGCGGTTCGGGCGCATACTGCATGTAGAGCTGGATCGCACGGGCTACGTCGTCGCCGCGGAGCTCGGCTGCGAGCCGCAGGGCGCCGTCGATGCCGGCGGTCACGCCGGCGGCAAAGATCCAGGTCCCGTCGACCACGACGCGCTCGTTGACCGGAACGGCGCCGAACAGTGGCAGCAGATGAAATGAAGCCCAATGGGTCGTCGCCCGCCGTCCGCGCAAAAGCCCTGCCGCGCCGAGGAGCAGAGCGCCGGTGCAGACTGAAAAGATATTGCTGGCGTCGGTGGCCTGCCGACGGATCCAGGCGAGAACTTCCTCGTCCGCCATCAAGGCCTCCTGGCCAAAACCGCCGGGCACATGAAGCACGTCGAGCCGGGGTGCATCTGCGAGCGTCGCATCCGGTACCAACCGGAGACCCCTGACGTCGCGCACCGATGCGGGCGTCCTGGCGTAGATGCGATAGGTCGCGTTGGGAATGCGCGACAGCACCTCGAACGGGCCGGTCAGATCGATCTGGTCGATACCGTCGAACAGCAGGGATCCGATTTGCAGATGCGTCTCGTGCGGGATCATGGGCGGCTCTCCAATTCGACTGGACAGCAGCAACATAACCAGCCAGGCTTTGGCGCAAATGCCAAAGACCCCTCGCTTTTCGCCAAACCCCACGTCGCGTGCTGCACGGGACCCCGTGCGTATCATCGAAGTACTGGCCTATCCGTCGGTGCAGTTGCTCGACGTCACGGGGCCACTCCAGGTGTTCGCGACCGCCAACGAGCAGATCGTGGAGGCTGGTGGAGCGCCGCCTTACGTCCTTCGCGTGGTGGCGAAAGACCGCGCGCGCGTAACGGCGTCGTCAGGTCTCGAGATCGCAGCAGAGCCCCTCCCGCGCGGCAGCAGTGGGCTGGACACATTGGTGGTCGCTGGCGGTCCGGGTGTCGATCGCGCTGCTTCCGATCCGGCGTTGCTGGACTGGCTGCGGCAACGCGTCAAGAAGGCTCGGCGCGTGGCGTCGGTCTGCACCGGCGCATTTCTGCTCGGTGCATCGGGCACACTCGACGGACGGCGCGCGGTGACTCATTGGTCGTACTGTGCCGAGCTTGCGAGACGCTTCCCGGCCATCCGCGTGGAGCCAGATCCGATCTTCGTGCGCGATGGCGCGATCTGGACCTCGGCAGGCGTGACCGCAGGCATCGATCTGGCATTAGCCCTGGTGGAGGAAGATCTCGGCCGCACCGCGGCCCTGGCAGTCGCGCGCTATCTCGTCGTCTTCCTGAAGCGACCGGGCGGGCAGGCGCAGTTCAGCGAGGCGCTGTCGCTGCAATCGGCCGAGGACGAATTCGGCGCGTTGCACCAATGGATCAGCAAGCATCTTGCCAGCGATTTATCCCTGTCCAGACTGGCGCGCGAGGCCGGCATGAGTGAACGCAGTTTCAGCCGCCACTACGCGAAGGCTACCGGGCTAACGCCGCTTCGGGCCATCGAGCGGCTGCGAGTGGAAGCTGCTCGGCGGATGCTCTCGGAGACGCGCTTGCCGGTGAAGCGGATATCCCAGCGTTGCGGCTTCGGGTCCGAGGAGACCATGCGACGAAGCTTTCTTCGCGTGCTCGCCACGGCGCCGCAGGACTACCGCCGTCGCTTCGGTTCCTGAGTGAGACCAAAGTCTAGGCAGGAGATCACTGCCGGTCGGGAACCAAATCGCCTCCCGATCTTTGCTCTGACAGGTTCCCCGCGGAGTGTTTGCCATGAGCAAGCTGCAAGAGCGCGAAACTGTCCCTGATGTCTACAATCTGTTTCTCGCGGCCGTCCTCTTCATATCGCCTTGGCTGTTCAAGCTGACCAACAGTGAGGGCAAGATCGACCTCTGGGTCACAAGTGCCGTCATTGTCGTGCTCTCGCTGGCGGCTATCATCGCCTACCGGGACTGGGAGGAATGGATCAACGTCCTGATGGGCGTCTGGCTCATCGCGTCGCCCTGGCTGCTCGGATTTCCGCATACGCGGGCGATGCATCTGAGCATCGGCTTCGGCGTGGTCATCGTGTTCCTGGCGCTGCTCGATCTGTTCCTGCACTACGAGAAGCGGCACCCGGAGGAAACTCCAACGGAATCTGTGCGGGAGAGCGCGCACCAGTAAGGCGCGGATCAGCCTTCATCGCCATCGAGCTGCGCGCGAAGGCGCGCGGGGGCTGCAGCGCTTGCCCGCAGAGAAATATGTCGGCTTGCGCTTCTTCGAGCCGCTACTTCCCTTCCAGCTTATTCACCGGCGTCCACTCGGCCGCCGGCGGATTGGCCGCCAGGGCTCGTGCACGCTTGGCGAAATATCCGCACGGCGGATCGTCGCTGGCGGCGCTTTCGAACAGTTCGGCCGCTTTGGTGAAGTCGCGCACGCGCCAGCAAGCAAGGCCCCTGGCATAGGTCGCCGCGCGAATGCCTTGCTCCCGCGTCTCCTGGTTCTTCCCGGCGAGCGGTTCGTACACCCTGATCGGCTCGTCGCGTCCCTGCACCTTGACCATGTCGAGCTCGCGCCAGCTGTAGGCGCTACGGCTCTGGTTCACGGTTGCCTCGGAGGCCATGATCACGGTGCCAAAATATTTGTTGGCGCCTTCGAGACGCGAGGCGAGGTTCACGGTGTCGCTCATGACCGTGTAGTTGAAGCGCCGCCGCGAGCCGATATTGCCGACCACGGCTTCGCCGCTGTTCAGCCCGATTCGATGGGCGAGGCCGCGGCCCCGGAATGCGGGATGGCTGCCGTTGAGCTCCTCCAGGCGATCGCGGCATTGCAGCGCCGCCGCGACCGCGTGCTCCGCATGATCGGGATCGTCCGCCGGCGCACCGAACATGGCGACGATGGAATCGCCGATATATTTGTCGACATAGCCGCCATGGCTTTCGATGATGTCGGTCATGGCCGACAGATAGTCGTTCATCAAAGCGACCAGCTCGTTCGGCGTCATCTTCTCGGCGATCGAGGAGAACCCGCTGAGGTCCGAGAAGAACATGGTGATGTTGCGCATCTCGCCGCCGAGCGCGGGCATCTTGCCGGAGGCGACCATGCCGTCGATCACCTCGGGCGCGAGATAGAACGCAAAACTCTTGCGCAGGAAGCGCTCCTCGCGGTCGGCGATGGCGAAGCGGTAGCCGCCCATCATCGTGAGGGCTGCGAGACCCGAAAACACGGGCTCGGTCAGGGGGAGGGCAAGCGCATGCACGAACGTGCCGACGGCGGCGGCGGTATAGGCCGCGGAGAGTGTGAGCCAAACGATCAGCGCGCCGCTCGGCGCCAGCATGCAGGCTGCGCAGGCAACGATCGCCGCGAACATGATCGCCATCAACGCCCGCAGCGGAAAGCCGAGCTCAGTGACGGCATCGCGTTCGAGCAAGTTTCGGATAGCTGTGGCATGGACGAAGACGCCCGCGACGTCGTTGCGCGCCTTCTGCGCCGCGCGTGCCGGCGCCGGCAGGGCGCACCGCGCAGCTGGCGTCCCGTCATATCCGCCGGCGAGCCGCATTGCCGTGAGCTTGCGGTCCTCGAAATTGAGGATGGTGCCGAGCAGGACGACCTTGCCGTCGAAGGCGCGGTGGAAGAATTCGGTGTCGCCCTTTTCGACGCAGGCGCGCAGGTCGGCGAAGGAATAGGCTGGGATGTCGCGGCCCATGCCGCGGAAATTGAGCGTCAGCGTGTTGGGCACCGCGCTCGGGACAGCATAGCCGGGCATGATCGTTGCGGCAGGTGGTTCGGTCTCCGGCGGTCCGCCACGGGCACGCGCGGCAAGCTCGACGGCCATCGCCGGGACCGGCTTGCCACCGATCGAAAAGCTCAGCGGCATGCGCCGGATGACGTCGTCAAGATCGGTGTGAACATTGAGGGCGCGGACATTGTTCTTCACTGCAAGCCGCTGTGCGGGGAAGGGCGCGTCCGGATGGTCGTTGCTCAGGACCTCGCCGAGCACGAGCTTGCCGCTGTCGGATAGCTTGCGCAGGGCGATCAGGTAATCCCGGTCAAATCCCCTCACGCGGCTGCCGAATGACGTATCGCCAAAGGGAATTTCCGACTGCTCGATCGAGCTCGGAAAGATGACGTCGAATCCGATGACCTTGGCACCGCCCTCGGTGATGCTGCCGAGCACCCGGCCGATCTCGCGCGTCCAGGTTTGCGTCGGCGACCCCCTGAACGGCGGCGTCTCGTAGGTCTCCCCGTCAATGGCAATGACGACGACTGGCGACGTTGCGGGATCGCGGTGGTCGCCGATCAGTGTCCAGCGCAAGGCCGTGAGAATGTCGAGTGAGAGACCTTGCAGTCGCTGAAACGGCGGAGACGTGAAGGCCGCACCAGCAACGAGCGCAATCAGGATCGCCGCAACGATGTCCCGCCTGCCGATCCGCCGCATCGTTGCTGTCGCGGACGTCTATTCGAGCCGCAGCAGACGGCCGACAATCGGCGTCGGCGATGCGGTCGCGCTGGCGTCGACCTGGAAAGTGTAGCGCTTGGTGCCGAGCTTCGCGAGATAACTGCCGCCCGGGGTCAGCGACTTGCCGGCTTTCGAAAGGTCGTAGAATTTTTTGGCGACCATGATGTCATTCTTGAGCGGAAGGGTGATCGTGGGCTCCTTGCCGTCGGTGCGTTCGATCACCAGCGTGCTGCCGCTCTTGGCCTGAATCAGCGGCGCGACACCGTAGATCGTCGGCAGCTTGGCCGGAGCGCTGTTGGTGTCGGCCCGCACGCTGCGGAACGTGGTCGCCGCGCTCTGGTTCGCCTCGCGCTCGGAGAGCTGCACGGCGTTGGCATCGCACGGGACTTTGACGCGCGTGATGTTGCCGAGCTGCACGGTGCTTTGCTCCGCGCCGACCAGCACGACGCCGTCAGTGATGGTCTCGCGCAGGCAGGATTTCAGATAGCTCAGCGTGATGCCGGCCTTGGGGCCAAGCTTGATGATCTTGCCGGGCGCCACGTAATCCATGAATTCGATGCCGTCGACCTTACCCTGCACGTCCTCGACGATGGCGGCCGGCGTCTCGGCAATGGCCGGCGCGCTAAGGCAGAACACGCCGACAACGGCGCCGATCAGGCTTCTCATGGTTTTTCTCGTTCCAGTTCGAAGGATTGGGAGACTGATCCACGTCTCGGCGGGAGGGTATCAGGGGATGGTCCAGGCAAGTGTGATCAGAATCACTCTCAGTATTGGTGTACCCTAGCAGGATCAGGTTCAAACCTGTGATGGCAAAAAACGGCGCCGCGGCCAACGGTGGCTCCATGCGTGCCGTCAGACGGTTTCCGGCGTGTGGTCCTGGTCCCTCGGGCTCCCGGCCGCTCCTAATATAATGAGTTCGGGGGCAGTCCCGGACGTCTGCAACGACGGCGCTGCCCGACCGGTGGCGATCGCCACGACCTCGTTCCAGCGCGATAGAAAGGCGTCGACGCAAGCCGGGTCGAACTGCCGTCCCTGATTCTCGACCAGATAGGCGCGCGCGGCGTCCAGCGGCATCGGCTCCTTGTACGGGCGTCGCGTTGTCAGGGCGTCGAAGACGTCGGCGACTGCGACCACGCGCGCGGCGACAGGGATCTCGCCTGCTTTGAGGCCGTTCGGATAGCCGGCGCCGTCCCAGCGTTCGTGATGGCCTGCGGCAATCTGCGCCCCCAACTGGATCAGCTCGCAACTGGAATCGGCCAAGATCCTCTCGCCGATCATGGCGTGGGTGCGGATCACCGCCATCTCGTCGTCGGTCAGCCTGCCGGGCTTGAGCAGGATCTTGTCGGGAATGGCAACCTTGCCGACATCGTGCAGGGGAGCTGCGAGATAGATGTCACGGCAAAGTCGGGCAGGGAGGCCAAGCTGCTCGGCGATGATCCGGCTGTAGCGGGCGACCCGCAGCGTGTGCTCGCCGGTGTCGTTGTCGCGATATTCGACCGCGAGTGCGAGCCGCAGGATGATCTCCTCTTCGCGTTCGCCGAGCTTGCGTGTGGCGGCAGCGACTTCGCTCGCCAAATGCGCAGCGCGATCATTGAGCTTGCGTACGGCTGCACCAAGCTGAATCAAATTCCGCAAGCGCACCGTCATCTCGACGCTCTGCGGTGCCTTGGGCAGGAAATCGGTTGCACCTGCCTGCAGCGCCTGCATTTTGACGTCGTCGGTCTGCCGCGACGTGATCATCGCGATCGGAATATCGGTGCATCCCGGCAGTGTGCGCAGCGTTCGGATGAAGCTGATGCCGTCCATGTGCGGCATTTCGTAGTCGACCAGCACGAGATCGAACACGCGTTCGCGCGCGCAGGCCACCGCCTCGACGGGATCGAGGAACGTGGTGGCCTCGACGAGGCCTTCCGCTTCGATATGACGTTTCAGGAAATTGAGGACGGAGCGGCTGTCATCAACCAGAAGCGCTTGGGTCAGCATCGGCGGCCGGACTCGTTCGGATGGCGAGGCGTGATCTCAACGAATAGTCCCCGTGATTTAACGTGGAGCAAACATTCATGCCGCGTCAAACCGCCTCAACGTTGCGCGCAGCGCATGAGATTTAAGCGGGGCATGCACGTTTGCATGCTTACGCGAAGTTCCTGGGAATGTGACCCGTAGTTGTACGGGTGGCTCCATTAGGGTTTTGCATACTCTCCCACACGAATAGTCATCGCACGGGATTCGCGCGATGCGTGCAGTGAATCCCGGGAATTTTGGGGGACGAATGTCGTCTGATGTCACTGAGCCGAAGTGGTCCCTACGGCTGCCTGCAGATTGCAGCATCGCTGCGATTCGGAATGTCTATGACCTGATCCGCGAAGCGTTCGGCCGGCAGGACCGGCTCGAGATCGATTGTTCCAGCGTCGACAAGGCCGACGTGACCTCGATCCAGCTTCTGCTGTCGGCTGCCAAGACTGGCGACGCTCAAGGCCGCCCGGTGGTCCTGACTTCCTTTTCCCAATCTCTGCGCAACACCCTTCGTCGCGCCGGCTTCGCCAGCGAGGCAATGATCGATCAGCACTTCCCGCAAAAGAAAGATGGCATCTAATGGCCACGATTCTCACGGTCGACGATTCTCCCAGCATCCGGCAGATGATCAAGGTCGTGCTCGAGCCGGCCGGTCACAGCGTGATCGAGGCTGGTGACGGCGCGCAAGGCCTCGCCAAGGCGCAGGCCGGCAAGCTCGACCTCGTCATCACCGATCTTAACATGCCTGTCATGAACGGGCTGGAACTGATCAAGGCGCTGCGCAAGCTGCCGAGCGCTGTCGGTATGCCCATCGTGTTCCTGACCACCGAGTCCAATGACACGGTGAAGCAAGAGGCCAAGAGCGCCGGCGCCACCGGCTGGATCACCAAGCCGTTCAAGCCCGAGCAGCTGCTCGCCGTCGTCGCAAAGCTGGTGCGCGCATGAACGCGATGGACCCGACCGAGGTCTTTCGCCAGGAAGCCAGCGAACTGTTCGAGGTCCTTGAAGGGGCCCTGCTCGACCTCGGTCAGCGTCCCGACGATCGCGAACTGGTCGATTCCGCGTTCCGTGCCCTGCACACGATCAAGGGCTCGGGTGCGATGTTCGGCTTCGACAAGGTCGCCTCCTTTACCCACGAATTCGAGACGGCCTTCGATCGCGTCCGCAAAGGCGAGATCAAGCCGACCCAGGAACTGATCTCGGTCGCGCTTGCCGCCAAGGACTATATCCGCGCCCTGATCGAGGCTCCGCAATCGACCGACGACATCATCGGCGAAGCCATCCTCGACGATCTCAAGCGCTTCGTGTCGTCGGATCAGCCCGCCGCTCCGATCGCCGTGATGGTCGAAGCGCCGCCGCTGGCTCCCGTCGAGAGCAAGCAGGCCGGCTGGCATCTCTACCTGGAATTCGAATCCCATATCCTGCGCAACGGCTCGAACCCGCTCGATCTCCTCGAAGATCTCTGCAAGCTCGGCCCCTGCTTCGTCGTGCCAATCACCGACGGCATCCCGTTCCTCGACGAGATGGAACCGGAAGACTGCTATCTGAAGTGGGACGTCAAGTTGCACGCGGCCTGCGACAAGGATGCGATCGACGACGTCTTCATGTTCGTCTCGGACGAAATGAAGCTGACGCTCCTGCCGCTGGAGCAGGTCGAGGCGCCCATGCCGGCGCCGCTGTTCCAGCTGCTCGACGAGGAACCGGCCCTGGCGATCGAGATGCCCGCGCCGGTCGCTGAGGTTGTTGCTGTGCCCGTCGTCGCGCAGCCCGTCGCAAAGCCAGAGCCCAAACCCGAAGCAAAGCTGGAACCGAAAGTCGAAGCCAAGCGCGACGATCGCGGCATTGCCACCGTCCGCGTCCAGGCTGAGCGCCTCGATGAGTTGATGGACCGCGTCGGCGAGCTCGTCATTGCCCAGGCACGGCTGACCCAGCTCGCCGCCTCCGGTTCTGATCTCTCGATCAAGATCATCGCCGAGGAAATCGAGCGTCTGGCCTCGTCCTTGCGTGACACCACGATGGGCGCGCGCATGGTGCCGATCGGCTCGCTGTTCGGCCGCTTCCGTCGCCTGATCCACGATCTGTCGCGCGACCTGTCCAAGCCGGTCGAGTTCGTCACCTCGGGCGAGGATACCGAGCTCGACAAGACCATGATCGAGTGCCTGGCCGATCCGCTGGTGCACTTGATCCGCAACGCCATCGACCACGGCATCGAGGACACCGCGACCCGCTCCGCCAACGGCAAGACCGAGCAGGGCCGGATCGAGCTCGCAGCCGTGCATTCCGGCGCGCAGGTGCTCGTCACCGTGAAGGACAATGGCGGCGGCCTTAACACCGCCCGCATCCGCGCCAAGGCCGAAGAACAGGGCCTGATCGCCGCAGGTGCCGTGCTCTCTGATCACGAGATTCACCAGTGCCTGTTCCACCCGGGCTTCTCGACCGCGCAGACCATCTCCGCGCTGTCCGGCCGCGGCGTCGGCATGGACGTCGTCAAGCGCACCATCGAGAACATGCGCGGCTCGATCGACCTGTCGACCAGGCAGGGCCAGGGCACCACGGTCACGCTGCGCCTGCCGCTGACGCTCGCGATCATCGAAGGCCTGCTGATCCGTGTCGGTGAGGGCCGCTACATCATTCCGCTGTCGGCAGTGGAAGAATGCATCGAGCTGACTGCCGAGGACGAACGCTCCCGCGGGCGCAATTTCCTCAACGTGCGCGGCAATCTCGTGCCCTTCCTCCGCCTGCGCGAAATCATGTCGGCATCCGGTGCGCCTGATCGGCACCAGAAGACGATCATCATTTCAACCGGCGAGACCCATGTCGGCCTCGTCGCCGACCAGATCATCGGCAACCACCAGACCGTCATCAAGTCGCTTTCCAAGCTGCATTCGGACGTCACGATCTTCTCCGGTGCGACGATCCTGGGCGACGGCACAGCGGCGCTAATCCTCGATGTCGCGCAGCTCGTCACGCTGGCGCAGTCGAAGGTCGAGAAACAGCACATCAGCGAGGCGGCGTGATGACCGACGGATTGGCAGCCGAACACCAGGCCGACGCGATGCAGGTCGTCATGATCGGGCTCGGCGAGGAGAAATTCGCGCTCGACGCCGGCCTCGTGCGCGAGATCATCGATCCCGTGCCCGTGACCAGGGTGGCCGGCGCGCGTGCTTTCGTTCCCAGCGTGATCAACGTGCGTGGCAATGTCATTCCGCTCGCCGATCTGCGCATCCGCTTCGGCATGCCGCAGCCGGAAGACTCCGCGGATACGCGCATCGTCGTCATCGAGATCGAGCTCGACAATGAGCCCGTACTGGTCGGCGTCACCGCCGACAAGGTCTACGAGGTCACGGAGATCTCGCAGACCGACGTGCAGCAGACGCCGCGCGTCGGCATGCATTGGAAGCCGGAGTACATTCGCTTCATCGCGAAATGGCGTGAAGAGTTCGTCATCGTTCCGAACATGGAACGCATTCTGAATTGAAAACGGGGTCTCGGGCGAGATCGGGTTAGGGGCGGATATGAGATTTACGGTCAAGGCAAAGCTTGCCAGCGCGTTCGGCCTGGTCATCGTTCTGTCGATGGTCGCCGGCGGCGTCGCCTACATGAAGCTCGGCGACATGATGGCAACTGCCGACAGCATGGTCCTTCGCGCCAAGCGCATGGAGAAGGCGACCGAAGTCGAGAAGGACATTCTCATCCAGTTGCGTGCAGAGAAGAACGCGATACTCGGTACCGACAGCGAGATCGAACAGGCCGTCGCCGACGCTGCGAAGCGCCGCGAGGAGGCCTCCAAAACCAAGGACGAGGTCTACGCGCTCGCCAGCGAGGCCGGCAGAAAGCTGCTGGATGCCTTCGCCGTGACCTTCGCCAAGATGAACGCCTATCAGGAGGAGACGATCCGGATCGCCAAGACCGACAAGGCCAAGGCGACGGAACGCTCGATGAACGAGGGCCGCAAGGTCGTGAACGAAGCGCTCGAGTCCATGGGCGTCTATGTCGATAACACCAAGAAGCAGATGGCCGAGCAGGCCGTTCAATCGAAGGAGGAGGGGCACCAGGCGCAGTTCCTGCTGATGACGCTTCTCGGCATCTCGCTGCTGGTCGCGATCGCCGCCGCCTTGTGGATTTCGATCTCGATCAGCCGTTCGCTCGGCCGCGCGGTCGGCCTGGCCGGTGCAGTCGCCAACGGCGATCTCAATCAGACAATCCCCTCCGCCAGCAATGACGAGATCGGCGACCTCACCAAGTCGCTGAACATCATGGTCGAGAAGCTTCGCCAGATCGTCGCCGAGGCGCTCACCGCAGCGCAGAACGTCTCCGCCGGCAGCCAGGAGCTCTCCGCCAGCGCCGAGCAGCTCTCGCAGGGTGCGACCGAGCAGGCGTCGTCCGCCGAGGAAGCCTCGTCTTCGATGGAGGAGATGGCTTCGAACGTGAAGCAGAACGCCGACAACGCCAATCAGACCGAGAAGATCGCGGGGCAGTCGGCCAAGGATGCCGAAGCCAGCGGCATCGCCGTCGGCCGCGCCGTCCAGGCGATGCAGACCATCGCCGAGAAGATCACGATTGTGCAGGAGATCGCGCGTCAGACCGATTTGCTCGCCCTGAACGCCGCGGTCGAAGCCGCGCGCGCCGGCGAGCATGGCAAGGGTTTTGCGGTGGTTGCCTCCGAGGTGCGCAAGCTTGCCGAGCGCAGCCAGGCTGCGGCCGCCGACATCGGCACGCTGTCGAGCGAGACCGTGAAGGTCGCACAGGAAGCCGGTGACATGCTGTCCAAGCTCGTCCCGGACATCAAGAAGACCGCCGAGCTGGTGCAGGAAATCACTGCCGCCTGCCGCGAGCAGGATGTCGGCTCCTCGCAGATCAACCAGGCAATCCAGCAGCTCGACAAGGTCGGGCAGCAGAACGCCAGCGCCTCCGAGCAGGTGTCGTCGACCTCGGAAGAGCTGGCCTCGCAGGCCGAGCAGCTCCAGTCGACCATCTCGTTCTTCCGCATCGAGCAGGCTGGCCGTGGTGAGAGCGCCGCATCCGCGCCGATCGACCGCGCCGTCAGCCAGCTCCGCAGCAAGGCGGGACAGATGCAGGTGGCGGATCGTGGCGCAAAGAAGCCCGTGCCCGCTCGAAAGCCGGCGCGCGCGATGAAAGTTGCGGGTGGCGGCGGTTTCGCTTTCGACATGCAGGACGGCGAAGACGATCGCGACGCCGAGTTTCAGCGCTGACCTAGGCATAAAAACCATCTGACCCTGGACTTGGAAATGGCCGCAACCTCTCAATATCTGACGCTCGGGCTCGCCGGCGAGACGTTCGGCATCAGCATCCGCAACGTGCGGGAAATCCTGGACATGCGGCCGATCTCGCGCCTGCCGCATGCACCGAACTTTCTGCTCGGCATGATCGACGTCCGCGGCGCCGGCTACCCGATCGTGGATCTCCGGACCAAGCTCGGCCTGCCGGCCGTCGCCTCCACCGAGGCGACCCGCATCATCATCCTCGACGTGCCGATGAAGGACCGCCTGGTCGGTGTCGGCTTCGTCGCCGATTGCGTGTTCGAAGTCACCGACATCGACGAGCAGGCGATCGAGCCGATCCCCGAGGTGGGCGGCAAATGGCAGTCAGACTACGCCGCCGGCATCGGCCGCAAAGGCGAGAAATTCGTCGTCATTTTCGACCTCGCCAAGCTGATGGCCAACGACGAATTGCCGGGCGAGGCCTCTCGCGCCGCCTGAGTTTTGCGACAGTAAGCGTTTTCGCGCGTAAGCAATTGAAATCCGAACAACGAGACTGACCATGAGATTTACCGTCAAAGCCAAGCTCGCGAGCGCGTTTGGCGTCGTCATCCTGCTGTCCATGATCGCCGGCGCTGTCGGCTATCTCAAACTGTCCGACATGGTCGGAACCGCCGAACACCTGGTCGCACGTGCCGGCCGAATGGAGAAGGCCGCAGAGCTCGAAAAGGGCATTCTGGCGCAGGTGCGCGCCGAGAAGAACTCGATCCTGGCGTCTGACGCCGAGTATGACCTCTTCACCGCCGATCTAGCCAAGGTTCGCGAGTCCCTGCAGAAGTCCAAGGACGAGATCTATTCGGCTGCAAGCGAAAGCGGCAAGAAGATGATGGACGTCTTCATCACGGCCTACGCCAGGATGAACGCTTATCAGGACGAGACCGTCAGGCTGGCAAAGACGGACAAGGCCAAGTCGATGGATCGCTCCATGCATGACGGCCGCAAGGTGGTCGCCGACGCGATGGACGCCGCCAATGCCTATGTGGTCTATGTCAAGAAGGCGATGGCGGACGAAGCCGAGCAGGCGAGGCAGGACGGAAGTCGCGCAGAGATCATCCTGATCAGCCTTGTGCTTGCCTCGCTGTTGATTGCCACTGTGGCCGCGACCTGGATTGCGCTCAATATCAGCCGCGGGCTCGCGAATGCCGTTGACCTTGCGGACGCCGTCGCGATCGGTGACCTCAGCCGCACGATCGATGCGTCCAGCAATGACGAGATCGGTGATCTCGTCAAATCGCTGAACGCGATGACGGTCAACCTGAACCAGACCGCGGCCCTTGCCAACCAGATCGCGCAGGGCGACCTCACCGTCGAAGCAAAGGCGCTGTCGGATAAGGACACGCTCGGTCTCGCGCTCGAGCGCATGGTGGAAAAGCTCCGTCAGATCGTGTCGGAGGCCCTGACCGCGGCGCAGAATGTTTCTGCGGGCAGCCAGGAGCTCTCGGCGAGCGCAGAACAACTCTCGCAGGGCGCGACCGAGCAGGCTTCGTCCGCCGAGGAAGCCTCCTCTTCGATGGAGGAGATGGCTTCGAACGTGAAGCAGAATGCCGACAACGCCAATCAGACCGAGAAGATCGCTGCGCAGTCGGCAAAGGACGCCGAAGCCAGCGGTGCTGCGGTCGGCCGCGCCGTCAACGCAATGCAGACCATCGCCGAGAAGATCACAATCGTGCAGGAAATCGCGCGGCAGACCGACCTGCTCGCGCTCAATGCCGCGGTCGAGGCCGCGCGTGCCGGCGAGCACGGCAAGGGCTTTGCGGTGGTCGCTTCCGAAGTGCGCAAGCTCGCAGAGCGCAGCCAGGCGGCCGCTGCCGAGATCGGCACGCTCTCGGCGGACACGGTCAAAGTGGCGCAGGAAGCAGGTTCCATGCTCTCCAAGCTCGTTCCGGATATCAAGAAGACCGCCGAGCTGGTCGAGGAGATCACGGCCGCCTGCCGCGAGCAGGACGTCGGTTCGGCCCAGATCAACCAGGCGATCCAGCAGCTCGACAAGGTCGGCCAGCAGAACGCCAGCGCCTCCGAGCAAGTGTCCTCGACCTCGGAAGAGCTTGCCTCGCAGGCCGAGCAGCTTCAATCGACGATCGCCTATTTCCGCATCGAGCATGGCGGCAAGGGCCACACCCAGGCGCCGATCGACCGGGCGGTCAATCAGCTCCGTACCAAGGCTGCGACCATGGCGGCGACCGAGCGTCCCGCCAGGAAGCCGCAGGCCAAGCCGGCGCGCGTCATGAAGGTCGCGGGCGGTGGTGGCTTTGCTTTCGACATGCACGATGGCGAGGATGATCGGGACGCCGATTTTCAGCGCTGAAATTGTCCGGGGACAGGTCTGCTCCTTGAGCGCGGGCCTGTCTTCCTCTGTTGTCGCGTAAACGTGCAGGAATCAAAAATGGCCCTGATGGTCCGACATTCATTGCATTCGGGCCTCGACGGCCGGAGCGGGCAGCCATGATGCCGGCTCTGCAAGATACGGCCGTGCATCTTTCGGACCGTCATTTCCGGACCATTGCCGAGCTGATCGAAGGTCAGGTCGGCATCAAGCTGCCGCAGGGCAAGCGACTGATGCTGGAGGGACGCCTGCACAAGCGTGTGCGCGCCTTGAACTTCTCCGATCTGAACGAATATGTCGACAACCTGTTTGAGGTCGATCATTTCGACACGGAGCTCACCCATCTGATCGATGTGGTGACGACCAACAAGACCGATTTCTTCCGCGAGCCGCAGCATTTCACCTTCATGCGGGAGATCGCCATCCCGGCTTTGCTGAAGTCGCATGGAAGCAAGAACGCTAACCTGAAGTTCTGGAGCTCGGCGAGCTCGACCGGCATGGAAGCCTACACCACTGCGATGGTGCTGGATGACATGACGCGGAGCGGATCGCGGTTTCAGTACCGTATCCTCGGGACCGACATCTCGACCGCGGTGCTGCGCCTCGCCAGGACCGCGATCTACACTCGCGATGTGCTGGCACCGGTGCCGGAGCCGTTCGTGAAGCGATATTTCCTGTCCTCGCGCGACAGGTCACGCGGCGAAGTGCGGGTGGTGCCGGAACTTCGGCGCATGACGCATTTCATGCGGATGAACCTGATGGACGCGTCCTATCCCGTCGATCGTGACGTTGACATGATCTTCTGCCGCAACGTGCTGATCTATTTCGACAAGCCGACGCAGCGTAAGGTCGTCGAGCAGCTTTGCAGTCATTTGCGACCGGGAGGGTATTTGCTGGTCGGACATTCGGAATCGATGGTTCACAGTGCCGTTCCGGGGCTGAAGCAGGTTCAGCCGACCATTTTTCAAGTCTGAGCGGGAGCGCATTCAACATGCCGAGGGAGAAAGTTCGCGTGTTGATCGTGGACGATTCGGCGTCGGTCCGCCAAATCCTTCAGACGATTCTGAATGACGACCCCGATATCGAGGTGATGGCGACAGCGTCCGATCCGTTCGTGGCGGCGCGCCGTCTCCAGGACGAAATCCCCGATGTGATGATCCTCGACCTTCAGATGCCGCGCATGGACGGAATGACGTTCCTGCGCAAGATCATGGCGCAGCGGCCGATTCCGGTAATTATCTGCTCCTCGCTCACCGAGGAAGGCTCGAACGTGATGTTCGAGGCGTTCGAAGCCGGTGCCGTCGACATCGTTCCCAAGCCGAAGATCGACACGCGATTGGCGCTGCTCGAATGCTCGACACGGCTGCGTGAATCCGTGAAGTCGGCCGCGCGCGCGCGCGTGCGGCCGCGTACGGAACGGCGGGTGATCGAGAAGAAGCTGACGGCGGATGCCATCATCCCGCCGCCGGTTCTGGGCAAGGCTCGGCCGACCACCGAGCGTATCGTGTGCATCGGCGCGTCGACGGGCGGAACGGAAGCGCTCAACGATGTCCTCGAGATGTTGCCGGCGAACTGTCCTCCGATCCTGATCGTCCAGCACATGCCGGCGGGCTTTACCGCGGCCTTTGCCAAGCGTCTCGATGGCGTCTGCCAGATCCGCGTCAAGGAAGCGGAGGACGGGGAAACGGTGCTGCCCGGCTGGGCCTATATCGCGCCGGGCGCACGCCACATGCTGCTCCAGCGCATCGGCCTGCGCTATCAGGTCGCGATCAAGGACGGTCCGCCGGTGTCGCGACATCGCCCCTCGGTCGACGTATTGTTTCGTTCGGCCGCCCAGCATGCCGGCGCCAATGCGCTCGGAGTCATCATGACCGGCATGGGCGATGACGGGGCACGCGGCATGCTGGAGATGCGCAAGCTTGGCGCCTCGACCAGGGCCCAGGACGAAGAAAGCTGCGTCGTGTTCGGCATGCCCAAGGAAGCCATCGCCCATGGCGGGGTCGAGAAGGTGGTCGCGCTGAACCTCATTCCGCGCGAGATCATGCAGTGGTACCAGGCCGGGCACGCGGCGGCGGTGGGTTGATCGTGATGTCAGCCACTCCGACCGGCACATTGAACGATGCGATCGCCGCGGTCGAAGACGTCTCGTCGCGCATTGAGGACGTTTTCGCGCGCGTCGGTCGGGAGCTCGGTCGCGGTCACATCGTCTTCAAGGATCTCAATCAGGGGCTCGCCTCTCTCTCCGGAGAACTCTCGGGCGCCGAGATCGAGGGCGCCGCGACCGCGCTGCAGGAGATTGCAGCGCGGCTGGGCGAACTGGCGCGCGCCTTGCCGGCCGAGAATGCCTTGCTGACGATGATCGGCAAGAGCACGACCGAGGCGTCGGCGCTGCTGAAGCCCCTGTTCAAGCATATCCAGATGATCACCATCATCGCGCGCAGCGCGCGGATCGAGGCGGCCTCGCTTGACGGCGATCGCGAGGGCTTTCTTGCCTTTACGCAGGAAGCCTACGATCTCGGCAAGGCCGTGCAGGGCTCGATCGAGGGCTGCGCGCGGGATCAGCAGCGCCTGTCGGAAGCAGTCGCCACGGCGTCCGGCCGACAGAGGGAGTTCGAGAGCCGCTATGGCGATCAACTGATCGCAGAGAGCGCCGAACTCGGCGCGGCCTATTCAGGATTGCGTGAACAACGCAGCAGGAGCGGCCATCTCGCTGAACTCGCGGGCAGCAGCACCCGGAAGATCGCCGGGGCAGTCGGCGGCGCGATCATTTCCCTGCAGGCCGGCGACAGTACGCGGCAGCGTCTCGAACATGTCTGTCATGGTTTGCGTCTCTCGTCCGGATCGGAACCGGGCCTTGTCCCTCAGCCGGTTGCCAGCGAAGACGGTGTGCTTGCAATCCGCAAGCTCGAGGCGGCCCAACTCAGGGACGCCCAGCGCGAGTTCGGCGGTGATATCGACCAGATCATCCGGGCGCTGACGGCGATCCTGAACGATGCGAGTGGCGTCGTCGGTCACGGCCGCTCGCTGTTCGGCGGCGAGAACGGCTCCTCATCCTCGGCCCTCGCGCGCATCAAGCAGACGCTGGCGCAGGCGTCGACCCTGATCGCCACCTGCGAGAGCGCCGGCCGCTCGGTCGACGAGGCCCTTGCGGTCGTCGAGGATACGCTGGCGAAATTCCGTCAGGCCATCGCGGGCCTGGCAGAGGCCACGGTCGATATCACGCTGATCGGCATGAATGCTGGGCTCAAGGCGAGCCATCTCGGCAGCCGCGGCAGCGCCTTCGTCGTCATCGCCAATGAGCTCAAGGCGACGGCCGACCAGGTCTCTGCGGGGGCGGGACGCCTGCGGCCCGTCCTCGACGGCATCGAGCGTTCGGCCAACGAATTGAAAGAGCTCCGCGTCCAGGGCGATCCCACCCGGCTCGCCAATCTGGAGCCGCAGATCCTCCAGGCGTTGCGCGAGGTCGAGGTCGGCAACGAACGGCTCGACAAGCTGATGAGCCGGCTCGTCGACGAGGGCGCCGAGTTCGAAGGCCTGATGAATTCGGCGCAGGGCCTGATGAGCTCGCTCGGCGAGTCTTCCGCTACTCTGCCTGCCATCGCGGCGCGCCTCGAGACCGCAAGCGCGAGCACGCGTCGGCCGCATCCGCAGGACGAGGCGCTGCTCGACGATCTCTTTGCACGTTACACGATGGAGCGCGAGCGCGATGTCCACCGCGAATTCCTGCAAACGCTTGGGCTTTCGTCGAGCGCCGCCGCACACCGGGTTGAAGCGCTCGCACCGGCGGATGACGGCATCGAACTGTTTTAAATCTGCCGTCCGCACCGCCAGGGCGGAGCCTGCAATTTGACGAACCGGCTTTGCAGGGCGTTAACCGTGGCCGAATACGTGTCGTCACGGTCATTGTCGCGCCCCAGAGTTGGTCGCAAATACGTTTGAATTTTACGGCGGATGATTTCCATGCTGAGAGACGGCAAATACGCTGCCTGGTTCAGAACACCGCTTGGCCAAGGCACAGGTCTTGTCGAATTGGTCGAGGGGCGGATCGCGGGTCGCGACAGCTTCTTCACCTATGGTGGCTCCTATCAGGTCGATCAGCAACGCTTCACCGCGGTCCTCACCGTGAAACGGCATGCCGAGGGTAATCCCAGCGTGTTCGGTCCTGATGAAGTCGAGGTCGATCTGTCCGGCATATGCAGCGGCGCAATGGCGACATGCTCGGGGGCGGCGAGGGAGGTGCCCGAGATCAAGTTCGAGGCCACGCTGATCTACAGCCAGGAAGAGGCCGTGGCAGCCGACGCCACATGCGCGATCGTGAAGCTCAATCCCGACAAATTGCCCAAGGGGCTCGACAGCCGATCGCGGCCCCGGCCGCCGTTCACGCCCTCCCGACCTCCGGCGTCTTAGTTTTGCGTTGACGCTGTTCTCGCGAAAGCATGTGGCGACCGCACTGCGGCAAGAGTGCTTTCAGATGTGAAATCTAGGTTGAGGCCCATAACAAAAGACGGACAGGGATATGCCTCAGATCTGGATGACTTATGACGAACTCGCGACCCTCTGCGGTTGTAATGCCACTGAGGCCAGGGGGCTGGCACTGAATCTGTCGCTCGACCGCCGCAAGAGCCGCGATGGAAACACTCGCGTCAAGCTGGACTTCGCCTTGATGACCCGGTTTTTCGAGATCATTCGCGAAGGCGAATACGGAGTTGATGAAGCGATCACTGCGTTGCGAGAGACACACCGGCAGATGTCCGGCGGCTTGGGCTCCAATCAGGAGAGCTTCCGGCGCGGGGTGGCGTAATTCCGCTGCTCCGGCAGCAGTCTCCATTCGAATCAGGCATAATCATCCAACCGGAATTTGGCGTGCCCCCTGGTGTTCCACACCGGAACGGGTTGAGTTCAACGGGATCCGGGCTGGGAGATTGCGATGATGAGAGCCGTGTGCTTGGCAGGTGCGTTGGTTTTTGCGCTTCCGCCTCTTCTCGTGACGGCGGCGAGTGCCGAAGTGGTCAAACTGCATGCGGAACTCAAGGGCAGCAACGAAGTGCCGCCCAATACGAGTTCCGCCTCCGGCAAAGCCGAGGCGGCTTTCGATACCAATACGAAGGTCCTGACCTACACGCTCACCTACACGGGCCTGACCGGTCCCGCGCTCGGCGCGCATTTCCATGGACCGAGTGAAGCGGGCAAGAATGCCGGCATCGCGCTGCCGTTCAAGTCGGCGCAAAGCCCGATCCAGGGCACCGCGACTCTCACCGAAGCGCAGGCTGCTGATCTGCTGGCCGGCAAGTGGTATGCGAACATCCACACCGCGGCCAATCCGGGTGGTGAGCTGCGCGGGCAGATGGCAAAGTAACCTGTCGGGCTCGTCAGCACATCGCGCGCGCGATCCAGGCCGACGTCGCGCGCGTCAGGACGGTGGTCTGGGCAGGAATGCCAGGATGGTCTGGGCGAGACTGACGCCGAGGATGCCGCCGGCGGCCTTTTGCAGCACGTCGATGAATCGCGGATCGCGATCGGGTATCATCGCCTGCAATAGCTCAAGCCCGACGGCGACGGCGATGACGAACGCGCAAGCGAGCCTGAAGCGCCCCGGCAGCATGAACGACAGCAGGAAGCCCAACACGCAATAGGCGCTGAAGCGCTCGATGACCACGACCCAATAGGCCTCGGCATGGCCCAGCAGCACCGGCCTGCCCGCAAGCGTCGCCAGCGTGGCATAGACGATCAGCGCGAGGCAGACGGCCGCAGCTGCGATGAAGTGGTTCTGTCGCATCGCAGCATCCTAGCCGGTCGACCGCCATGCCGCTCGCGAAAGCGCGGAATATCGTTAAGGCCCGGCACATCGCCGGTCATGCGTTCGTGAATGCTGGTTCGCGCCGGGACATGTTCGGACATGATCTCGACTGGCTGTTCAAATTCGGGCCAGCCGCGCCGGTCAGGCCACCAGTGCCGTGCCGCCGGCTGAAGCTGCGACTGCCGTCCCGGCACGCCGCGACGCGATCAGTTCGCTGAATTTCGCAAAGGGCAGGGGCGCTGCGACGAGATAGCCCTGGCCCTCCTCGACGCCGCATGAGATCAGCGCGCGAACCTGCTCCTCGGTTTCGACGCCCTCCGCGACCACGCTCATGTGGAAGTCCCTGGCGAGTGCGACCAGCATCTCCACGATGGTCGTGGTCGAAGCGTCCACCGTGATGGTGTCGACGAAAAACTTGTCGATCTTGATCGTGTTGGCGCCGAGTCCCTTCAGCCGTGACAGCCCGCTATGGCCGACGCCGACGTCGTCGATGGCGACGCGAAAGCCGTAGTCGCGCAGCTCGCTCACCACGGTCGCGGCGCGCGCGAGATCGTCGAGCTCGTCGCGTTCGGTCACCTCGAGCACGATCTGCCGTGCAGATACTCGCGCCGCGGTGACGGTGCTGCGCAGTGTTTCGACGAAGCCAGCGCCGAAGATGTGCCTGGGCACGACATTGAACGAGAGCTTGAAATCCTTGTCGGCCTTGAGAAGCGGTTGGAGGTCGGCTAGCGCGCGGCGGAGCAGCTGCCAGGTCATGGCTTCGATTCGCCCGCTGGATTCCGCCAGCGGAATGAAGTTCATCGGCGGCACCACCGTGCCGTCCTCACGCAGCCAGCGCGCGAGGATTTCGCAACCCCTGATCTCGCCCGTGCGCAGATCGAAGATCGGCTGGAAATAAGGCTTGAATTCACCGCGCGCCAGCGCGCGATCGAGATCTGCGACAGGTCCCTCCATGCGCCGCGTCCGCGAGAGCAGAACGCCGAACAGCACACCGAGCGCGAGCGCGACCGCCATCGCTGGCCAGTAGATCTCGCTGTTCCATGTCGACAACACCGACTTGTCGATGCGGATGACCGCGCGCAGTGGAAAGCGCGCCGAGCTTTTTTCGAAGTCGATCGGATGCGCCAGTGCCTTGTCGGCGTCGAGCGCGAACTCGCCGAGCTGTGCGCCGTTCGTCAGCGCGAGCAGCACCTCGCCATGGGCGCGCAGTTCGGCCGGCATGATGTCAAACAGGCTGGAATTGATGCCGAGAATGGCGACCAGCGCCTTCTTGTCGCCGATGTCCCTGAGCACGCCGAGCGCGTCGCCGCCGAATTGCTCGACGCGGAACAGCATCAGTTTCGAATCGCGCGATGCAAGCATGTCCGCGCGATCGACCCAGCCCTTGTCGAATTCGAGCGTCTCGGAATAGGCCGAGCAGATCACCGAGCCGTCGGAGTTGACGAGTCGGATGTCCTTCACGGCGGAGCGCTGATAGACGTGCAGTCGGATCGCCTGGAGCGAGGCGGGATCGCATGTCGCGAGGCCGCGGCCGGCCAACTCGTCGAGGCTTGCGGTCGCGAAGTCGACGGCGAATTCGGCCCGGCGCAGCACGACTTCGGTCAGACCGTCGAGTTGGCGCGCCTGCTGATCATGGATGAATCGCGTCGCCGCAATGTGACCCGCAAGGGCAAACGCAGCCATGCCCGCAAGTACGAGCGCCGCCAGTGAGAGTTTCGGCCGTGCTGCCTTCATCCGGCCCGCGGAGGTTAAGAGAAGATGAGCCGAACAGTAGCCATGGGGCGCTAAAATAAGGTTTAAGTCGGCTTCTGGCCGTCCTCACGATGCGTGAGCTTCCGGGCTGGTCGCGCCGAGCTTCCGGAGCATGGTTAGCGGCGCAGACGCGGCCGTTAACCCTTTTTGTTCCCCTTCGATCGGAGCGAGAGGCCGAGACGCAGAGCCATGCGCTTGACGGCATCGGGCGTGCGCCCGAGCTGTTTCGCCGCCTCTTCCAGTGAAATCGAAGACCTGGCCAATTCCATCAGCCGGCGGTCTTCCTTGAACGACCAGGGCTTGCGCGCCATAACCGAAATATTCCTCTTCGCATCGACAGAACGACAAAGCCGCCAAGCGGACCCATGTTCGCTCAGCGGCTTTGCTTGGGTGGGGCCGGGCCTTGGGGCAGGCTCGGTGCAAAGATGGATAAGCCATCGACGAGACTTCGCAACAAACAACGCGGATTAAGCTAACTGCTCAACCTTACCGCGATGAAATCGGTCCGTAACACTCCGTATAACCACGGAAATTTCGTCGATCTCGGTCGATCCTTGCGTATCGGCAGCCGCTGCTGAAGATTTTCGCCACCGCATCCAGTCGATAAAAAATCGTCAGACCGACTTCGCGCAGGATGGCGTCGTCACGCATCGGCAAGACCAGGACGTGAGGTCTCCTCGATCTCGGTTGCGGCAACGTCGGCTACGCATCGTCGCGTCGGTTCAACACGCGCCCGATGGCGGGCTCCTTCCGGTCAGGCTGCGCACGCCCCGTGCGCAAAAATTTGAATCGGAGTAGCGCGCGACAAAACCACCACAATCGATGCGGATCGAATCACGATCGGATCATCGTGTGAGTTGACAGAAGAAACTTCGATCCAAAATCGCTTCAACTGCGGCACGCGAGCGCTGTGTCGATCGCGACGAACAGCATTGCACTCTTCTCGGCCGTGTCGTCACGAGATCGTCGAATTCATTCCGCTATGTTCGCGCAGGACAACGAACCAATCAGAAGATCGAGATGCTCCAGAAAGCGCGCGCGGCGTTCCCTCTCGCGAAAGTCAGACAGCGGGCATTTGAAGGCGCATTTTTCAGCGTGGCGATGATCGCTATGGCAGGCTGGGTGTATTTCATCGCGTTGTTGCTGGTGAGATTTTTTCTCTGGTTCCTGAGTTGACGTGCTGACGAACGATCAGTTCGAACGCACCGCGCTGCCCAAAAATTCCCGGGTCTGACAAGAAAATCAGCTGCGTCCATCATGATGTAGACACAACTCGAAGATGAGAATGCCGCGTCACGAAGACAACGCGCTCAGTAGCTGGAAGAATTCCGAATGATGGTAGCTGCGATCCTGATCTCGATCCTCGCCGGCTTTGGTGCCGGCTATGCGATGCGCGCGTGGCGGTCACGCCGACGCCGGGTGCGCCATCCGCTCTACCAGCCTTATGACCCAGCCATGTCCCAGCCGGGTGTCTCGCTCGCGAGGGCGAGGCGTGCATTTTGATGATTTGCAACCGAAGCCATGTGCCGATTGTCTGTGCCCTCGCGCGTCATGCGCGAGCCTCGCTTCGTAGGGCCGTGCCATGACTAGTCTGTCCAACAACGCACCGCGTCGATATTTTGTGGATACGGTGGGCCGGCGCGTCCTGATCGGACTGACGTTGGAGGAAACCTTCGAGTTCGAGCGGCTCGACACCGAGCAGCTGTCTGCAGAGGGCCGACAGGCTGCATCCGACGATGGTCGTGGTTGGGGAGCCATCGCCGATGAGCAGCGCTGGCTAGAGCTCTATGAGAAACACGAGGGTGCCTGGAAAGCGTGGATGGCGCAAAGCCGGATGGAGATCCGGCCTTGATCTGACGATTGGGAGCTGCGCGATCCACGGCTCGTTGGCGCGAGCCGAGTTTTGCGTCGCGTGGTCAGCCGCCGCCGGCACGAGTGAACCGGCGAAGCCAATATTGCACACGACGTCGCGAAGTCGATCCGCCGGTTAGCCGAGGCCGATGCGCTTCTGCTGATAGCCACGATCGAGAATGGCTTGCCACCAGTCGCGATTGTCGAAGAACCAGCGAACCGTTTTGGCCAGGCCGCTTTCGAAATTCTCGTCGGCGCGCCATCCGAGCTCGCGCTCGAGCTTCGACGCATCGATGGCGTAGCGGCGGTCGTGGCCGGGGCGGTCCGAGACGAACGAAATCAGGCCACGCCGCGGGCCCGCCTTGCGCGGCGACATATCGTCCAGCAGGTCGCAAATGCCTTCCACGACGTGCAGATTGGACCGCTCGTTTCGTCCGCCGACATTGTAGGTCTCGCCGACCGCACCGCGCTCGAGCACGAGTGTCAGCGCTTTGGCATGGTCCTCGACGTAGAGCCAGTCGCGGATGTTCTGTCCGTCGCCGTAAACCGGCAGCGGCTCTCCGGCGAGGCCCTTGATGATGATGTGAGGAATGAGCTTCTCCGGAAAGTGATAAGGCCCGTAATTGTTCGAGCAGTTCGTCACCATCGTCGGAAGGTCATAGGTCTCACGCCAGGCGCGGACCAGGTGGTCGGACGACGCCTTGGTCGCCGAGTAGGGCGAGTTCGGTGAATAGGACGTGGTCTCGGTGAAATAGCCGTCCTTGCCGAGCGACCCGAACACCTCGTCGGTGGAGATGTGAAGGAAGCGGAACTGTGCACGGCGGTCAGAAGACAGGGCCCTCCAGTACCGCAGCGCTTCCTGCAGCAGCGTAAAGGTGCCGACGATGTTGGTCTGGATGAATTCGCCGGGACCGTCGATCGAGCGATCGACATGGCTCTCGGCCGCCAAATTCATCACCGCGATGGGCTGGTACTTCTCGAACAGCTTGCGAAGCGACGCCGCCTCGCAAATGCATTGCTTCTCGAATGCATAACGCGGGTTTGCCCGAGCGTCGGGGATCGACTCGAGGTTCGCTGCATACGTCAGCTTGTCGATGTTGACGACGCGCGCTTGGGTGTCGCGCAGGAGATGACGGACGACCGCGGAGCCAATGAAACCCGCGCCACCCGTGACGAAAATCGTGGAGCCTTCGAAACGCATGGATGATCTGCCTCAATCTTGAGCGGCGAAGGAACGTGCCACGGATTGCAGATACTGGCCGTAGCTGCTTTTGGCGGTCTTCTCGGCGACCTTCGCGAAGGCTTGAAGCGAGATATAGCCGCGTCGCAAGGCGATTTCCTCGGGGCAGGCGATGCGCAAACCCTGGCGCTGCTCCAGGATCTGAACGAAGTGACTGGCCTCGACCAGCGAGGCGTGCGTGCCGGTGTCGAGCCAGGCGAACCCGCGTCCGAGCACTTCGACGAACAGATCGCCCCTGGCGAGGTAGGCGTTATTCACGTCGGTAATCTCGATCTCACCCCGTCCCGACGGTTTGATCTCGGCTGCGATGTCGACCACGCTGTTGTCGTAGAAATAGAGGCCGGTTACGGCGACATTCGACTTCGGCTGCTTGGGCTTTTCTTCGATCGAGCGCGCGCGCCCGTCGCTGTCGAGCTCGATCACGCCGTATTGTTCGGGTGAGTTGACGACATAGCCGAAGATCGTGGCGCCGCTCTTGCGTGCCGCGGCCTTGGCGAGCATTTCCGGAAGTCCGTGCCCGTAGAAGATGTTGTCTCCGAGAACCAGCGCGACGGAATCCGATCCCACGAATTCGCGCCCAACGATGAATGCGTCAGCGAGACCACGCGGCGTTTCCTGGGTGGCGTAGGAGAAGTTGACACCGATCTCTGCTCCGTCGCCGAGCAAGCGTTGGAACAACGGTTTGTCTTGTGGCGTCGAGATGATGAGAATGTCGCGAATTCCAGCGAGCATCAGTGTCGACAGCGGATAGTAGATCATCGGTTTGTCAAAAACCGGTAACAGCTGCTTCGACACGACTGTCGTGACGGGATACAAGCGCGAGCCTGTTCCGCCAGCGAGTATAATTCCCTTCATAGGTCCCTCTGGTTTACCACTTCGAAAATATCAGATAGCGTGCGCTGCACAAGATTGATGTGTGTGCGCGGAGCTGAAGTCGCTGGATGAATGTTATCGAGACAGATCTGCCCGAGGTTTTGATCATCGAGCCAAAGCTTTTTGGTGATCAACGCGGCTTTTTCTTGGAGACCTACCAATTCGAGCGTTACGCGCAGAGCGGGGTTGCGCAGCCGTTCATTCAGGACAATCTGTCACGCTCGCGTCAGGGAGTGCTGCGCGGGTTGCACCTACAAAATCCGGGCACGCAGGGCAAGCTCGTCACGGCGCTCCGTGGTCGCGTTCTTGATGTTGCAGTCGATGTCCGTGTGGGTAGCCCAAATTTTGGGCGTCATGTCGCTGTCGAATTGAGCGAGGACAACCGCCGGCAATTGTGGCTTCCTCGCGGCTTTGCTCATGGTTTTGCCGTTCTCTCGGAGACAGCCGACTTCTTCTACAAATGCGATGCGCTCTACAGCCAGAAGGATGAGATCTCCATTCGGTGGAACGATCCGGCGATCGGCATCGATTGGGGGCTCGTTGATCCCTCGCTGTCGGCCAAGGATGCCGACGCACCCTTGCTTGCGGATGTGAAGAATCTTCCGCGTTACGGGGAGATTTGACATGAAGATTCTTCTCACGGGCACCGCGGGGCAGGTCGGCGGAGCTCTGCTTCCGCTGCTTCAGGGACGTGCCGATATCGTTGCGCCGGAACTGGAACAGTTCGATCTGTCACGGCCGGCAGAGCTTGCCGGCAAGCTGGATTCGATCGCGCCGGATCTGATCATCAATCCCGCCGCCTATACCGCGGTCGATCGCGCAGAAGATGAGCGAGAGCTGGCGTTTCGCATCAATGCGGAAGCTCCCAGGGCGATTGCCCAATGGGCCGCGCCCCGTGGCGTGCCGCTGGTGCACTTTTCGACGGATTACGTCTTCGACGGCTCCGGCGATCGTCCCTGGCGTGAGGACAGCACGCCGGCTCCTCTTTCGGTATATGGCCAAAGCAAGCTCGCGGGCGATCAGGCCATTGTCGAGGCGGGTGCCCTACATGTGATCGCACGCACGTCATGGGTGTATGCCGCCTCGGGCGCAAATTTTCTCAAGACCATCGTGCGGCTTGCCGGAGAACGCGAGCAGTTGCGCATCGTTGGCGACCAGATCGGCGCGCCGACGACAGCAAGTACGATTGCACAATCGATGGTTGCAATGCTGCCGCAGAGCGGCGACGATCTTCATAAGACGTTCGAGCAGCGCGGTGGAGTCGTCAATCTGGTCTGCACGGGCGAGACCAGCTGGCACGGCTTTGCGACCGCGATCGTTTCCGGCCTGGAAGCGAGAGGCGCCAAATTCGCCGTGAAGCAAATTGTTCCTATTCGTTCGGACGAATTTCCCGTCAAGGCGAAGCGGCCGTCCAATTCCCGTCTCGATCTCACGCGCCTGCGCGAGCGGTTCGGTATCACGCCGCCAAGCTGGCAGCAGGCGCTCGATCGCGAGCTGGATGCCATCAAGGCGACGATCTGAACGCCGGTTCACAGCGACGTGGCGGAACACAACATTCCGTCCCCTTTAGGCTTTGTTAACCATCCAGGGCCCATTTTCCGGTTTGGCGCCTCGAACCGGAAATGCACGCATGTTTCAGCTCTTCTTGCGGGCCCGCACTCACAATTTCCTGAAGGATCGCTTCGGCGGAGAGCAGACGTTTCGCGCGCGATCGCCGGAGCGCGACGCCGAGACCGATCACACGCGTATTGAAGCCATCATGATCGCGATCGACGAAGCCCTGCATGCGGCGGAGCGTGAGCAATCCGGTTTGAACCGCCGGGTGGAAGACGTGCTGGCGCGCGCCGCCGTGACCATCGGCAACGGCAATGACGAATATCTGGAACGCGAGGCGTTGGACAATCACCATCAGGATCTGTTCGACAAGGAGATCCTGAACGGCCAGCGCAGGCTCAAGGAACTCGGCGCTTCGATCGCCCATTTCAAATTTCTGAAGGCGGCGATGCTTAGCCGGTTCCCGGAATACCGGCCGCCTGCGACCAAGACCAACTGAGCGCTCCGCGCCGGCCAGGCTCTTGTTTCGATACGTGTTCTTGACGTGAACCGTTATTCACTCCGCTCGAAACCGTTCTAGATCGCGAGCATGCTGCTGCCCTGGATCGACAGCAGGGTGAGGTTGCCTGTCGCGTATGCTCCGGTGTCGATATTGGCCCTGTTCTCGAGTAGCTCGGCCTGGCGCACAGGCGTGTGGCCGTGCACCACATATTTCCCGAAGCGCTTCTTGCTCTGGAGAAATTCGTCCCTGATCCACAACAGGTCCTGCTCGCGCTGCTCTGACAGGGGGATTCCCGGACGAACGCCCGCATGCACGAAGAAAAAGTCGCCGCATGTGAATGTTGGCCGCAACTGGCGCAGGAACGCGATGTGCTGCGGCGGCATTATGGACGTGAGCTCGCGCAGCAGATCGGACTGTTCGTCCTTGCTGAGATCGGGCGCTGCCGAGATTCCATAGGACATCAGGGTCTGGACCCCGCCGAACTGAAACCAGTCGGTCGTGCGCGAGGGATCGTCCAGGACTGAGGTGAAATAGGCCTCGTGGTTGCCCTTCAGAAAAACCGTGTTGCGGCGGCGGCTGCGGTCGATCAGGAGATCGAGGGTACGACGCGAATCCGGTCCGCGATCGATGTAGTCGCCCAGAAAGACCTCGATCGCGCGATAGGGCCGGCTGTTCGCCATATCCGCATCGATGACCGCGAACATCTGTTCAAGCAGATGCGCGCAGCCGTGGATGTCGCTGAGGGCGTAAATCCGCACGCCGTTCGGCAGCTTCGGCCGGGGCAGGGTTTGAGGCGGGGTTGTGACCATGGGGTCCAACTCTTGGAGAGAGCTTGGCCCGAGATGTCAATATGCTATCGCGCAATTCGGGTCAGCATGAATGGCTTTTTTTGTCCATGCCGTGTGAACGTCCCTTCGCGCGGCCGTCATGTCACCCGCGCGGCTTGATGAGGCGTCGATTTGGTGTGCGCGCTCAGGGTCAGCCGAAGCTGCGGCTGTCGAACGACGGGGCGGCCTTGGTGCGATACGACGCCGCGCGGGCGCGGATCAGCATCGCGCCGCAGAGATAGCCAAGCTGGAGCATCGTCGCAAAGACCAGGATCGTAACGACCATGTGAGCCGGTCCCTGGCCCTGCCAGGCCCAGACCGCGCCGATCATCGCTGCACCGAGAACGATGGCGGGAGGCAGAATGAAAATCCGGAATCGGCCCCCAAGCAACGATCCGATCAGCAGGCTAAAAACGGCGACGGTACTCACGGCACAACTCCCCCGAAACTGCCGCGAGTGGTAAGCGTGCTGACCTAAGGACGCCTTAAGCAACAGAGTTGAACAACCGTTCAAATACACGCGAAATGATTTGTAAAATTTGCGCGATCTGGCGCAAAGTGCGGCGCGATGCTCAGTTAGATGTCACGCTTGTGACGGCGCTTTGAGCACGTTCGTATGCGTGTGTCGTATTGCAGAAAATCGGTTTGATTATTTCACTGCAGTGCCGCAATGTTGCTTTGTTTGGTTAAGACATTGCCCGAGACATATCGAAGATTGAATCTATCTCCTTGCAATTCTGGATTGCGAGTGCGTGACGAGGCAGCGAGGGTCGGATGGCTGTAGCGACTTATGGTTCGGAAAACTATTATCCGGTTGTATCGAACCGCCGGGGCGCTCTCCAGAGACCCCTCCAGATCGCTCTGATCGGGAGCGACTTCCTCGCACTTCTGCTCAGCTACTTTGCGGCGAACGGCTTGTATCGCCTGCTGGTGGCCGAACAGGATTCGTCCGTCGGCGCTGGTCTCGTCGTCGCTGCGGTGTTCGTGATGATCTCGTATTTTCAGGGCATCTATGATCATCACCGCCTGCTGAATACGCTCTGGCAGCTCCGCAAGACGCTGGCGATCTGGATTGTCTCGCTGACCATTCTCGCGGTTGAAGCGTTCCTGCTCAAATCGTCCGCGGACCTGTCGCGTGGCACCACGCTGCTGTTTGCTGCGACTGGCGGAGTTGCCCTCGGAGGTCTCCGCGTGCTGTGGCGCATCGCCTTGAACTCGAGCTATGCGAAGGGCCGCCTGGTCGACAGGAAGGTCGTGCTCCTCAGCCTGAAGTCGCTCGACTTCACGTCGAGCCGCTTCAAGGATCTCCGCAAGCACGGCTTCAACGTCGTGCGCCATTTCGTGCTTGAGCCGTCTGAGGACGGTGCGGGATGGGACCGTGAGATTCGCGACGTGGTGCGGCAGGCGCGGACCGCAGATGCGGAAGAGTATCTGTTGGTCATCGACTGGGATGAGATGCCTCTGCTCCAGAAGCTGAGCCAGCACCTGCGCGTGGTTCCGCAGCCGATCCGTCTCTTGCCGGACTTTCCGATCGCCGATTTGGTCTCGCGCCCGTTCCAGCCTGTCAGTGGTACCGTCGCGATCGAGATTCAGCGTGCGCCGCTCACCGTCTTCGAGCGGGCGCAGAAGCGTTGCCTCGATATCGGTCTTGCCTCGTTCGCGCTCTTGCTGCTGGCGCCGCTGCTGGTGACGGCCGCGGCCATGATCAAGCTGGACTCGTTGGGGAACGTCATCTTCAAGCAGTCTCGGCGCGGCTTCAACGGCAAGCCGTTCGAGATCTGGAAGTTTCGCTCAATGACGGTGGCGGAGAATGGCCACACCGTCACGCAGGCCACGAAGAGCGACGTCCGCGTCACGCGCGTCGGGCGCGTGCTGCGCCGGACCAGCATCGACGAACTGCCGCAGCTCTGGAACGTCCTGCGCGGCGAGATGTCCCTGGTCGGGCCGCGGCCGCACGCGTTGGCGCACGATAATTATTACGATCCGATGATCAGCAACTATGTCTACCGTCACCACATGAAGCCGGGTCTGACGGGCTGGGCCCAGGTCAACGGTTTTCGCGGCGAAACGCCGACCATCGATTTGATGGAGAAGCGGGTCGAGTACGATGTCTGGTACGTCAGTAACTGGAGCATCTGGCTCGACATCAAGATCATCTTCAAGACGGCCTTGGCGCTGGTCCATCAGGAAGCATACTGACGGCCGCGTTCGACCCTGCGGGGTTCGCTACGCCTCGATCCGATCCCTTGAGTCGACGTTCCGCTACGCCCCGCGACTGGGCCTCGATCGCGGCCCATAGTGGAAGCAGCACATTAGCGAACGACCTTCGCCTTCAAATCGATCGGAGCGGTCGTCGGCAATGTAATCACGACGGGCGTGGGTCCGATCCGTATCGTCTTCGATGCGGACTTCTGTTGGCACAATGGGGCATATTCCGGTTCCGTGCCGTCCGGGAATTCGAGGGTCGCGGAGACCTTCTCTTGCGAAGTCCAGGCAATCAACCGCTTTCCTGCGGAGGTCGTTGCCTCGATCACGGACAGTTCGGGGAGGGGGCGCTCAAGTCTCATGGCGCTTGCGCTCTTGATGATGTTGATCGCCTCGCGGGCTAAACACGCAGCCGGCTTCGGCGCAAAAGCAAAGTCGTACAGGCCAAAGTTATCCTCCAGGGCGCCAGGATCGCGGCCCTGATCCTTCATTTCGTAGAGCCAGGCCCCTTTCAACCAAGGTGTGGCTGCCGTCCAGAGCAGGAACTGCGCGATATTGTTTGCCGCCGCTTGCGTCGAGATCGGACACATTTTCGAAGCCGTAGGCCAGCCAACCTCGGTCACGTAGATTGGGATGTTCGATCCGGCCGAATCGAGCAATTGGCGCAGAGTGCTGACCTGCCGGATCGCAGCCTCTGCGGTCCGGTTGGACACATCCCGCTCGCAATGATTGTAGAGGTGAACGGACAAGCCGCTGGCGCCTTCCAGCGCGCCGGAGCGCACCAGCGCCATCGTCCATTTCCAATCGGGATCCATCCCGACAGCGCCGACCAGGACCTGCGCTTTGGGAGCCACACTGCGTATCCGCGCGAGCGCCTCCTTCGCGAGGGCAGAATAATGGCTCGCCGCGCGTGGATCGCTCGGATCACCTTCGCCGACCAGGAACGGGCGTCCCTGCACGGCGTTCATGTTCCATTCGTTCCAGATCTCGTAGATTGGAGTTCGCTTGGCGGTCGTCAGGACGGCCTTTGCTGCAAAATCGGCGAAGCTCTTCCGGCCGACATCGGTCAGAGGAGGTGCGCCGTCGGGAACGAGAGGATTGGGGTGACCAAGAATCAGCAGCGGCCTTGCCTGGGTCTGATCCAGGAAATCGAATAATTTGAAGGGTTCGCGCGCGACTTGAGTTGTCGTGTCGCCGACCGCCGGGCCAGCGTGAAACAGGCTCCAGGCCAGATCGTCCCTGACTGAATCGAAGGCGTCGGAGCGCAATATCTGCGCAGACTTTTGCGGGGAATAGCCATACTCTCCGCCTATCCCGAAGTGCACACCGACGCCGATGATCGGCCGATCGGTACGTTCGGCCAGCGGCTGCTTGCCAATCGAGAAGGATGTCGCCTCATTGGCAGCATAGATTTTGCTGAAGAGCAGGCCTGCTGCGATGATCGCAAGTGCCAACCCTCTTTTTGCCGCTTTGACCATCTTCATCTCTATTGTGTCAGGTACCGAACGTAGATGCGAATTCTCATCGTTTCAGCTTTCTTTCCGCCCTTTGTCCAAGGCGGAGCTGAACTTTCCGCACGCAATCTGGCGGCATGGCTCCATGCGAACGGTCATGAGGTCGCCGTCCTGACCACATCACCGGCTCCGGCGGACGAGGCGAGGGGAGCGATCGTTGACGGTCTCAAAGTCTGGCGCATTCACATGCCTCGGCCGTATCAGGTGTTTGAAGCCGCTCAAAAGGCCGGTTTACAGAAATCAATCTGGCATCTTCAAGACCATTTTGATCCTCGCAACGACCGGATCATGCGACAGGTCCTCGACGAATTTGTCCCCGACATCGTCAACATTCACGTCCTGCAGGGGATCGGCTGGAATACCCTTCGCGTCATCGGTGGCCGGAACATTCCCGTGGTGTTGACGCTTCACGACCTCAGCCTCGCCTGTGTGAGGATGGCGATGTTCAAGTCCGGCCGGGAGTGCGAGCGCTTATGCGCACCCTGCGCATTTTCGTCGAGAGCAAAGCTGGCTTTCCTCCGCTCGGTCCCGCGGCTGGGATTCGTTTCGCCTTCGCTGGCGATTCTCCGCCGGCTGGCGGCGTTTCAGCCGATCCAGGCCTGGCCTCAGGCGCATATCCTGAATCCCAACAAATCGCCGAGCCCGACGATCGGGAAGAGTGCATCGAGGATCATTCGCTTCATGTATGTCGGACGTCTGCATGAATCGAAAGGGCTGTACGTTCTGCTCCAGGCTCTCGAGCCGTTGTCGGCCCGTCATGAGTTTACGCTGACGCTGGTGGGCACCGGCCCCAGCGAAGACGACCTCAAGCAGCGCTTTGGCCATCATCGCTGGATCGAATTCGCCGGGCACGTCTCGGTCCAGGAGGTTGCCAACCGCATGGCCCAAAGCGATCTCCTTCTCGTGCCATCGATATGGTTCGAGAACTCTCCCGGTGTGATCATCGAAGCGCTCGGGCAGGGTCTTCCCGTCATGGGAAGCAATGCCGGCGGAATACCGGAGCTCGTGATGCACGAGAAAAATGGTATCCTTGTGGAGGCCGGCGATGTAAGAGCCTGGGGTGCGGCGATCGAAGCCATCCTCGATCATCCGGAGCGTCTCGAGGCGTACAAGGACAGCGCCGGCGCGGCAATGCAAGAGTTCAATCAGGACACTTTGGGGCGGCAGGTCGTTGCCTTCTACGAGAGCGTGAGGAGGCAACCGGCATGAACTCTTCCTTGATGGAACAGCCGGCGCCCGACGCAACAAGCCGGTACAGGCAGGACGATTACGCCGTCGACAATCCGAACTGGCACGAGGAAGATGCGCCGTGGAAGGCCGCTCATATCCGCACGATTCTCGATCGCAACAGCCTTCCGTGGCGGACGCTTGCCGACATCGGCTGCGGGACGGGTGCCATCCTCGAGATCCTGTCGAGGCAATATCCGCAATCGAGCTTCGAGGGCTTTGAAGTCTCGCCCTATGCTCACGAACTGTCGCTCAAGCGCGCGTCGGACAATCTGGGCTTCAGCATGGAGGACGCTTTTCAGAGCGGGAAGCAATTCGATCTGACGATGGCGATCGACGTGATCGAACACGTCGAGAATCCCTTCGAATTCCTCCGTGCGATGGGAAAGATGTCCCGTTGGCAGGTCATTCACGTCCCGCTCGACATGAGCGCCCTTGCTGTCGGCCGCGGCTGGGTGCTGCCCACGGCCCGTCGCACGCTGGGGCACATTCACTATTTCTCGCGTGACAGCGCGCTGTCCCTGATTGCTGAATCGGGTCTGGAGACGATCGACTTCTTCTACACGGCCTGGGCGATCGATCAGTCATACAAGACCTGGAAGAAGCGGCTCGCCGCATGGCCGCGGCGCCTGGCGTTTCTCGCTGCGCCCGATGCGACGGTCCGGCTTGTCGGCGGATGGTCTCTCATGGTTCTGAGCCGTTCGAAGCTGCCGTAGGCCTTACGAAGCCGCAAGACGCATGCTTGATGTTTTCATAAACGGTCGCTTTCTTTCGCAGCCCGTAAGCGGCGTTCAGCGATTTGCCGCGGAGGTAGTCAAGGCGATCGATCAGCTGATCGATCAGCGGCAGCTGCCTGATCGTCTCAGTGGCGCGAACTGGACCCTGCTTGCGCCTTCGAATGCGGATGATCGTCTGTCGCTGAAGCACATCCGCATCGCGAAGATCGGAACGCGGACGGGGCACGCCTGGGACCAGATCGATCTCGCCATGGCGGCGCGGAGCGGTACGCTCATCAGTCTCGCCAATTCAGGGCCAGTGCTCCATCGCCGGCATCATATCGTGCTTCACGACGCGCAGGTCTTTCGCCATCCCGAGTTCTTCAGTCGCAGCTATGGACAGTTTCACCGTTGTCTCGGATGGCTCTACGCCAGAACCGCACGCATCATAACGGTGTCACACTTCTCCCGGCGAGAGCTCGCCGATGTCCTGAAGCTTCCGGTCGACGATATCGCCGTCTGTTCAAACAGCGCCGAGCACCTTGCGGGGCTTCCGGCTGACGACACGATATTGCAGAGGCTCGGCCTGGTGGCGGGGCGATATTTTCTGGCGATCGGCTCCAACAAGCCTAACAAGAATATCGACCTTGTAACCCGCGCGATCAAATCTCTCCCCGGGGATTACCCCTTGGTGATCGTGGGCGGCTCCAATGAGCGCGTATTCGGCCGCAACGATGCAACGATCGATGATCGGGTCATCCGTGCCGGGCATATCTCGGACGCGTCCATGGCCGCCCTGTATGGTCATGCGACCGCGCTGGTCTTTCCAAGCCTGTACGAGGGGTTTGGCGTTCCTCCGCTGGAAGCCATGGTGTTCGGGTGTCCGGTGATTGTATCGGACATCGCGGTCCTGCGCGAAGTGTGCGGAGACGCCGCCGAATATTGCAGCCCGACGGATCCCGGACACCTCGCTCGTCTGATGCGAGAGCGGATCGAAAAGGGAGCGCTGACTGACGCCGAGATTGCGCGTCAGTCGACGCGGAGATCGCACTATACGTGGACCTCTTCGGCGCTGGCGATGGTCAACTCCATCTAGTCCGACGGGGACGCTGGCACGTTGCGGCCCGTTCCTTGAATGCCTGAGGCGAGCGTTGTGGTCCCGCCAGAGAGCAAAAGCCTCTGCATCCAGGGAGCCTTCATCACAGGGGCTTCGATCAGGCGATGGAAGACGATCGCTGCCATCTGGCAGATCGCGATGATGGCCACGAAATACAGGGCGCGCGGCGCCGCGATCGTTGCGCTCAGCTTGACCGCGATCTTCGCAAGCAACGAGATCAGCGGATAGTGAATGAGATAGAGCGCGTATGACGCAGCGCCTGCCTCCTCCAGCGGAGCGATCTTCCGGTTGAGGAACGGCATGGAACATGCGCCGTGGATAATTCCCGCTGCGCCCAGTCCAAACAGCAGCAGCTCGCCGTTCGGAGGAATCTGCTTCGACATGGCGAAGTAGAATGTGGTGGCGAAGACGATCAGGCCCGCGAAGAGAAAGTAGGGGCCGCCGGCAGAATATCCGCGTATGTAGAGCCACGCGATGCCGACGCCACATAGAAACAGCAGGTGATTGTTGTTGAAAATGAAGTCGATCAGCCAGCCCTTGTCGTCGAGCAACGCCAGGGGGAGGCCGATGACGCCCCAGGTCACCAGGAGCCAGAACCCGATTCTCCGATTCCAGAGAAAGCAGGCGAACAGGGCGTAGAAGAGAATTTCGTGGCGAAGCGTCCATTCCGTTGCCAGGATCACCTCTTCCTTCACCGGCAAAATCAGGAGCGACAAGACGACGTCGGCGCCGTTCGGCACCCTTGTTGCGAAGCCGAGAAATGACAGGATGATCAGGGGAACGAGCACGATCCAAAGCGACGGATAGATGCGACGAAATCGCTTCGCCGCGAATCGAGCGACCACGCTCCCGTCAGCTTCGGAATCCCGACGATGGGCCAGGTAAATGACGAAGCCGCTCAGAACAAAGAACAGTTGAACGCCGGAATGACCGGCCTTGAACAATGGAAACGTGCTGGCGCCGAAATATTTCGGCAGCACCATGGTCACTTCGCAGTGGTAGGCCACGACGAGCAGCGCTGCGATGGCCCGGATCCAGTTCAACTGCAACAGCTGACCCTGTCGCGGCGCCGGAGCCTTCGGAAGTTCGGTCGTCATGAAGGATCGCTCCCTCGGTCAATTCGCGGCGTGAAGATGCCGAACACTTAATGCCCGGCCCTTCGCTTGGTGATTTTGCCGACGCCGGGCGGCCGGATGAGCGGAACCGAGAATCGGGACCTGAACAGAAGGAGGCTGTGAATATGGGTCCGGCCGGCAAACGTGAGAGGACCGGCAGCGCTTGATCGCTGATGGTCATGCACCAGCTTGGCTCCCGGCATGCCCTTGATCTTGTGTCCCGCGCGCCAGAGGCGGGCACAGAGGTCAACATCCTCCATATAGAGGAAATAGCTCTCGTCCATTCCACGAATTTGCTCGAACGCGGAACGCCTGACGACGAAGCCGGTCCCCATGACCCATTCCGCATCGAATGGCTCCCCGGTCTCCCATGCGTCCATCATCAGGTGCTTCTTGGCGCGCTGGGGCACCATCGCCCCGATCCAGTCCACGCGCCGGGCGAGGACGTCGAACACCGAGTAAAAGCGCCGAGCCGAATACTGCCGGCTGCCGTCGGGATTGACCAGGTCCAGCCCGACCAGCGCGGTTTCGGGACGCCGCTCCATGTAGTCCACGACGGCCGCGACGCTGTTGAATTCGAAATAGGTGTCTGGATTGAGGATCAGAAGATAGTCGGCCGTCGCCTTCGCGACGCCCAGATTCACGCCGGCTCCAAACCCGCCATTGCGGTCGGCGGCGATGAGCTGGATGTCAGGCAGCGCCTTGCGAATCTCCGCGACGGAATCGTCTCCGGAAAAATTGTCGACGACCAGCACGCCATCCCGGTCCACCACCCGATGCTCCAGCATCGATTCTATGCAGCGAACGGTCAGTTGCGGGGTTCTGAAGTTGACGATGATCGCCTGGAGCTTACTCGGGCAGCTCATTGAGCGAAATTCCTGCAGAGTGAGAACAGTCGCAAATCGTCGATCCGGGCGGAACGATCCAGAATGGTCGGGCACATCATCCTGACGTTCCGGCTGACAAAGGTGCCGGTCATCAGATCTCTGCCTTCCATGGCTTTAGGTCACGGCTCATATCACAATTCCTGGGAACACCATGCGACAAACGCCATCGCGAGGCGTCTCTTTTAGTGTCATCTTCTGCATGAATTTGATGCAGATCGTTCTTGCACGATCGCCTGTCGGCTTGTCGCGCGTGTGCCATGTCGGCGGCGTCGGGCAAAGTCGTGCGAGCACCGGACAGTTCATGACGTTTGAGGCGTGTCGGATCTGTCGGGGAAAGCGTTGACCGGAATCGAGATCGACAACGCTCCGAAAAATCTGATGGCTGCCTGCCGTGCGTCCGCATAGAGCCGCCGGGCGTGCGTCACGCACATCGAGGAAACGCCTCCTCTGTCTATGTTGCATTGATCGATGATGCGACCCATCAAGCTACAGTCGTCGTTCGGAACAAAGGACAGGAGTCTGTCACTTGAGCGAATACGCTCCGGAATACAGCCGGTGCTCGAAGCCACAACTTCGCAGCCGCTGCTGTAGGACTCGAGCAGGACGAGCGGATCGGCTTCGTCGAGCAGGCGCGATGGAAGAACGAAGATGTCGATTGACCGATAGAACGCTGCCTTTTCCTTGCCATAGACCGGCCCCAGATACGCAGCATTGCCGGGGTGGCGAGCGCAAAATGCGAGAATCTCTTCTTTGAGGGACGGGTCACGAACCGGACCAGCCAGCACCAGGCGGAAATCGCTTCGCTCCTGAAACATCCGCTCGGCGAGTTCCATCAGGTAGACAATGCCCTTCTCGCGGGTGATCACGCTCAGATGTCCGAGCGTGACGGGCCCCGAACGTTCGGGCACATGGTCCATGGGCTCGTAAAACAGGAAGGAATTGGGCAGCACCAGGCTTTGGGATTGTTGCTGGCCGCTTAGATAGAGCGCCGCATATCGGTCTCTCATGCCGTCGGAGAGGAAAATATGATGCTGGTACCTTCCGCCTACGCCTGCCAGCAGCTTTGCGGACAGCGACGGAGACTGATTGATGGGCCGGAAGGAATGGTGGTGGACGTAGTGGTCGAGATGGCGAACGCGCAGTGTTGCTATTGTGAGTAGAAACGCCCAAAGGCCGCCCTGGCCGGGTGGCGAGGTATAGACGTCGTCCCCACGGCGCACGAAAAGCAGCATGATCAGCGGCAACAGCAGCGCGCCCGCGATTTTCTCCGATCTGGTTCCGCCCAACGGCAAGCAGGTCGGCACGCGATAAGGGCGCAAAAACGCCAACAGCGCTGTATTGTAGACGGATTGCCCGTGCAGGGGAGGTGGCATCGGTCCGATGAACCACAATCGAGCTGCGCCGTGCTTCTTCTTGCGCAGCTCTGAAATGAGTGTCTTGCAGTACAACAGCATCGGAACTCGTATTGCCTCAGGGCCCAGTCGCGTGATCACTTCGTCCCTGGAGCGGGGAGTTCTCCGGTATCCACGGCTACGGATATTTGAGCGTTCTGATCAAATTCGTAGACGACGGGCTGCGCTCCCAGACTGGCAGGCTGGCTTGTCGTTATTGTGTCGCCGCACATCCTGCGGGCATGCGACGCCGGAGTGTCGAACCTGTAATTCGCGCGTTTGAAGGGGCCTGATGTCCAGAGCGCGACCGTTTGTCCCCTCGCCGTGGTGGCCCGTAGCACGAAGACATCCGGAAACGGCTCGTGCAATTCCAGCACCTTGGCCGATTTGACCAGGTCTGTGGCCTCGCGCATGAAGCAGGCGGCAGGCTTCGGCTGATCGTCGAATGTAAAGAGGCCAAAGTTGTTTTCGCGATCCACCGGATCCGGCCCAATGTTCTTCAGTTCGTGCATCCACGCTCCCTTGAGCCATGGCAACGTGGCGCTCTGCAGGACGAAGTGCGCGAAATTGTAAGCGGAAACATCCAGCGGCATGCCGCAATTGCCTTGCGACGTAGGCCAGCCGAATTCAGTGACATAGATGGAAGTCTGCTGCCCATTTCTGATTGTCTTCAATGCGTCCTGAAGCTTTTCCAGGCGAACGATCATTTCTTTGGCCGTTCGATCGGATACCAGCCTCGCGCATTGGTTGTAAAGGTGCACCGACAAGCCATCGGCATGATCGAGCGCGCCATCTCGCGTGATGGCCTTTGCCCACATCCAATCGGTGTCGTCGCCGACGGCACCAACGATCACGATTGCATGAGGATTGATTTTCTTGATCGTGTCGACTGCGGTTCTCGCAATGCGTGCATAGTGAACTGCGGCTCGCGGATCACTCGTGTCGCCGGCGCCCTGCATGCGCGGCATACGAGGTCCCGTGCCGATGTACATATTCCATTCGTTCCATATTTCGTAGATCGGATCGTATTGCCTTGTGGCGCTGACGACTGCCTCCAGATAGCGATCGAAATACTGCAGGCCTTCTTCGGACACGGGAGGGACGCCGCCCGGAACCTGGCTGTTGGCGCCACCAAGATTGAGGAGCGGCTTGAACCGCGCCTGTGGAAGAAAACTCATCAGTCGCTCGGAATAGATGAGAGACGGAGCCCCCGTCCTGAAGTCGAACGATTGCCAGGGCAGATAGTCGCGGAAAGAGACCGCGCCGACCTCGCTGAGCTGCTTGATGCCCTGGGCAACGGAGTTGTAGCCGAGCGTGCGTCGCAACCCATAGTGGATGTTGGCACCATAGATTGGTCGGGGCGTCGTTGCGGCTGCATCGCGATGGGCGAAGACAACCATCTTCGTCTCTGCCGCCACAGGTCGTGTGAGGAAGGGAGCGAGGCTTATGGCAGCTACAGCCGCCGCAATGAGCTTTGCGAGGCGGGTTACCGGAAATGTCATTCTAGATGCCGTCCTCCACGTCACTGCGCCGGTAGGCCCCCAAAATTCACAATCCGATCCATGAATGCGGCATAGCGTTTGCCGATGAAATCCTGATCGAACTCGTTGGCGCGAGTCGCGGCATTCTGCTGAAATTGACTGAGGCGCTTGCGGTCCGCGACCAGCAGTTTAAGGGCGTTGCTCCATGCCGCGATGTCCCCTGGCGCGACCAGCAGGCCCGTCTTATCGTGCTGAACCAATTCGGGGATGCCTCCGACATCGCTGCCGATGACGGGGACGCCCATGCCGAGTGCCTGGATGACGACGCCAGGAGAATTCTCCAGCCATATCGACGGAATGCAGAGGACGTCGCTCCCGGCGATGCGATTGATGGCCTCCTGGAGCGGCACATGTCCCGTGAACTCGATGCGCGGGCGGTGACCGTATTTCTGCCGTAAGACCTCTTCCTCCGCGCCACCGCCGACGATCGTCAGAGAAAAGTCCAGATCTTGAATCGCATCGGTGGCCTGTATCAGCATGTCGACGCCCTTGGCCGCGTGCAGCCGCCCAACGTAGATGAAACGCACCGTGGCGGATGGTGTCCTTGCAACGGTTGGCGCCGGATATTTGTTCGCGTTCAGGATATGAGCGGTTGGATAGGCGTCGAGCGCCTGGAAGCGGGCATTGCGTTCCAGGTTTGCACGCGACGGCGCACAAAATCCGATGCGTCGAACCGAGCGAAAGTCGCTGCGCTTCAAGGCCGCCGATATCCTGCAAGGCGAACATTGTCGTTCGCATGTCTTTCCATCGCGAAACATGGTCAGGCGCACGCAGGATAAGGCGAGATCCGGCATCACATACATCACGGGAATATCGCGCTTGCCGAGCTCGGACAGCACATTGTGGCCGATCCCCGTGAGATAGTGGACGTTGCAGAAGTCAGGTCTGAATTCCTCGACCACCTTGGCGACCGTGCTCCGGTTGCGGGGATCGAGATGATCCTGAAGATGCCAGATGGGCTTGAGATAGCTTGGCTGACCCGCGCCTTGCGCGAATATCGGATATGGACGCGGCATGTAGATGCTCCAGATTCTCATGCCGTCGACGATCTCGCCAAACTTCTCCTCTGCGCGCGACTTTGCAGCGGTGAGTACGCCGATTTCATGTCCCTGCTTCTGCAGCCAGGATGAGAGGTTGAATGCGGAAATTTCAGCACCGCCGAGCACGTTCGGAGGGAACATGGCCGAGACGACCAAAATGCGCATACTCTCAAGCTCCAAATGACCAAGGATCTGGCTCGTTTAGCGGCCGACACAGCGCCTTTTTATGACGTGCGCGGGCCATCTTGCAGTATCCAGGCCAATACCCGGCATGCCGCCAAGTCAAAACGAAACCGCGGCAGGAAGGCCGCGGCACAACTCAAAGGATGTTGAAGTTATGGGCAGCGCTGCGAAGTGCAGCGCTGCGTGCAGGTTTCACCCAGTGTGAACGCGCGTTATCGCGTCAGTGTCTGGATGTTCACAGCTGTATCGGTTCCAGCGATCATCAGACTGAAGAATTTGAGCAACTCGGTGCTCGGAGATTCCGATACGACAATCGCGTCATGGTCCCGAATCTGGAACGAGTCGGCGAAGAACATTCCGTCCGGCTTGCTCCAATCGAAATTGTACACGGTCGGCACCAGTTCGCCCCCGAACCGCGCGACGTCGATACCTGCCGACTTCAGGACATTTCTGGGCTCGAGCCGCAAGACATAGACAGACGGCGAGTTTGCCCGGCTTCCGTCGAGGCCACCTGCCTTTGCGATCGCTTCGGCAAGGGTCATGGTGTCGTTTTCGAACGTAAACCTGCGGTTGTTCGTGCCGCCGATGGAACCGGGCGAGGGGGTAGATCCGAAAACCATGAAAATACGGGGCTCGCGTGACAGATAGACGACGTCACCGGGTGCAAGGAACGCGTCTTCCTCGGGATGTCGGACGATTGAGCTCATCGTCTCGACATAGGTTCGGCCTCCGCGCTTGATTCTGACCTTCGTTTCCCACGCAGGATTTTTCGGACCGCCAGCGCGCGCGATCGCACCCAGAACGCGAATGCCGCCCGGATCGACCGGGAAACGCAATGGTGCATTGGCTTCGCCGAGGACGCTGATCTGATTTCCGCGCTGTTCGACCACAGAGACGACGGCCTGCGGATCGATGGCGCGGTTCTTGATGCGCTCGCGTATGATATCCCCGACGGCGCGCGCGGTGAGTCCTGCCACCTTGATCGAGCCCGCATACGGAATTGTGATGTTTCCGGACTGATCGACCTGCTGACGAGGTACGTCAACGAAGTTGCCCGGTCTTACGCTGGCTTCCCTGGGAATGAACAATCCCCCGGATTGCGCCTCGAAGATCGTCACGGCAACGATGTCGCCCACACCGATCGTGATGTCCTTGTAGTTGCCGCCCGGCAATTTGCTGAACGAGCCGCCGCCGCGATCAGTGATGGAATTCGCCCACTTCAAAATCGCGGGATCAACGGCAAGAACGGCGTATGGGAGCGGCGGGCTCGGCGCCACCGTCAGCGCTGCATTGGAAACAATTGCGGCGCTATTTGGTGCATCTTGCGGCGTGAATCCGCCACAACCTGCGAGGCAGAAGGTTGAGACAAGAAGCGCGGGTGATACTCTTAGAAATGACTGCAACAAAGCGCATCCTACTCTTAATCCCCGCCCAACTACTTCTTAGCAGCTGCGAGAATTCGGACCAACGCTCGGGCATGTCGGCCAAGTAGATTCGACCGACGTTGTTGCTTTTGCGCCACGTCGTCGCTGATCAGAGCGCCAATTTTGTCAGTCGCTTCGAAGTTAACCTAAGTATGTTTGCATAAACCTTGAGCAGCTGTTCATGCGTTCGGCTCACGCTGAACATGGAAACGAAACGCTCGTAGCCCGCCTCGCCAAGCGCGGGCAGATCAATTCGTGCAGCTTCCTTCAATCCTGTAACGAGGGCTTGGGGCCCAACAGGATCGCAAATCAAGCCGGTGGTTCCATTGTCGACGATTTCCGGCAGGGCTCCGGCGCGAAATGCCAAAATTGGCTTGTGCGCTCGCATCGCTTCGAGCGCGACAAAGCCGAAGGCCTCCCAACGTGACGGAATGACGACAATATCCGCCAGGTTGAGCTGCGCCTCGATGCTCGTGCGCGCGAGCCATCCCAGCAATGTGACGTTTGGAGGAAGGGTATGGTCTCCTGCCTCATTGACGACAGCGGATCCGATCATTCGGACGTCGATCGTGCTATCGAGTTCCTGCGCGGCCTCGATGAGGAAGTCATAGCCCTTCTGGCGATCAAGGCGCCCGATGAAGAGCACCTTCAATTTCGGTGTGTTCCAGCTCGGTGTCGTGGGATCCGCACTCAGGCGCTCGTTGCGCATGCCGCTGAGAACGAGGTTGAGTTTCTCCTCCGGAATGCCTGCGTCCCGCGCTGCCGAGTATTCATTCCTCGATATGCAGACGATCCGGTCTGTGACCTTGGCGAGCAACCATTCTGCCAACTTGGCGACATAATTGCTGAGCCGCGACGTGTCGCGCGAGAATGCCCAGCCGTGAGAACAGTAGACCACCGCCGGCCGGTTCCGAACGAGCATCAACATGATGCGTACGATTATGCCGGCCAGCGTGGAGTGAACGTGCACGATGTCCGGTCGCGTGGCGCGCACTTGTTGCATTGTTTCGAGAGCGAGCCGCAACAGGCTGGCCAGATTGCGACCCGAGCGATCGAATGGGACGATGTTCGCGTCCGAGATTCCGATCAGATCGTCCCTGTGATCCGATGGAACGAGATAATGCACGTTCTCCTGACCGAAGGTCTGGCATTGCAGGGAGTGCAATTCATTGAAATAAGTTGCGATACCGCCGCGAACTGTCTCGGCTATATGGACTATTCTCAGCCCCGAGAAATCATGCGTCATTCGAAAAGTGGCTTGATAGAGACATACTAATCCACATAACACTCTGTTTTCGACCATATTCCGCATTTGCGTTCACACGCAAGGCGATAGCGCGAACGGCTTGTTGCCGGGCCCAACTAAGATTGAAATTTGTGGCAATTCATGGCCACGACGGATTTTCCGTGGGCCGCTTTTCCTCGCCCGTGGCGAAATTGTCATGAAGCGGGCGCGCGAAGGTGCGTCGTCTCGCGGCAGGCGGCGCCCATATTTTACCCGCAATGCGGATATGGGCGCCGGGTCTCGCGGTGGTGGACCTTGGAATACGCGGCCGAAAGCGCGGGCGAAGCCTGCGCCGTGTTCAGTTTACACGAACAGGAAGTTGTCGTGCGTTAGCTGAGCCGCATTGATGTGCGCGAGCAGGATCGATCCAGCGTCGCCCAGATGAACCAATGCGTCGGCTCCGGCCTGTGTGACGCTCAAATGGCTGTAATCCGCAGCCAGCGACTGAGAGATCTTGATGACATCGTGATCCGCTGTCGCGCCTGCGTGAAAGTTTTGAACCTGGTCGTTGCCCCGGTCAAACACAAAGGTGGTTGAGCCGGCTGACGCAAACAAGTCGCTTCCGCTCGCGCCCCGAAGTGTCACGCCGGCGGCATTTGCCGTCTCGACATGCGTGCCGTCGGTTTTGAGCAGGTCCGTCTTCTGCAGCACGCCTGACGCTGAGTAGGTCTTGTCCTGTACGCCGGTCGACAGGAACGTGAAGACGTCCTTGGCTCCGGTGCTCTCTGTCACCACTTTCGATCCCATGACGCCTTTCGCGTCGTAATATGTCGCAGTCGTGGTGCCGTCCAAGCCGGTCGTAAAGGTGTAGTCCAGCGTGCCGTCAGCGTGGGTGCGTGTCGCCGACGTGAGCGTCCCGGCAGCGTCAGCGTGCTGGACGATATTGACGTATGATTGTCCGACCACGCCGTAAGCGTAACTGTCCTGACTGTGATCCGCATTCAGGACGTACATCTTCGTTTTCACGCCATCCACGAACAGGGACGTCGAAGAGGAGCCGTCGGCGTTCTTGACGACGTCCTGCGTGAGCTGACCGGCGGGATTGAACGTGTCGCTGATCGTCGAGCCGTCGGAATGGGTGATCGTCTGAGCGAGCTTCGTCCCATGCGCGTCATATTGAGTGCTGGTCCTCGTTCCGTCCGCACCAACGACCTGAGTGTATTCCAGCGAGCCGTCGGCATGCGTACGAATGATCGAGGTCAGCTGGCCCGAGGCACTGACGTGCTGCACGATGTTGGCGTAGGCCTGCCCGGCCACGTTGTAGGCGTAGTTATCCTGGCTGTGATCGGCGTGGGCGACGTACATCTTCGTTTTGACGTCGCCGGAGAACAGCGACGTCGACGTGGAGCCATCGGCGCCAACGACCAGCTCACTGATGAGAGCGCCGTTCGAGTCATAGTTGTCAGTCACGGTCGTGCCGCCGAGCATCGTGGATTTTTCGGCGTAGCTTCCATTGGTGTGAAAGCGTTCGAACAGCGTGAGGTTGCCCGCGGCGTCAAAGTGGCTGTGCTCGGACGCATAGGACTTCTGCTGGATATTCAGTGCGTAGATGTCCTTCGTTCCGTTGCCGTGCGTGACTGCCTGCGCGACCTTTGCGCCCTTCGCGTCGTAGTTCGTCGAGGTGATGGTGCCATCCGGGTTATGGGTCTCGGTGTAGGCCAGCGTTCCGTCGGCGTAGTTGCGGACCACCGATGAGACCGAGCCGGTGGCATCAACGTGTTGGACTTCAGATGCGTAGCTCTGCCCCTTGATGTCGTAGAATGAGTTGTCATTGCTGTGATCGGCGTTGGTGACAAAGGCCGCCGTCTTCACGCCGTTCGTGAACAGCGTCGTGCTCGATGAGCCGTCCGCGCTGGTCTTTGTTTCCGAGACAAGTGTGCCCGAAGAATTGAAGCGATCGTCGATCGTGCTTCCATCGGTGCTGATATACGTCTTTTCGACGACGATCCCGGATGCGTTCGTGGACGTGATCATCGTGACGTAGGATTTTCCGGTGATCCCGTAAACGGTGACGTCCTTGGAACCATCAGTGTGGGTGACCGTGGTCTGCGTCTTGACGCCGTTGGCAAAGTTGGAGGCAGCCGTCGTGCCGTCGGCATAAGTGACCAGGTCGTACGCGGTCAGGCCGTTCTGGTAGGCGGTCTGGTCGGTCGACGTGAGCTTGCCGGTCGAGTCGTAGTTCTCGGTCAGGCTCCAGGTGGAGGCCGAGGTCGTCACGGCGAACGTATAGTCGCCCTTGATCGTGGAGAGGACGCCCGCATAGTGCGAGATCATGTAATCCATCGTTGCCTTCGACGACACCGTCAGGACGTGCGTGTCGGTCAGCGTGATGGACGTGACGAGCCCGGCCGCATTGAGGTCCGACAGGTCGGCCACGACCGCCGCCGAGGTGGCGACGACTTCGGTTGCGCCGACAGGCGTGGTCGTCGACGCGGTCGGCGCGTCGATCTCGATGATGAGTGGGTGGTCGCTGACGGGGAGCGTAAAATCCTGGACGTTGCTATAGGTCGCAATGGGTTTGCTGGTGTCCAGTGGATCGTAAATCGTGACGGTCTCGTGCACGCTGCCGAGGTGCACCTTGGCCTGCGTCGTCGGGTTGGAGATTTCCGCGTCCTTGGCGTCGTTCCAGAGTTGGGGCTCGGCCCAGACCACAAGCTCGTAAGCGCCGTTGCTCTTGGCAAGAACCATGCTGTTGCCGCTCGTCGGCAGGTTGTCGATCGTGTAGGCGAGCGGTGTTGTCGGCGTCCGGCCGCCGCTCCCGTCGTCGGCGAGAATGGTCGTGAGATTGTGAACCGCTGCTGCCGCCAGTTTCGGGGTGCCGTCGGCGTTGAACAGGCCGAAATGTCCTTCCGGGTCGGAATTGCCGCCATGGTCGAGCAGCTCGTAGAGATAGGTCTTGCTGACACCATCCTTGAACGCATCGACCAGGGAATTCAGGATCGACTTGGCCTGCACGAGCTGGTCAACGCCGAGGCCCGAGTAACTCGCAAGCGTGGTGTAGCCGGTCTCGGTGATGACGGAAGGGTTGCCGGGCGAGCTGCTTGCGGCAACGTCAACGCCATACTGAATGCCGTAGTTCTCCGGCGTCGACGTTGCGACATACGCGTGGGACGTCGAATAGTCGGAGTATTTGGAGAGGTCGCCGAGCTGCGCGTAGGCGGCCGAGTCGTTCAGACCCAGGGTCAGATTGTAAACAGAGACGCCGCCGAGATGTGCGTCGGCCTTGATCGCCGTGTAGAGATCCTTTTGGAACTGGGCCGCCGCCGCCATCGACGAGCTGCCGTGGTAGCTGAACGCCTGGATGTTCGCTTCGTTGAGCCCCTCGATTGCGACGATGCTGCTCGGGTATGTCGCGACGAAGTTGTCGAGCGATGCGATGAATTGCGCAATTCCGGCCGCACCGGAGGCGGGCAGATCGGACGAGACCACGAAGTCGAACGTCACGCCGGCGGCGGCAAGCGCATTGACCACGGGGGTTGCGTTCGGATCCGTCGGCAGGGCGTCACGGATCGTGGTCACGCCGAGATAGTGCAGGTCGTCGAGGATCAAGCTCGAGTTGCCGTAGGACGCGTAGGCAGATGAGCTCGAATAGGCCGAGTGAGCGTTGACGGCGATCGAGGCGACAAAGGCTTGAGCCGAGAGGACGGTGGAGGATGTGCTGGATGTTGCCATCGTGGCGAAATTCCAAATTCGAGTGTTTCGCGTTATGTCTCACGCAAGTCGGAATTTTCCGTGCGTTCACAATCTAAAATTTGCGTAGTCGCGCGTTCGAATGCTCCGTAAAACTCCGGATGCATTCGTCTGTTTCGGCTGAATTGCGCGGCAACGCGGTCGTTGGACGCACATCGCCAGCTCGTCGCGAACCATGCCGCCGGAGATCGTCGTCGGGAGACGGATCGCGATGACTAACGAGTCGTTTAGAGCGCTCTGGTCGGACCCGCGAAGCGCGACCATCGCCCAGCCGCGGAGGGTTCCGAGCTACGCTACAAACATGGTCAGCGACAATGCTACAGGGTACTCGTGACCGGTCGCTGCGTGTTAAGAGTGATCAGGAACCCGCGACGCCCGTCGACCGAAGATTATGAGGCTACGAATGAGCACTTGGAGGCGAGATCTCTCGCGAAACGCCGGGCGCGAGGGCTGGCTGGGAGCGGCGATCGCGCTCGTCACGTCGCCGGGTTTCTGCGTCGTCATGCGCGCGCGGCTCGCGTTTCGGCTGAATCGCGGCGGCAAGATCGCGAGGGTGTTGTCGCGGCTCGTTTGGCGAGGGACGGTCACGTCATATGGATGTTACATTGCAGTCACGGCCCGCTTGGGTTCCGGACTATGTCTGCCGCATCCGATTGGCGTCGTCATAGGTGAAGGGAGCGTGATCGGGAACGACGTGACGATCTATCAGGGCGTGACGCTTGGCCGCATTTCGCAAGACGTCGCGGCATACCCGACGATCGAAGACGGCGCGGTGATCTACACGGGGGCAACGGTGCTGGGTGGGATCAGGATTGGACGTAACGCGGTCGTTGCGGCCCATTCCGTCGTTCTGATCGATGTCCCCGATCATGCGTGCGCGGCAGGAGCTCCCGCGCGGATCGTCGGAGCGGACAAATCGGCGGCCAAGGCCGGTTGAGCCGCGTTTCGCGCGTCTCGCAATCCTAAGCGACCTGCGATTTGGCGTCCTGCAATTCGTCCTTGGCGCCGATCGGAGCGTCGGCGCGCCGCAGTATTTTGGCCGGAGCGCCGATCGCGACGGAATCTGGCGGGACATCCTTCAGGACGACGGAATTGGCGCCGATGGTTGCGCCGCTGCCGATCGTGATGTCCCCAACCACGACGCAGCCCGCCATCAAGGAAGCTCCGTCGCAGATCCGGGGGCGCCCTCGATCCGTGTGGTCCTTTCGGCCGATCGTGATGTGCTGCAGCAACGTGACGCTCTTTTCGATGTCGCAGGCGCCGACGACGATTCCGTACGGATGCGGGACGTAAAGTCCTCCATCCACGCGCGCAGCCATCGCGATCTCTGATCCGAAGAGGAGGCAAGAGGCCCACCAGGCGATGCGGCGCAGGAGCCTGCCGACGAGCGGTATCCGAACCAGCGCCTCCTGGATGCGCAACGCCAGCACGAACTGGAATCCCGGGGTCACCAGGAACATGCGTGCGACAAAGGCCGGGCTGACACGGGTATGTTCCCGCAGGGCGTAATGGGCAAGATCCTCCCTGATCTTGTCGGTAATTGTCGTCGTTCGAGTCATGGGGAGTTGCTCCGCGATGCGGCACTGGCTGCCGGCAACCTTAGGGTCTTTCGTTTGCAGCGCAAGGCCGTTCGACCGGCGTCAGGCATTGCCACCAGAGCCGGGCGATGCGGCGGGCCGAAGCAGGCCGGAGAGCAGCCAGATCCGCATCATCAGCAGGATGACCGCGGTGGTGAAAATCGCCACGCCTGCGCCGGAGAGGCCATAGAATGCGACGCCGAGACAGGTCATGGCGGTCGAGAGAAAGACCCCGATGATGTTGATGGCGGCATATGACGTATCTTTTTGCGTGCTCAGCATTGCGACATTTCCCAGATCCGAACACGCACGCAGAACGGACGCGGCGAGAAGCAGCAGGAAGAGCCCGTGGTGCTCGCTCAGGCCCTGCATCGACATGTAGCGCAGCGCGACTTCGCTCGCCGCGAAGATCACCAGTGCCATTCCGACGGAAATCGAGATCACCTTATAGAACTCGATCGTGATGGCATTTTTCCAGGCGTAGCGATCTTCACTCGAGAAGGCTTTCACCAGGGTCGGCAAGGCTGTCTGGACCACGGCGGTCGAGACCAGCGTCTGCAGCGAATTGCTGAGCGACCAGAAGAAGGTGTAGATGCCGGTCGCCGACAACCCGAGGAAAATTCCAACGATATATCGATCAAGGTACATCAATCCCACCAGGCTGACGTCGCTGATATAGATGTGCCAGGATCGTCGAAGCCGGTTGACGATCCAGTCGAAATCGATTTTTGAGTTGAGTATCCCGCCCACACCCCATTGCCGCGCCATGAATCCGAGCAGGACGAGCGCCAGCACGTCGGCGATAATCCAGGCCGACAGCAGTGCCTCCATCGAACGGAATTGCGGGAAGGCCAGGCCGAGGCCGACGATGAAGGGGACCCAGGCGGCGGATCGTATGAAGACGAGAACGTTCGCTTCCACCGCCTTGCCCAGGCCGATCAGCGGCAGGTGCAGGTCGAGGGCAATTGTTTCGAGCCAGGCAAGGATGGCGATCAAAACAACGAGAGTGGCGCTGGTTCGTTGCGTGAAGAGGGAGAACAGGATCATCGCAACTGTTGCCAATGCCAGCGAGACGATCGTGATGAACAGGCGATTTCGAATCCGCAGGGCTGCCTGGGACGGAGACATGCCGACCACCTCGCGGGCGACGAAATAGTTCAGCCCCCAGCCGATCAGCGCCGGCGTAATCCCCGTCACGCCGACCGTGAGCCCGTAGACGCCGGCCGCGTCGTAACCGAGATATTTGATGATGTAGAACGAGAGTAGGAAACGGAGCCCTAGCGTTGCGGATCGAATGAGGACATTCGTCAGGGCAATCAGTTTCCGGGGAATACGCATTGTCAGGACCGTCATCATCCGCGATCGCGAAGGCGAAGCATATCGTGCAATGCCTGTCAAAGGAGAGGAGGCGACGAACGTTGCAGACGTGACGCCGCCGGAATTTCGTTCGCGCGGCTAGTCATTCCGCGCTTCGGCGAGGGATCCTCGCTTGGAATTTCCAAGCAATGCCGCGATGGCATGTCTCATTCGAACCTCGATCAGTTCGTACGTCATGGTCGATGCCACGAACGAGAGCGGCAGGCCGACGATCACGAACATCGGCCAGACCGCCCACGGTGAATATCCATGCGCGACCAGCTTGCTCCCGATGACCTGCAGCGGATAGAGCGCAAAGGGATGAACGAGGTAGAGGCTGTAGCTGATCTTGCCGACAAATTGCGGCGCAGCCTTCGACAGCAACTGCGCGATGGCCGAGGCCGGATTCAACACCGTCGAAAACAGGAAGAATGCCGGGATCAGTCCTGCGAACGGGTGTACATACTCCATCATCCCATACATCAATGCCAGACAGGCGACGCTGAAGATCAGCCCGGGCAGGCCCCGTGCCCTGATGCGCAGCTCGATCGCCCCCAAGACGAGACCGATCAGGAAATAGGCGGTGATCGGGAAATAGAACATGGCGGCGCAGCCGGCGACGACCACGAGCGCCGTGATCGGCCGCGAGCGCGAAGCGAAATAGAACGCAACCGCAAACCAGATGTAGAAGGCCCACTCATAGGTGAGCGTCCAGGCATTCTGCTGGCCAAGAGGGAGATTGAGGATGTCAGGAAGGAACAGCAGGTTGGCGAAGAAGATCTTCAGATAGTTCAGCGCGTCGATGTCCTTGAAGAATTTGTATCCGACCAAGGGGCCAATGGCGAACAGGATTAGGTGGAAGGTCACGAACACCGGAAGAATGCGCAGGCACCGGTCATAGAAGAATTTTGAGATCAGCTTGTGCCGAACCAGGCTCGCCGGAATGAGGTAGCCGCTGATCATGAAGAACACCTCGACCCCGCGGCCGAAGGTTCCCACGATCGCGTTCAGCCACGACGGCACGGCGGGAAGGAATCCGGCCAGCATCGGCATGTCATAGAGGTGAACGAGCAATACGCTCAAGGCCGCGAGCCCGCGCAAGCCTTGAATCGAGGGTTCGAATTGCGTCGCGCGGGCGCGATGGGCCCCCTCGGGAAATGTCGTCGTGACGGGAGCTGCCCGCTCGTCGGCTCTGGAAAATCTCATCACCCGCTCGCTGTCCCCAGAAGCGGCTGCCGTCCGATGGCCTTGGATTCGGCGCTAAACGGACGTGACTTCAGTTTCGCGCCGAATACCTCGCTGAAGCCCATGGTGATGACCAGGAGGCCGCTGGCGGGTCCGTAGCCCAGAACCGTGATGGTGTAGAAGTTCATCACGAAGACCACGGTGAGCTTGTAGATGTCCCGTGTCCTCGCCACTGCCAGCATGACGAAGATCATGAAAAGCGCGAAGATCGGACCGAACATCAGGTACGTACCGATGTAGAAATTGTCGACGGGCACGTAGTAGCTGACCTTGTTTGAGAACAGCTGTTGCGGGTAGTTGAAGCAGCCCAACCCGCAGCCCGTGAAATAGCCGAGTGGCATGAGGTCGTTCATGTAGACGAAGGGCAGTTGCCAGCTGTTGTTGATGCGGTCCTGCAAGCTGTAGAGGCCTTTTGCGACACTCGCGAGGTTCGTGCCGCTGAACATCAGCATCAGCGCGCCGGGGATCAGAATGCAGGCAAACGACCAGAGACTGATCGATCGAAGGGCCGAAAACCGATGTCTTTCGTTGAATGCGCGGACGAACAGCAGGGCTGCGAGATAGATCGCAAGGACGCCGATCGCCGTCTTGTTCGTCGAAAGATGGATCGCATAGAAGGCGGGTCCCGCCCACACCAGGCACCACAGCACGCTTTTTCGAACCGAGGTGAAGACGTAGGTGATCAAGACAAAGTAGGCCGCCATGGTGCTGTCGGCGGCGAACCCGGAGACGCGGCTTTCGCCGCCGGTCCACCAAAGCCGCGCGGCAGTTCGTGTCGCGCCGAAGGACTCGTACGAGAAGGCGACCCACGGCAAGCGGGTATGGGCAGACCACAGGATGCCGATCATGGAGGCGAAAAAGAGAAAGTAGATCACCCTCAGGAGGAGTTTCTGATCCTTGAACTCGCGGCCGCAGAAGCAGAATCCAACGAAGGCCGGCGCAATCATCTTGATGGACGAAGCCAGTCCCTTGACCTCGCCGAGGAAGACGTAACCCAGGAACAGCGCAAACAGCACATATAGGAGAAAGAGAATTGCAAGAACGTTCGCTTGCTTGAAGGCGTACCTGTAGGTGAAGGCGCCGATGCAGGCGAATGCGAAGATGTCCGGGACGAACCACAGTGGGTCGAGATGGGTAAGGCTTGCGTAGTACCGAACCACGCCGGCGAAAGCGTCACGCCCGAAATAGAGGATGACCGCGAGACCTTCCAGGGTTGGAAGCGTCCAGAGCGCAGGCATCGTCTTTTGGTCTTCGAGAGGCGACGTCGGTTGATCCATCGAGAAGGCTTCCGTTAAATGCTTTGTGTCTTCAACGACGGAAGTGTCTGGGGCAGAAGGTGGCACATGGCGTCGATTTTGTTCATTCCGCGCGGCAGGCCCAACCGGCTGACGGTCGTTCGTCTGGCGTCCAAATAGAAACTGCTGCTGTGCACCGGATATCTCAGTTTATTGCGCTTTTTGTCGTCTTGGTGGCGCCGCTGCCATTCGGCTCCGTCGATCTGATCTGGGTCTGGATATGGACCGCGCTCCTGGTTGTCAGCCTCATGACAGCTGACCTGTCGCGCCTGTGTCGCGGAGATCTCTGGATCCTGGGCTCGACGATCATCATCCTGCTATTCACCTGCGCGTTGGCGGTATTTCAGATCTGGCCCGGAATCGGTGTCGAATTCGCCAGTCCGGCGTGGGATGTGGCCCGGAAGTTTGCCGGGCTGACGCTGCCGGATCGCGTTTCTGTGACAGCTTCAGTCCCGTGGGTGGCGTTCGGCCCTTGCCTGCTCTTTGCCCTGGTGCTCGTGCGGGCCTATTTGATCGCGACGGACGAGAAGGCTGCGAGATCTCTGCTGAAGGCGACTGCATATGCTGGTTTTGCCTATGCTGTCTACGGCATCGCTGCACAGCTTCTTGCTCCTGCGAAGCTCCTGTGGCGGACCAAGGAATATTATCTCTCGTTCGCGACCGGAACGTTCGTCAATCGAAATACGGCGGCGGCTTTTTGGGGCTGCTGTGCGGTGTTGTTCCTCGGTCGATTGTTGGCATTGTCGTCCGACACATGGTTTTCGCGGCGAAGCGCTCCACAGGTTCGGCACTCGTTTGTCGATCATCCCGTCGCTCTTTGTTCGGGCCTTGTTGCATGTCTCACGGCCGTTGGCATGACGGGGTCGCGCGCCGGCGTTCTTCTCACTCTCCTTGGTCTCGCCTTCCTGGCCAATCTGCACTTGATGCAATATCGAGACCAGTTGAAGCGCTACTGGCTGGCCGCGGGAACAGTGACTATCGCCGCCATCATGGTTTTTTTTGTGATCGGTGGAATTGCAAGCAGCCGCGTCGGCATGTTCGGGATGGGGGACCCGCGGCGGCTCGAGGTCTATCGAACGTCATTTGATATGCTGAGGGGCCACGAGCTGTTCGGTTGGGGGCTGGGCAATTTCGAGGCAGCATTTCCTGAGTTCCGGGCGGCAGATCTTGGAAGTCAGGGAATCTGGGACAAGGCCCACAGTACCCCGCTCGAGATGTTGGTCTCCGCGGGCATTCCTTTGACGATCCTTGTGTGTGGTCTCTCAGCAATGTTCTTCGGACGAATGGTCTTCGGCAGTTTCGCAAGACGACGTGACAATTATATGCCAGCCACGGGTGCCGCCGTGTTTCTGCTCGGAGCTTTGCATTCATGCGTCGATTTTTCGGTGCAAGTAACGGGCTTTGCAACGTTATTCGCGGCGATTGTGGGATGTGGTCTGGCGCAGTCGATCTCGACACTGGAGCGTCCGCCGCGCCAATTCACCACTTCTTAAATGTGTTCACCCCTTTGGCGAATTCGCTTATACGAATGAGACTTCTGCACGTAAGAAATTCGAAAAGAGGTCGCCAAAATGAAGGTTAGAGTATGGCTGCTTTTGGTTCCCTTTTTGCTTGAGCCGTCATTGTCTCGCGCAGCGACTGCGGTCGATGTTTCATGCGCGCCTCTCGCCGCCGGGATGAGTGCCGAGCGGGCAACACAATTTCTCGACAACCCGACGGGCTTGCTCAGCAGTTACCCGGAGGGTGACGAGGGCAAGCTTTCGGCAACCATTCGAGACTTCGCGACAATGCGCCCCGAAACGTTGGAGGGAATCCGGTCGTTATCGGGGGCCAGTTCGCCGAGTCAAAATCGCGCAATCGGCGCAGGGCTCGGGACCGCCGCAGCAACCTGCGTCGTGTCGCATCCGGCGACCGCAATGTTGATCCAGGAAGCGGTCCTGAGAAGCGAGAATAGCGAGCTAATTCAGTCCTTCGAAAGCATCACGGGAGATGTTCCGACCAACGCTGTTCCGGGGTCTGACCCCAACGGTGAATCCGTCGTCGGAGGGGGGCGCGGGTCAGCAGCGCCTCAGTCGGCGGGGGGAACAAGTACTTCCGATACCACAACTTTTTCAACGGCCTCGCCGCCGGCAACGGCGACTTTCTTCACAGCGGCATCGAGCGCATCCACCAACACCCTTGCGCCCATCAGCCCGACGAACTGAAGGCTATCCTTCGTTTCGGTGCAATTTTACGAAATTGCGCAATCAGGCTGAGAAGTTTCGACACTACACGTTCTATCCATCGAGTGTTTCGTTGGAGGTGGTGATGAAACGGCATCTGATTGCGGCTTGGCTCGTCGTGGGGCTGTCAATGCCGTGCTACGCGGCTGAGCAGGCGACGGCGCCTTCGGGGGCATTCCTGAAGGAGGCGCAGAACGTTCTCGCTCCGCTCCAGTTCGTGAAGTTCTGCATGAACAACCCCGCGGAGTGCGAACCGAGTTCCTCGGAAGCGCAGTTGCCGGCACGCGATGAGGCCTTCGCGATGTTGGCCGAGGTCAACGCGACGGCGAACCAGAGCATTCATCCGCAGGCCAAATCGACGGACCCGATCCTGGCGCGCTGGGCGATCTCGCCGGCGTCCGGTGACTGCAATGACTATGCGGTGACCAAGCGGCATATGCTCATCGCGCGTGGATTGCCGGCGAGCGCTCTGCGTTTGGCGGTCGTCTATGCGCCGGCCGGAGGCCATCTGGTGCTCGTCGCGCGCCTGCAAGACGGTGACTATATTTTGGACAATCTCGCCGCGGAGGTTCGGAAGTGGGGCGCGGTCGACTATCAGTGGGTGTCGATGGAGTCGGGTGAGAATCCCCGCTTCTGGGTGTCCATTGCGAAGCAGGATCACCGCGATTTTGCCGAACTTGGCAGCGCGAAGGACGGCTCCAACTAGACCAGACACAAATCTTTTTTGCAACGCACAAACACTTGCCGTATTTGTCTGTTAAGCGAGCGTTCTCGGACAGACACTAACGGTGACATCAGTTGACTTCCTGGCGTTGTGGATCCTGGTTCACCTTGCGTGAACCCACATAATGGCGCGCTTTGTGCTTGCGATTTTTTTCGCCGTGGTCGGTCTCGCACCGGCCGCGGCGACTGGCTGTTTGCCGCTGCTCTTGCGAACTCCGTCTCTGGAGCTTCGCTTGTTCTCCGACGATCCGGACCATCTGTTGAAGTACGCGAAGAATGATCGATCCAAGATCGAGCAGAAGGTGACCGAGTATCTGGCGAGCGATCCGACTCTGTTACCCGCGATCAAAAAGCTGGTGCAGATCACGCCTGCGTCGAATCGCGCCGCGATCGGTCGTGGGCTCGCTCGCGCCGCGCAGCACTGTGGTCCTGTCGATCCGAAGGCCGTGCAAAGCATCATCGACTTCAAGCAGCGCTTGCAAGACTCCTCCGTGAGCGCGGGCTATGCTTCGGTTGATTCTGACACGTCGCCGCAACTTCCGGTACAAAGCGCCCCGGCAAATCGGTCCAATCCATTGTTCACCGGCGAGTGGAACACCGACGTCGTCGATCCATTCGCGCCCGTTCCGCTTCCCCTCGAGATTCCGCGATAAAAGTGCAACATGTATCAGCCTCGCAGCAACTTTGAGCCTGGCCAGCCTCTGACGTTCCCGTTCAACACGGCCGTGCTGACGTTCGAGCGCGCGGTGGATATCATTCGTCGGCAGTGGCCCCTGATTGCCACCGTCGTGGGCTGCTGTCTCGCCCTGGTCGTGGCGTATTCGCTGACGGCCACCCCTTACTACACCGCCTCCACCAGCATTCTCGTGGACACGCGCCAGGCGCAGATTCTGAGCAAATCCACGGACGCCAATAGCACCCTCATCGATCCCGGCTTTGTGGAAAGCCAGGTTGAAATTCTGTCATCCGACGACATCATCCGGTCGGTCGTCGAGTCGATGAAGCTGACGAGCGACCCCGAGTATGTCGAAGGCAACCTGCTCTCTCACATGATCGGCGCCGTCGTCAGCGCGCTTGGACTTGCCGAGCCCGAGTCCCAGGACTTCGTCAAGCGGGCGGTCGTTGCCGCCATCAAGAAGAATCTGAAGGTGGAACGGGTCGGCGTGACCTACGTTCTGACGCTGTCGTTCAAGTCGACGGAGCCGGACAAGGCGGCGCGCATCGCCAACGCGTTGGCTGACCAATATATGGTCGGCGTGCTCGAGGCCAAATATCAGTCGACCAAACGGGCCAGCGAGTGGTTGCAGCGGCGCAGCGGGGAGTTGCAACAGCAGGCCATGGACGCCGACCGCGCGGTCCAGACCTTCAAGTCCGAAAACAATATCGTCGGAACCAGCAAGGGGCTCATGAGTGAGCAGCAATTGTCCGACGTCAATACGCAGCTGATTCAGGCCCGGGCCGCCACGGCCGAGGCCAAGGCGCGCCTCGACCGGATCAATGCGATCACGGATCAGGATCTCGCCCAGCCCACCGTCACCGACGCGCTGAACAATACCGTGATCACGCGTCTGCGCGCACAATATCTTGATCTCGCCGCTCAATATGCCGACTGGTCCAGCAAGTACGGCAAGGATCACCAGGCATCGGTCAACCTGGCTTCGCGAATGCAGGAGCTGAAGCGGGCCATCAAGGATGAAGTCAAGCGGATCGCGGATGCCTACAAGAGCGATTACGAGATTGCGCGTAGCCGGGAGAACTCTCTTGACGGCGATCTGAACAAGCTCGTCAGTGAATCCAGCAGCGCGAGCCAGGCCCAGGTGAAGCTGCGCAATCTCGAAAGCGCCGCCGATACCTATCGGACCCTGTACAATAATTTCCTCCAGCAGCTGCAGGAGGCCACGCAGAACCAGAGCTTCCCGATCAGCGAAGCGCGGATCATCAGCACGGCACAAAAGCCCGACAAGAAGAGCTGGCCGAGGATCGGTCTGCTCCTGCTCGGCGGGCTGGTCGGCGGGCTGTGTTTCGGCGTCGGTGGCGCCGTAGCCAAGGAGCTGCTGACCGAGGTGCTGCGAACACCCCTGGAAGTGGAGGGCGAGACTGCGCTTCAGTGCCTCGGGACGCTGCCTGAAGTTCATTCGGATGGGTTGGATGGTGTTTCTTCGGACGCAGCCCTCGCCCGGTATGCCCTGGAGCATCCGTTCTCGCGCTACGCAGAGACGCTGCGCAATGTGAAAACGGCGGTCGACCTTGCTCGTTTGTCGAGAGAGACGAATGTCATCGCGATCGTGTCGTCGCTGCCGAAGGAAGGCAAGACGACGGTCGCGGCCAACCTTGCTCATCTCGCCTCGCTCACGGGACATCGCACGTTGCTGATCGACGGCGACCTGCACACGCAGGCTTTGACGCGCAAGCTTGCTCCCGGTGCCAGGACCGGATTGGTCGAGGCTCTTTCGGAGCCGGACCAGTTCGAGCGGCATGTCCAGGTCGATCGCCACTCGAAGCTGAATTTCCTGCCCTCGGTCGTGCAGACAAGATTGGTGAATTCCGCCGATCTGCTCGCTTCTCCCGCGATGGCGGATTTCCTCCGGTCCGCCCGCAAGCAGTATGACTATATCTTCATGGATCTGGCGCCCGTGCTGCCGGTGACGGACGCCAGGGCGGCTGGGCACTTGATCGACGCCATCGTCTACGTCGTCGAATGGGGCAAGACACGCCGGGCGGCGGTCCACGAGTCGCTCACGGACCTGGACGTCTTCAAGAACAAGATCGTCGGAGTCGTTCTCAATAGGGCCAATCCGAAAACGTTGAAGCGGATCGAGTCGTATAAGGGACGACATTACTCTGACTACTACATTGAGCAGCGCTGACGCATCGCGTGTTGCGCGGCGGCCGGTGGTGATCTCGGCCGCCATTCTGAATGCCGTCCTCGTGGTGATGGCACTCGTTTGGCTGACATCGGTCGCAAGCTACACGTTCCGACCGACCTTGCAGGATATCGCGTCGCACTTGATGCGCGGCGAGCGCTACGACAGCGCGGCGCTCGACCGGATCGTGACCCGGGTCAGGACCGACGCGGAGGGGCTTTGCGATCCGAAGCTGAGGCGCAATGTGCTCCTGATCCAGCTCCGGCTGTTGAGCAATGCCTTTGAAGCCGGCGACGCGGCGGCCATGGATACGAGGCTGCCGAACGTCACGGATGCCGCCAGGCAGCTCATCGGCTGCTCACCGTCGGAATCGATAGGCTGGTTGGCGCTCTATTGGGCGGAAACGCGCACGCTCGGCTTTGGTCCAAACGCCATTTCCTATTTGACCCAGTCCTACGCGTTCGCACCACACGAGATGTGGGTGCAGCTGTTCCGCGCGCCACTTGCGTTGCGGGCATACAACTTCCTGCCTGAAAAGCTCAGGCAGCAGACGCTCAATGACTTCGTCGACATAGTCGGCGCCCGACAGCTTCCGACGGCCGTTGTCATCTATCAGGGCACGCCCGCGGCAACGCGGGCGGTGTTGCTGGACAAGATGTGTAGCCAACCGGAAGAAGTACGCCAGGTGTTTCGCCGGTACGCTCAGGATCGCGGACTCGTGATTTCGCATCCCTGCTTTCCTGTATCCGCAAGCCAGCGCAGCTGACTGCTTGATGTCGCCGAGCGCGTCGCTTTCCGACGCGACGGCACGAAGGTTTGAAGCCTTGCCTCCGCCGGCCCAGTCTGGCATTGCAGTGCAGAAGAACGAAACAGCGGAGAGTTTGGCCTTGGCCCCTGTGCTGGTTACTGGCGCTGCCGGCTTTATCGGAATGCATGTTTGCGAACGACTGCTGGCCCGTGGCGAACAGGTCGTAGGCGTCGACGCGTTCACGCCGTATTACGATCCGGCGCTGAAGCGCGCGCGCCTCGAAACGCTCAGGCATCGTCCCGGATTTAGCTTCCACGAAATCGACCTGGCTGATTTTGCCGCGGTGATACGCGTCTTCGATGAAGTCGCGCCCGATCGGGTCGTCCATCTCGCGGCGCAGCCGGGCGTCCGCGCCTCGATCGACGACCCCATCACCAGCATCCGTGCCAATTGCGACGGCTTCGTCACCGTGCTCGAAGCCGGCCGGCGCCATGGCCTGGCGCATCTCGTCTATGCATCGTCGAGCTCGGTCTATGGCGCCAATCGCACCTTGCCGTACTCGACCGAGCAATCGGTCAACCATCCGGTCAGCCTTTATGCCGCGAGCAAGAAGGCCAACGAGCTGATGGCGCATACTTTTGCGCATGTTCACAAGCTGCCCGTGACCGGTCTTCGTTTCTTCACGGTCTACGGTCCGTGGGGTCGGCCCGACATGGCCGCGTGGCTGTTCACGCGTGCGATCTTTGCCAATGAGCCGATCAGGATTTTCAATCATGGCGATATGTGGCGCGACTTCACCTATGTCGACGACATCGTCGAAGGCGTGATCCGCACCCTCGATCGGCCTGCTGCGCCAAATCCCGCGTGGAACGCGGAAGCGCCGGAAAATTCGTCGAGCTATGCGCCGTATCGCGTCTACAACATCGGCAACAACAAGTCGGTGAAGCTGCTCCAGTTCGTCGAGACGCTCGAGAAGATCATCGGCAAGCCTGCGATCCGCGAGCTCCTGCCGATGCAGGCCGGCGACGTGCTCGAGACGCGCGCCGACATTTCCGCCCTCCAGCGCGACGTCGGTTTCTCGCCGTCGACCTCGATCGCGGAAGGGCTCGCTCGTTTCGTCGAATGGTACCGGAAGTACCACGGCGTGTGATCGTCACTTCTGACGCTTGTGGAACTCGTCGAAATTTGCGACGAGCGACCCGCTCGACGGGACATCGCCACGCGCGGTGCACTGTTTCGTCACAATGGACCGGCACGAGGTGGATCTCCGCGATCAGGCCGCCATGTTCGATCGGTTGCCTGTCACGCGCATCGTTTAAGGTTTGTTCGGTTCGCGAAGCAGGCTGCCCTAATGTTGGGCGTGCGACCGGATAGAGAAATGGTCTAGGGTGTTCAGTGGAACATCCGTCTTCAACGGAAAGAGTTTTTCATGCGAATCGCGATGATCGGCACGGGCTATGTTGGACTTGTGTCCGGAGCCTGCTTTGCGGATTTCGGTCACGACGTCACCTGCGTCGACAAGGACGACAAGAAGATTGCAGCGCT